>NZ_JBHTNH010000061.1:0-78349 GCF_042679865.1 Lentibacillus salinarum | reverse complement strand
TCGTTGGGACGAGTATGTCATTCACCTGTGAAGAATGTCGTTTCTTTATGACTATTGTCGCAATTTAACGCAGGAAACACCTTTAAAATTCTGAAAAGAAAACTGGAAATTTAAAGCGTGGGTCCTGAAATTTCCCACATCTTCTTTACAAATGTGAAAGCGTTTGCTAATATTAAATGTACATAATTGAATACTCTCAGAGATTAAGGAGAAGAGAACATAAATTAAACCCCTAAGTTTACAACATTAGGGTTCGTATATTTATGGGTCTTTTCTCCTTTTTAGAGTCAATTCAATTAATATTAAAAAGGGGTGTGAGAAATGAAAAAGCGATCATTGTTTCTTGCAATCGCATTCATTGTGAGCATTTTTTTACTTAACGCATGTGCAGGTGATGACTCATCATCAGGGGATGGGGAAAGCGGAAGCGATGGCGATGTGGGTTCAATAACTCTATATTCACCAGAAACGCCGGATCTGTCTAAAGACCTTGCCCGAAAATTCGAGGAAGTCCACGGTGGAGAAGTTAACGTTCATTATGCTGGTACGAACGTATTGGTCAACCAAATGATGGCAGAAAAGGACAACCCTGAAGCAGATGTCTGGTATGGCGGTGGTGGGATTCTTCCATTTGAATCTGCGGTTGATAAAGATATCATCACCTCATATATACCTGAGAGTGCTGAAGATTGGGAAGTGGTTGAAGACGGCATTAAAATGAAACATCAGGATGGTTATTATGTTGGGACAGAAATGTTTGTCCTAGGGTTTTCTTATAACACCGATTTAGTCTCAGAGCAAGAAGCACCCAAGACCTGGGACGATTTATTAGATCCAAAATGGGAAGGAAAAATACAATTCCCTAATCCTGCAGCATCCGGTACAGCTACGTTAATGGTTTTAAGTTATATGATGCAGAACGGAGAAGAAGAAGGCTGGGACTACTTCCAAAAATTAGCCGATCAGTCCAACTCGATTCCTGATTCGGGTTCAGGACCTACCAAAGGGGCTGCACTAGGTGAGGCTCACGTGGCAGTTGGATTTGACTTCATGACCTATGAACATAAAAACAATGGTGAATCAGTCGATTTTGTCGTTCCGGAACAAACACCAATTCTTGTTAACCCTGCTACACTTGTGAAGGATGGGCCAAATCCGGAAGGCGGCAAGAAATTCATGGACTTTATGCTAAGCGAAGATGCCCAGCAAATTTTAGCAGATTGGTACCACATTCCTATTAATTCGGAAGTAGATTCACAAACACCTTTATCCGTCGATAATTTGAAAGAAAATGCTGTAGATCTGGATATTGATTGGGTGAATGAAAACTACGACCGTATTCGAGATGAATGGAAATCTAAAATTGAGTAAAAGGAAGATGATAAAATGGGAGCAGTTGTAGTAGAACAACTAGTAAAAGATTTTTCAGGCGTTACTGTTCTTCATAATATTAATTTGGATATTGAAGAGGGCGAGTTTTTCGCCCTCTTGGGTCCATCTGGCTGTGGAAAAACAACAACAATGAGATGTATTGCCGGTTTTGAAGACCCTACAGATGGAACAATTAAAATAGGTGAGGAAGCAATGAATGATATTGCACCTAATAAGCGAAACTGCGGGATGGTTTTTCAAAGCTATGCGCTATTCCCGCATATGAATGTATTTGACAATGTCGCCTATAGTTTGAATGTCAGACGTCTTAAAAATAGTAATCCATTAAAAAAAATTGGCGTTTATACTAGGATGCTTAACAGCAAAATTGGCAGGTATCCTAAAGATATAAAAAACAAAGTAAATGATATTTTAGAATATGTTGAATTACAAGATCATGCGCAAAAATTGACAAGTGAACTATCAGGGGGCCAACAGCAAAGAGTTGCTCTTGCAAGAGCCTTGGTAATGGAACCCGAAGTTTTATTAATGGATGAACCATTATCCAACCTAGACCAAAAACTCAGACATTCTATGAGAAATACAATAAGACAAATCCAACAGGACCTTAAAATCACGACAATTTTTGTTACACACGATCAGGAAGAAGCTATGAGTATGGCGGACCGTGTAGCCGTTATGAAAGATGGCGAAATCCTACAAATTGGAACACCTACCGATCTATACAGTAATCCACAATCTCCATTCATTGCCGATTTTGTAGGTAAATCTAATATTTTAGATGGTAAATTAATCAAACGGGAAAATGATGGTTCAGTGATACAAATCGGTGAACAGAAGGTTAAATCAGTGGATTCCCCTGAAAAAGATGAGGTTCATGTGGTTATCAGACCGGAAAGTATCAATATATTAGATGAGGAGTCTAAGGATTACGATAACTATTTTGAAGGTGTAATACAATTCGCAACATATTTGGGGTCGACAGTCAGATATGATATTCAAGTTGGCAAGTACGAATTAATAGCTGATACCGTATATGAATCTGGTGATAATATCCTGCAGCATGGAACAAAAGTGAAGTTAGGTGTCTCGCCTGAGAGGGTGTTACTAATATGAATTGGCTCAAAAGAAATTTGACAGGATTGGGTATTATTAAGCTCTTTATTTATGCATTTTTCACCCTATTCCTTATAATACCACTAATATCAGTCTTTCTGGTTAGTTTCACAAATGAGCCTATTAATTTTTTTGGTTCACTTATTAGCATAGACACTTTGCAGAGCACAATTGAAAAATTTAAGAATTCAACACTGGATAATTTCACATCGGTACTTTCCAATAAAACTTATTTTGCTGCATTAAAAAACAGTTTATGGCTCTCGGTACTTGTGTCTGTGATCGTATTGATTGTTTGTATCCCCATAGCTTATGGCATTGCACGAACCAAAATGCCATTTAAAAGAACGATTAGCGCTCTTTGTACAATACCATTGGTAGTTCCCACATTTATCTCGGGTTACGCGTTTATTATCATGTTTGGCCGTTCAGGATGGGTTACGTACATCTACCAGGCCTTGGGCGGTGAAGGATTTTTAATTGATCCATACTCTATGACGGGAATAGCTTTAGTACAGATATTTTTCTTTTTCCCTTACGCTCTTTGGCCAATGGTTGCAGCATTTAAGGTTAGTGATATCTCTTTGGAAGAAGCATCAAGAAACATGGGTGCAAAAAGCTGGTTGACTTTTTCCACTGTCACATTTCCTTTGGTGATTCCCGGCATGTTATCAACTTCTCTGGTTATTTTTGCAGTAAGCTTTTCAGATTTTGGAACACCAATCATTTTAGCACCAAGTGATTTGAATTTAATAGTCGTTGAAGCTTATCGGGAGATTTCAGGATTCTTTAACTGGGGCGGAGCAGCTATACTCACAGTCATCATGATTGCTGTAGCTGGCGTTATATACTGGTTACAAAATTTCTTCCTAAAAGGAAAAAATTACGATTCCGTTTCAGGGAAACCTAAACAAGTTAAATTAAATGGTAATAAATTGCTAACCATTCCTTTGTCTGCTTTTTCAATTTTCGTGGTTTTGGTGCCTGTATTAAGCATGCTAACAGTGTTTTTGCAATCGATTGCTACAACATGGGGAAAGGATCCTTTGCCGTCAGGATACACGCTTGACCACTACAAGGAGATATTCACCGGCTCTTTGGGAAATATCCAAAATAGTATTGTATTAGCTCTTGGAGCGCTGGTATTAAGCGTGATAGTGGCTACATTCGTATCCTATTTTGTTGTAAGACAAAATTCTACTGGCCTGGATTTTATGACAACAGTGCCTCTGATTGTCCCGGGCATTGCATTTGGTATTGCGTTAATTCAAACGTTCAATACAGCGCCGCTTAACTTAACAGGTACAGCTTTTATTCTTATTGTTGCTTATTCTGTCCGCAGGATGCCTTACATGGTTAGATCAACAATAGGTACCATGAAATCGATTAAAGTTGATATCGAAGAAGCTGCTATTAATCTTGGAGCATCAAACTTGACTGCTGCAGTAACTGTAGTCGGCCCATTAATGCTGCCGGGTATTGCTGCTGGTTCAATACTAGTGTTTGTAACTGTTATTAAGGAAACAAGTATATCAATATTAATGGCTCCTGCTGAGTGGGCTCCAATGAGTCTTGCTATTTTCCAAAACGTATTAAGAGCAGAATATTATTCTGCTGCAGCAATGTCCATTATCTTGGTAGCAATAGTTGTACTATTTCAGGCAATTGCTAACAGATTAACCAATAAAGAATCATAGTGCAGGTTCCAAGGAGGATACGTAGTGAAAAAGGGGTTTATTTTTGACTTGGATGGAACAGTCTACCTGGACAACAAATTAATTGATGGATCAGCTGACGCCATAAAAACATTAAAGGAACGTGGCGATAAAGTCATCTTTCTCACAAATAAATCGATAGAAAGTATTAGCAATTACGTCACAAAGCTAAGCGAGCTTGGGATTGAAACAAGCTATAATGAAGTGGTTAATTCAAATTTGCTCACAGCCAGATATCTAAAATCCCAACTAAAAAAAGACGAAAAAGTAATGGTGATTGGTGAGCAGCCCCTTATTGATGAATTGATTAACCAGCAAATTGTTATTACAGATGACCATAATGAAGCGGCGTTTGTTGTTTTGGGCTGGGATCGTGATTTTACGTACAATAAACTTAATTCTGCTTTTCAGGCATGGCGCAAAGGGGCAAAAGTAGTAGCGACCAATCCGGATAGGACTTGCCCGGTTTACGGTGGGCAAGTACCGGACTGCGGTGCAATGATAGGTGCAATAGAGGGTGCAACGGGTGAAAAAATTGAACCAGTAATCGGAAAACCTTCTAAATTCGCTGCTCATTTTATCGTCACGGAACTGTTTAAATTACCACCTGAAAACTGCTTTATGGTAGGGGATCGATTGGAAACCGATATTAAAATGGGTAATGAGTACGGTTTACAATCCGTACTTGTATTAACAGGTGTCACTGATGAAAATTTATTGAAAAAATCGATATATAAGCCCAAAGTTATTCTAGAAAGTGTCAAGGATATTGTGAATCTTTAATCTCATAATCTATAATTCCATAATCCGGGATTTCCTGCAGAAATAGCTAGTGCACCAGCTTTTAATCCAGCGAGTATCTGCTGTTTATTATTCACTAATCCACCTGCTATGATTGGCAGGTGGGTTAATTTTGTCAATTCGTCTATTATATTAGGCATCAATCCCGGCAACACTTCTATAGCATGCGGTTTACAAGAATGTGCAATATCGATACCTCTCTTCACGGCGTTTCGGTCAATCAGAAAAATCCTCTGTATGGTCAAAAGCCCCATTTCTTTAGCGTGTTTAATCAAGTTGCTCTTTGTGGTAATAATACCTTGGGGCTGCCATTGTTCAGCAATATATTTTATAGCACTTGGCGTGTTGGAAAGGCCATCAATAAAATCAATATGAACAAAGGTTATTTTACCAGCTTCCTGTAAACGATTTATATATGATTTCGTACTGGTTAGGTCACCTGTTAATAGAAAAGTAACGTTAGTATTTGAATTGATGGCTTTATCAATATCGTCTGCTTGTTTGACAGATGATATAACCTGGGAATTAATGATATCAACTATATTTTCCATAGTATACCTCCGACATTTTAAATCAATTGTAGCATATTTAATACTTTTTCTAAAATACCATTGACGTTGTATCGCATTTGTGCTGAAACCCTGTCCAAACCATTAATAAACTAAATAAAAAGGGTGAAGACATAATCTCCACCCTTTTGAGGCAAGGGACCGGGCTTCCAACCCGCTATGATTTTTAAAATAAAGTCGTTCAATATCTTGTTTTAACGGAAATCCATTAGTTCTGGATAATCTGTAATAATTCCATCAACACCGTAGTCCATTAACAGATCAACCCACTCTTCATCAACGATTGTATATGGCCATGTTTTTAGGGCTCTATGATGAATCCTGTCTACTGTATCTTGGTCCAATAAGCTTTTATTCGGGTTGACATAGTCTGCATATTTAGCATATTGTTCAAGATGTTCATCCGTAATTTCACCATTATCAGCTTGTCCATGACCTACTAGAACTCCGACTGGCATAGAAGGTATTATGTTATGGAATCTCTTTACGGAGTCATGATTGAAGGATTGAACTATGATTTTATTATTATTTGGTTTATCCAGGTTACGTTCGATTAAAGCATCCGCAAGTTTCTCCTCAATCCCAGGATAAAGTTCTGGACTTTTAAGCTCAACCAGAATACCAATTTTCCCTCTGTAACGGTCTAGAATCTCTTCTACAGTTGGGATTTTTTCACCCGCAAACGATGAATCAAACCAGCTACCAGCATCAAGGTTTTGTAACTCTTCCAACGTAAAATCTCCTACACTTCCGGTTCCATCTGTTGTACGATCCACAGTTGTGTCATGGATGCTCACCAGCTCGCCATCTTCAGTCATCTGAACATCTATTTCAATATAATCTGCCTTCTGTTCAAATGCCAAATCATAAGCAGCAATTGTATTTTCGGGAGCATGACCAGACGATCCTCGATGTGCAATGTTTGTGACAGTATTTTCATAGTTATTATCTTGGGCTGCAAGTGCTGCTCCTGTTGGAAATAAAAAGGATAGACTTAAAGCGGCAATTGATAAAATGGTCATTCGTTTTAACAGTTTTTTCATAACTTATGAACCTCCTGTATTAATTTGTCTTCAGATAGACTTGTTTCGCCCCCCTCCTTCCGTGTCAACTTTCCGAAGAGTTTATTAGAAATGCTTAGCGAATGGTGTAGTGCCAAGCATATTCTACTTTTGACGGAAGGAAGAACACATGATAAATAAAAAAGAAACCCATATCAAATCCTATGACCACTTCTTAGAGCAGCCAAATCTTTCAATGGGTTTCTCCAAATACTCTTCCCAAATAGATTGTTATTTAAATTCATCTAATAGTAGCAAAATTTCGGCAGTCAGTCAATACGATTTGTTTGAGTAACAGCAAATTCATACAAAAGAATGAGTGATGTAACAGTCGAAATGTCATGGCCTGGTGCTTTTTACCTGTTGTTGGGTAAATGAAGGGGGCAGAGAGTCTTACCCTCTGCCCCATGACCGCTGCCTTCTTGCTATTCATTTAACGAAAAGTCATTTTCCCACGTATTCGTATACAGCGCGTATCTGACACTCCGGTAGACCCAGGCCCCTTTTGGAAAGTCAGTGATTTCTGCTTCAAAGACAACCTCCGCATCGTCGTGATGGGTCACTTCGACAATGTTGCTTTGATTGCCGCCATCCACATGGCCGAAATCAATTAAAATGTTGCCGGTGTCTTGCTGGTACCGGGCACTGCCGATGATGTTAGTGAAATAGTCCTCACCGCGTTCTTCCCCATATGTCCAAATGATTTCCGCTTCTTTAGTTTTTTCATTGATTCGGTAGTGAGTAGCGGCACTGAACTCTTTGGACAAATCCTCATCACCGCGCGTGACAACCGTATTGTTATCATACAGCAGCAAATCAAGTGTGTCCGGGTTATTATCGAAATCAGGGAGGATATTGGCATCGTGCTGACCGCCCGGGTATTTGAAATCGTCTCCCTGGCCATCGATAAGATGTTCCTGCATGTCCTCATCCCAGTCTTCCGGATAAGCGAGCATCCATTTAATTTCTTCGGTTTCATAATCAATCTTCATCACCGTGTCACTGTTTCGGCCGGAAATGATAAGACTGTTATCATGCTCATCATATACCACAGAGTTTTGGTGGAACCAGTCCTTCAACCCTTCATCATTTTCTTCATAGTCCTCATAAGCTTCCTTAGGGAAAAGGTCTTTCAAATCGATTTGTTTCACAACATCACCGGTTTCCCGATCAATCTCAATCATGATGTCTTCGATATAGTCGCCTTCACCATCATTAACGGTCAGGACCAAATTGCCGGATGGCAGTTCAGCGATATCATGGTGAACCAGGGTTGATTCCATTCCTTCTGATTCTGCTTCGGCAGCCTCTTCGCTGATTTTGAAGGCATTATACAGTTTGCCCGTAAAATCTGTTTCAAACATGCGGTTATAGGCACTGCCGCCGTTATCATCCTTGCCCAGATATAATAGGTGCCCATTGTCTAATTCCTGCAGAACGTGGCTGTTATAGCCCGAGCCATACCAGCGGATGTCACCATTAATATCAAACCCGTAGACAAATTTCGTACTCGGAATGGCAAAGGTCAGTTCATTTTCATGAATTTCCATCTTGCCTTTATCCGCTGTTTTAATGTCAATTTCCGGTATATAATCTGGCAATTCATCCGTCGTAATGGTTATTGTGTTTTCCAGCGTTTCCCCGGATTCTGTTTCCGCTTCAATTTCGATTGTATTGTCAAAATCGGGATACAGCCCCAATACAGGGAGTTCGTGATGCGTTTTAAAGTCGTCCATCGTTTTCGAGATATCCGATTCGTTATCTTTACCCTTGACCGTGAACGAGACTTTGGTCGCTTCCTCCGTATCAAAAATAACAAGTGCCGCGAGCGGGCTTCGGTCATACGGATCAAGCGTCACATACGGCTCGTCCAGTGTACTGCCGTCACTTTCGGTTAAAATGTCGGCTTCCAGCTCTTCTTGTTCATCCAAAAGGTTTTGCGTTTTTTGCGGCGGGTATTTATATTCCGGTTCTTCTTTCGCTTCCTCTGCCGCTTGATTGTTGTCTTCGGCCTGATTATCGGCTTCCTGGCTTGCGCCGTCATCAATTAAGAAAAATATGGCTATTAGTGCAACGATCACAACAACTGCGGCGGTTATGATTTTTTTCATATCTTTCGACTCCTTCTTTTATTTAACACTATTATTCTACCATATTGGAACATAAACGGGAATGGGGAGTTTTTTCCTCAGTGCACCATCTCAGTCTCTCTCTTGCCAACCGTATCAATTCCCAATATTTAGCATCACAGCACGCCCGCCCATTGACTGCCAGTTTCGCTCAAAAAGTTTCCGGTCATAGTATTCTGCTTTACCGGTGTGCGGGTCATGCGCAATCACCTGATCACCGGTAACGCCCGTCAGCACAACCGCATGTTCGTTCTCATACCAATCAATCACGTCACCGGCCTCATCTGTCCAGGACAGCCCGTAATACGTTTCCTGCTGTTCAAGCGTCGTCCACGCCAAAACCGGCTTTCCTGAGCGGACGATGTCGAGCAGGGCATCAAACGGCTCCCCTGTCAAATCAATCCCTTTGCCGGGCATGTACATCTCAATCGCTTCCAGAATCGGCCCCTCAAACACACCATAACTGCCGTCATCCGAGTCGGTGTACGGATCGCCGACAAACGTTTTGTTCGGATTGGCGCCTTTCCATTCACCGCCAGCCTGATGCACCTTATCCCCCTTCGACAGGGCATCTGCCACTGTATATTTGCTCACTTCCTCGCCTAACCCCCAGCTTAACAGCATCGCGAGTGAGGTGGCTTCACAGCCGGTTGGAAGTTGTGGGTATTGGTAGTAGGCAGGGACCCCTTTTATTCTCACTTGCGACGTCGGTGCATTCGCTCGTTGATGACCCAGCAGCCAAAAAAGCCCTGCCAGCCCTGTAAAACCGATTAATCGTTTGATCGTCACTATCATCATCCTCTCCCGAAAGTGCTCCCACCGTTACTATATCATAAAACGAAGCGTCATTCCGGGCGAAATTAGTGCTAGTCGGAAGCATTGGTTCTATCAGGCCGGCAGTCAATGAAGACGAATGAGGCGGTAGTTTATCAAACAATTTTTGAGGTTTAAATCATTCACCAATGTCAAATACTAGAAGGGAGGTTATCTACCTGTGTACACAGTCGGAAAGGGGTCGGCACATGACCTTGACAAGACAACATCATCTAACGGTAGTGGTGGAGAAAATGTTCATCTATTTTATACTGCTACAGCCGGCCCTGGATGTATTGGCATATGTGAATGTTCCGTTTTCAACACCTTTGCGGGGGCTGGCGATGGCTGCCGGGATTGTTTACATATGTCTTTTACCCCAAACAAAGACGAAAAAGGCAGCGCTTTTTTATGTAACTGCGCTGGGTCTGTTTATGTTGGTCCATGTCATCACGAATGCGATGGTAAAAGAACCATTTAATCTGTCACTTGAACTGACCTATATGATCAAAACCATCTTTTTTATTGTTTTACTGATTGTTTATGTATTGGGAATTCCGTCAATTACCAAACAGACGAACTGGCAGCAGGTAATTCAGCTAATGGTGCTGGTTAACATGACGTTTATAGCAGCTGTTATGCTGCTGGCCAATCTGACAGGAACTGGTCACCGGAGTTATGGTGCTTTGGCCAAGGAAGGGCACTCCGGCTGGTTTTTTTCCGGAAACGAGCTGAGCGCCATTTTGGGTATGGGATTCGGCATTGTCATTTTATACTGGCTACAGAAAAAATCGCGTCGTGTCAAAATACTGCTGCTTCCTGTCATAGGGCTTATCATTTGGGCGATGCTGACGATCGGTACGAAGGTGAGTTTTGGATCCGTCCTTGTAGTTCTGGGTACTGCTCTGGTGCTGTTTTTGATGAAAGCTGTCACCGATAAATATCATTGGTTTCATGTCATCATGCTGTCAGCCATTTTGGCCGGAACGCTTCTGATCACCCCAACCACGCCAATCGGCCATAACTTGAACCTGTCATTTAGCACAGGCATGACAGAACAGCCGGAAGAAGTGAATCCGGTAGAAGAGGGTGAGACAACACGTGCATTATTGAGCGGCCGAAAGGATTTTTTGTATGCTGCAGCATCACAATACAGGGAAGCATCGGTCTTGCAGCAATTATTCGGGCTGGGGTTTGGCGGGAATTATGAAGAATCCCCCAAGTTAATTGAGATGGACTTTTTGGACTGGTATTTTAATTTCGGTCTTGTCGGGTTTACGCTATTCATGCTACCACTCGCGTTGATTGGTTGGCGAATTTTCAAGACCTTGATGCGTCGACCGCGATTCATCTTCAATGAATCCACCGTGCTGGCAGGTGTTTCTGTCTGTTTAGGACTCGGCAGTGCGTTCGTCGCGGGTCATATCCTGTCATCGCCAGCAGCAAGTATTTATTTGGCGCTGCTGATTGGGTATCTATACACGCTGTCTGCACAGCCATTGATAAAAAACGGTGTATAAGGGGGTGGGGAAAATGGAAAAAATACTGGTGATTAGTACGATGTATCCCAGCAAGCTTCACCCCAGCTTTGGTGTTTTTGTCAAAAACCAGGTTGAGGCTTTAAAGGCACGGGGAATACTTGTTGATGTCGCGGCCATTCACAATCCGCACATGAGCAAACCGGCTGTCATTTGGAAATATACGGTATGGATGATGCATGTGCTTTTCCTATTGCTTACGAAAGGCAAGCAATATGATATTGTTCACGCGCACTATGTTTACCCGAGCGGCCGGCTCGCGCTTTTGTTCAAGATACTGTTCCGGACCCGGGTGGTTGTTACGGCTCATGGCGGTGATTTGGATAAGATGGCCAAAAAAGGACGATTCTTTTTTAACCGTACGAAACAGGTGCTGCACCAAGCCGATCATATTATTGCGGTCGGGGAAAAGCTAAAACAGGACATGATCGATACATATCAGGTGAGTGCCGAACGGATAACCGTCCTGAACATGGGCGTTAACCGTCATGTTTTCAAGCCTATGGGACAAGCTACAGCCAGAAAAGCTTTGAACATTCCGGAAACAGCGACGATTATCCTGTTTGTCGGTAATATGATCAAGGCAAAAGGGGTGGCGGAACTGCTGGAAGCCTACAGCGGGTTGAAAGCAAATCATTCGGCCCTGGAACTTCACTTGATTGGTGCACCGAAAGAACCGGCTTTTGTCCAGCGGATGCTAGAAAAAATCACGCATGAACAAATCCAAGACGTTCATCTACATCCGCCGATAGGACAAACACATATCGCCCAATGGCTTGCCGCAGCGGATGTGTTTGTCCTGCCGTCCTATATGGAAGGATTTGGCCTTGTGGCACTTGAGGCGATGTCCTGTCACACGCCGGTTGTCGCCAGTGATGTCGGTGGGTTGAGCTATTTACTTAGTTATGGGGCAGGTCGATTGATTAAACCGAAAGATACAGCATCGTTAAGGACGGGAATGGCACACGTTCTGGGGGATAAACACTTACGTCATGAACTGATAGCAAATGGGGAGGAAAAAGCACAGCAATACGACCAGGAAAGGCTGATTGGTCAACTGATTGAACGATACCAGCAAGGATAGGAGCGACGACAGTTGAATCAGAAAAAATTACTTCTCATTTCATCAGTAGGTGGCCATTTGACACAACTTTTACAGCTTGAACCGCTTTTCAAACATTATCACTACCACATCGTCACTGAAAAATGTACCATCACGAAGGCGCTGAAGGATAAATACCCGATGTCCACACTCGTTTATGGTGCTAGAAATTATTTATTCCGTTACATATTCAAGTTTTCTTTTAATATGATCAAAGCCCTATGCATCTTTCTGCGCCGAAGACCCGATGTCATCATCACAACAGGTGCTCACACAGCCGTCCCGATGTGCTACATCGCCAAGCTTTTCCGCCGCAAGATCATCTTTATTGAAAGCTTTGCCAAAACCGACAGTCCAACCTTATCAGGAAAACTGGTTTATCCCATAGCCGATTTATTCATCATTCAGTGGAAATCGATGAAAAAAGTGTATCCAAAAGCTGTTTACGGGGGGTCCATCTATTGATATTCGTTGTGTTAGGTACCCATGAGCTGCCATTCACCAGACTGATCGGTGAAGTAGAACGCCTGAAAAAGGAAGGCAGTATACAAGAGGATGTGCTTGTCCAGCATGGGCATACTCCTTACAGAAGTGACCATCTGACCTTAAAACCATTTGTCAGCTATCAGGAAATGGATTTATTGTATGAACAGGCGCGCCTCATCATTACCCATGCAGGGACTGGCTCGATTATCAAGGGCCTGAAAAAAAGCAAACCCGTTATCGCCTGTCCGCGTCTTGCCAAATATGGCGAACATAATGACGATCATCAGCTGCAGATTGTGTCAGCTTTGAAAAAACAAGAGCACATTTTAAGCTGGGAAGAGGACATGCTGTTGGAAGATGTCATCCAGCAAGCTGACATCTTCCAGCCTAGGCCGTTTCAATCCGGCAGAGAACAGATCTACCAGTTGATTGAGAATTTTATTCGGGGAGTATAGGGCTTGGGAGCGGATGTCGATTGATTGGACCCACCGAAATCGATGGTACTAATTTACTTTCTAGGTATTTTTTTATATGATAAGTATAAACGGTGCCTAGGAGGTATAATATGGACAGGCCCAGGGTAAAGGCATTAATTGTTGCTGGCAATATCTTTGGTGTTATAGCGATTATAACGATTATCATATTACATAATAACACGGCAACATCAGTCGAGGAAACGGAATCAAGAACTGACCGCCCACATAACAATAAAGTGACCTACCTACATGAAAAATCCGAAATGGATGTGCGGTTTGAAAAAGACGATGAAGATGAAAATGAAGAAACACAGGAGTCAGATGAAGAAGATATGGAGGAACAGTCTGAGGACCCTGAAGAAGATGTGGTAGCAGAAAGCACTGAAGAAAGTGATGAAACCGAACAAACTGCATATGCTGATTATGAATCAGAACAGAAGAAATCATCAAGCAGTCAATCAGACACTGAGACATCTTCATCATCAGGCACGACTGGTGGGACGCCCGGGAAATCAACTGATACAGATACGAATCAAACAACCGAGAGTGATTCTCAATCTAGTTCAAATTCAGGCGATACAGAAGAGAAGAAGGAAGTAAACGAGGAGCCGGAAGAACCAACTTTTTTACAAGAAGTTAGAAGTCGATTACCCTCTGGCTATTCTGCAGGCGGAAGTAATGAATCAGTGTCTATTATACGAGAAAAGGATGGAAAATCGATTGCAACAATTAACGGTGGTAATATAACTTTTAATACAAAAAGTCAAGATGATTGGGCTGTTGGCGATAGATTGACGCCAATTTTACATAAACAATAAACAAACCCCAGAGATATCCGCCTCTGGGGTTACGTTTGCTTGACAACGTCATATTGCTTGTCTTCATCATAAATAGCTTTAATCAACCTGTCACAGGAAATACCTTGTGAATACTGATTCCATTCGTCCGCAAAAGCCTTTGTTCGCTCCAAATCAAAATCGTCATTTCGGATGACATCGACCAAGTCACTCGTATTGTCAACAATGGGACCGGGCACAAGGTCTTCATACGTCTCCCAAAAACCCCGATCGTCCGTATATTTTTCTAGATCATACGCGAAAAACACCATCGGCTTATGCAAAAGGGAAAATTCAAATGGTATCGATGAATAATCCGTGATTAAAATATCTGTTATCAGTAATAGATGATTAATCGAATGATTACCGGAAACATTAATCACAAAGCCGGGATATTTATTTTGGAATTCACTATTGATAGCAGGGTGCAGACGCAGAAGAAGTACGTACTCATGTTTAAACGCATGATACATTTTGTCAATATCCAGCTCCACATCCCGAGAATCCAAGGCATCATCCCGGTAAGTCGGAGCATATAACATGACCTTTTTATCATGAATGATCGGATACTCGGTCATCAAAGCATTTTTAGCTTCCTGTTTAGCTTGCTCATCGAAAAAGAAATCCGTCCGAGGAATACCTGTTCGCAGAATATTGTCATCAGTAAGGTTGAAGCTTTGCTTAAAAATGGACGCCATTTTATCAGATCCGACAATCACAGAATCAAACCGGTCATACACTTTCTGGAAACGTTGATTCGCACTTGTTGAACGATTTTTAATCGACGGGTCCTCCAGGCCGAACTTCTTAATCGCCCCAGCGGCATGCCACAATTGGATGCATTGGACATTGGGTTTGAAATCCGTGGCAGCCAAAAAGCCATAATAGTTATCGACGATTATATTGTGAGCGGTGGCCAAATGATAGATTGACCACAACCAATTAATTACATGACTAATCTCAAAATCCAGGACGATTCTACCTGATGCATTAAAGTCTTTGGTGCAATGGGAGGTTTTGAGAATAACAACCTGATCATCTGTCTGCTTTTCGAGTTCTTTTACGGTACACAAAATATTTTCCCCAAATGAAGCAACAAAGGTTGTTTTCTTCTTTTGGGGAAATCGTTTAAAGATGGTAAAGATGACTCGAAAAAAAGACAGGTAAAGGTTAACCGCCAGTTCTCTAGCCATTGTTCGTCTTATTCAAATCTGATTTGATTTTAGTGGTTGAAATTCCGACTGTTCGAGGCAAATAGACGACATCACAGTATTCTTTCAGAAAGTCGAATTGTCCCTTCCAGTCATCTCCCATTACAAAAACATCAATACCATGCTTCTGCACATCTTCTACTTTTTGTTCCCACTTGTGTTCAGGTATGACTTCATCAACATAACGAATCGCTTCAAGTATGGCTTTACGCTGTTCGAAACTGTAATAGGCTTCCTTGTTCTTTAATGCGTTGAATTGGTCAGAAGAAATAGCTACAATCAGGTAATCGCCATATTCCCTTGCACGACGCAATATATTGATATGTCCAACATGTAACAGGTCAAATGTTCCATACGTGATTACTTTTTTCATTTCAGTAAACCTCCAGTTATTCCGATTAATTATATTTTATAGCACTTTATTTATGTCAGCTTTACTTACAATTTACATTTTCCTTAACACACTAAGTGTTATTATACTATGAAAGTCAAATAATATAAACAAGAATTTTATGTAAACATTATTACAAATCGCCAAGAATCTGTTAATAATGTCATGATTTGCAATGAAATTGTCAAATTAAGGTTCTCATCCGACTTCTTTCTTAGTATAATGGTGACGAGATAGATTATTAACAAGTGTACATAATGCATCAGATTAAGTTTTTGGACTTAAATATTAATCTATCTAAGAAGCTATACAGAAATCGGGGTGATAATAGATATAAAGGACATTTGGCTGGTTCGGAAGAAGTTTATATGGAAAAAACATGGAGGGATATAGATGAGAAAGTTATCCATAGTGTTGATTGCTTTTCTGATTTTTACCACAGCTCTTCCTTATAATGTTTTTGCTGACAACAGTGTAAAAGGTGATTCGGATTCAAATGAGCCAAGTGTTGATCAGGAAATTGATGAGGATGAATCTTCAGCAGATGGGGAATCGTCCGGTAAAGATGCTGAAGTCGAAGAACCTGATGGGGATTCCAGTGGAGACGGCAAAAATTCGGATGATGAAGCGTCAGAAGATGAAGCCACTAAAGAAGATAAACCTAAAAAGGATGAACCTCAGGAGGGTGTAACCGAGAACGATGATCCCGAAGACGATACGGCAGCCGAAAATGAAACGGACCCACAGGCGGAATCGGAAGACTCGTCAGATCAGGGAACAAATAGTGATAACGGACAACAAAAAAGTGGTGACCAGAATAGAAATGAGCAAGGTGAAAAAGACGACGAAAAACAAGAGACTGAGGATGAGCAGCAGGAACCTGGCATAACGCCATTTCAAGCTCCGGATGGTAGTGGTGACGAAGATCGGGAACCCGGATTAGAAGATGATGACGATGCCATTGAAGAAAGCAAGACAAGCAAGCTTGGACATCTCAAATCGGATGCAACGATTTATGAGGAAATTGGTGATGAGGAGCCAATTTCATCCGATGAGTATTTGAACAAAGTCTTTTTCATTAAAAAGCAGGCCAAAACAAATGATAATCTATATTACTTAATCAGCACACAACCAAGTAGTAAAGACGGTGTGATCGGCTGGGTTAAATCAAGTGACATAGAGGCACTCTCCCATTCAGGTGTAGGTAATAAAGCAAAAACTTTTTACTTTAAAGATAAAGAGAACATCAACATTTATGAACATGCCTGGGGAGGGTCCGGGGATCTCGTCGTTGGGGATGCCAATCTTCAAAATCAGCGCTTTGATGTTAATCTAACCGAAAAGGTTGGAGAGAGCAATACCTGGTACAGAGGAGAACTGGATGGCAGAGACGGTGATGTCTGGGTTCATGAAAGCCATTTGACTAAAAAACAAGAAAGCTCAACAAGCAGATTAGGTCAAATAAATGAATCGAATGTCAATATTTATAAGACATTAGGCGTCCCAAGTTCTGTAGTTGAAGCAGGATCAGCCCATACCAGCAAAGTTTATTTTATTAAAAGCCAGGCTGAAATTAGCGATAACCTATATTACCTAATCAGCACCGAACCAAGCAGTGAAGAAGGTGTAATTGGCTGGGTAAATAAAGAAGATGTTAAGACGCACGCCCACGCAGGTGTTGATCGTTATTCCAAACTTTTAAATTTCAAGTACAAAGATAATATCAATATCTATGAACATGCCTGGGGAGGATCAAAAGACCTTGTTGTAGGGGATGCTGATCTTCAAGGGGAAGAGTTTAATGTTCACCTCACTGAAAAAGTTGGAAATAACATTTGGTACAGAGGATCATTTGAAGGAAACGAACAAGATGATGTCTGGGTCCATGAAAGCCATTTAACGGCAATGGAAAAAGAAAGCACAAGTAAACTTGGTCAGATGCATGATTCGAATGTCAATATATATGAAGAACTTGGAAATCCCGACTCTTCAATGGAAGCAGGTTCTGACCATATTGATCAAGTCTATTTCATCAAGCTCCAAGCAGAAATGGATGACGATTTATATTATTTGATCAGTGATGAACCAAGTGCAACATCCGGCACAATAGGTTGGGTACATGCAGATGATATCAAAACGTATTCCCATTCCGGTGTAGACAAAAAATCTAAGACCTTTTATTTTAAGGATAAAGATAATATTAATATTTATGACCGGGCTTGGGGAGCGGATAAGAACCGCGTTATAGAAGATGGCCAATTTCAAGGTCAGCAATTAAAAGTTAACTTGACTGAAAAAATTGGGAAAAGTAATACCTGGTATAGAGGAGAACTGGATGGCAGAGACGGTAATGTTTGGGTCCATGAAAGCCATTTGACTCAAAAGCAAGAAAGCTCAACAAGTAGATTAGGTCAAATAAATGAATCGAATGTCAATATTTATAAGACATTAGGCGTTCCAAGCTCCGTTGTGGAAGCTGGTTCAGACCATATTGATAAAGTTTATTTTATTAAGAAACAAGCAAAAATTAACGATAATCTGTTTTACCTGATCAGCACCGAGCCTAGCAGTGAAGAAGGTGTAGTCGGGTGGGTTAATTCAGAAGACTTAACAACCCATTCCCATAAAGGTGTAGATAACAATACAAAAGCATTCTATTTTAAGGATAAGGATAGTATTAATATCTATGAGCATGCATGGGGAGGAACCAAAGATCTTATTAATGAAAATGCCGAGATTCAAGGTGAACTATTTACGGTGAATCTCACCGAAAAAGTTGGCCCCCATACTTGGTATAGGGGAGAATATGAAGGCAGTGAAAAAGAAGACGTTTGGGTTCATGAAAGCCATCTCGCAGAAAGAGTAGAAACTGACACACATTATGATATCACCTTAGATAATATGGTTGACCTTCAAATGGAAGCATCACCTCAAACTGATAATCAGTATAAACTCTGGATCAGAGAAGATGCATTTGAGTCCATCGAAAATGGTGAAGGAACAATAGAAGACGGTGATGTCTGGAATCTCAGGCGAGGCCCCGGGTTAAACCATGAAGTTGGTAATCAAGTTGAAGGCGGAACCCACGAGATACTCGATACAAGTTCAAAAGATAATGAAGGCTATGTATGGTATCACATTGATAATACTTCTGGGTTTGTAACTCCAACTGAAGATGATTTACGATACTATTTGGACCCTTCTAACTTTATAGATGATTCCAGAGGTTCCTTACAATTTTTGAAACTGTCAGAAGTTGATAATATGAATGACTCTGATATCTCAACCATTAACGAGAATGTCTTGAAAGGTCAAGGTGTATTAGATGATAAGGCAGACAAATTTTTGGAAGCTGGGGTTAATCACGGGATAAATTCAGCTTACTTGATTTCACACGCATTATTGGAGACAGGTAATGGCGAATCCGAACTTGCCACTGGTATTGACGTGGGCTTAGATGAAAATGGAAACCCACAACGCGTGACCTCTGAAAATAAGGATGATCTGACAGATATTAAAACGACCCATAATATTTATGGTATTGGGGCAGTAGATGGCTGCGCTAAAAAATGTGGATCTGAACGTGCTTATGAAGAAGAATGGTTTTCTGTTGACAATGCTATAGTCGGCGGCGCTGAGTTTGCAAGTGACGGATACATCCAAAGTGGGCAGGATACATTATATGAAATGCGCTGGAACCCTGCATTTGCCGCAATCAATGGCGATGCCACCCATCAGTATGCAACAGATATTGGATGGGCATATAAACAAACCTATAACATGAACAGAATATATAACCTGATTGAAGGATATAATCTATTGTTTGATGTACCACAGTATAAGTAAAGCAGAAGCTGGATGTTAAATAAAGTACCTTGATTCCCTAAAAAATAGGGGGGACAAGGTACTTTTTATAGGAATTGTAATCTATAATATTTTTTCTCAACTTTAGTATAATTGAAGCCGATATAATTAAAGAATCCGATTAATAAGGTAATATTTTTCAGGGGGTTAACATGAGAAAAACAGTCATACTTGTTGTGTCACTTTTATTTATTGCATTATTTCTCCCCGTAATTATTTTTGCTGAGGAACATTCTAATGATACAGACGGCACGGAAATTGAAAAAGGAACAGAAGTCTATGGTGAAGATATTAGTGAACTAAGCGAAGAGGAGCTTCAGTACATACCAAAGGGCTGGCGGGACGGTGAATTTGAAAGCCGTCATGAAACTGAGGAAGACCTGGATAAAGAAGCTCAAGAGAATTTTGGGAAGCAGACGTTCTCAATTATGTCCGTCTACCCAGATGTGAACGATTATATCGATAACATGGATCCAGTGAATGTTGCCTATGAACATAACAGTGATTTCACTGAATTTAATTATCGAAACGGTCATGGTGCTGTAGAAGGTGTTGTAGCCCATGAAACGGCTAATAGTCATTCCACTATCAGAAATGAAATAGATTACATGAGCCGTAACCATCACAATGCATTTGTTCATGCATTTGTCGATCATAATAATATAATCGAAATCCACCCGACTGATTTAGGTGCTTGGGGAGCAGGACGACATGCCAATGAACGTTTTGTGCATGTGGAGCTGGTAAGAGTCAATACCTTTGATCAATTTGCAAAGTCTATTAATAATTATTCCGATTATATTGCTTCAATTTTGTACAAGTATAACCTAGGGGTTACAAGTGCTGATAATAATGGGAAAGGAACATTATGGTCCCATCGTGCAGTAAGTGAGCACCTTGGAGGAACCACCCATGTTGATCCACACGGATATTTTGCGAAATGGGACTACAATTGGAATGATTATGTGGATTTGGTTACACAAAAATATAATAAGTTAGTACAAAGTAAAAAAGCTAACACTAGCAAGTTAGGCAGGCTAAAATCAAGCGGTGCTTACCTCTATGATGACCCAACCGATCCGAACAATCGAAGCAAATCCGGAAATGAAAATATGAAAAAAGTATTTTTTATAAAGGCAGAAGCCAAAGTTAATGGTAACCAATACTATTTGATAAGTGATGAACCAAGCAGTAAAAGAGGTACAGTCGGCTGGGTGCGTGGCAAAGATCTAAAAACCCACGTCCACAAAGCAGTGAATAATAAAGAGAAGACACTATATTTTAAAGGCGAAGGAGCTGCCTATAAAAAAGCTTGGGACAGAAGTGAGAATAAAGTCTATGATGACAGTGATTTTGCAGATTTTAAATACGAGCCGTTTAACATCCATAAGACCGAGACAGTAGGCAACAATACCTGGTACAGGGGATATCACAATGGTGAGATACTATGGGTGCATGAAAGCCATCTGACAACAAGAGAGGAAAGTAAAACGAGTAGACTAGGCCAGATAGAAGATGAAGAAGCAACCATTTATCCTGATATGGATCAACCGGCATTAACTAAAAAGGCAGGTGCAGAATACACGGATTCAGTATATTTCATAAAAAAACAAATGGAAGTCAGCGAGGAAAAGCTTTATTTGATCAGTGACGATCCCAGCAGTAAGAATGGAACAATTGGCTGGGTTAATGCAAATGTCATGAAGACCCATTCACATGCAGGAGTAGACAAGAAGCAAAAAACATTTTACTTCAAGGAAAAAGATAATATTAACATTTATGATCGTATATGGGGCGGTACAGGAAATCTAATGACAGGAGATGCACAGCTTCAAGGTCAGAAACTTAGTGTTAATTTGACTGAGAAAGTAGGCAAAAATAATATCTGGTACAGAGGTAAAATAAATGGTGAAAATGTGTGGATCCACGAAAGTCATTTGAATAAAAGTGAAGAAAGCAGTACCAGTAGACTGGGGCAGATCAAAAACCCGGATATAAATATATATAAGGAATTAGGAAACCCGGATGCTGTAGAAAATGCAGGCAATTCGAGAGTTGACATGGTGTACTTCATTAAAAAGCAAACTAAAATAGGCAATAAATTATATTATTTGATTAGTGAACAGCCGAGTGTTAAGAACGGCACAGTGGGTTGGGTCAGTTCAGATGATATTGAGACTCATACCCATAAAGGGGTGGATAAGAGGAAAAAGACACTCTACTTTAAGGATAAAGATAATATCAATGTTTATGACCATGCCTGGGGCGGTGCCAAGGATCGCAGGATTGAAAGTGCACTGCTCCAAGGCCAGAAATTCAGTGTTAATTTGACTGAGAAAGTGGGTGAAAATAACATCTGGTACAGAGGCGAAATAAATGGTAAAAGTGCGTGGGTGCACGAAAGTCACCTCAACAAAAGTGAAGAAAGCAGCACCAGTAGACTTGGGCAGATCAAAAATCCGGAGGTAAATATATATAAGGAAATGGGCAATCCGGATGCTGTAGAGAATGCCGGTAATTCGAGAGTAGGCAAAGTGTACTTTATTAAGAAGCAAACTAAAATAGGCAGTAAATTGTATTATCTGATTAGTGAAGAACCGAGTGCTAAGAATGGCGCAGTGGGTTGGATCAGTTCGGATGATATTAAGACTCATACCCATGCAGGGGTGGATAAAAAACAAAAGACATTCTATATTAAAGACAAAGATAATATTAAAGCTTATGACCATGCCTGGGGTGGTGCCAAGGATCAAATGATTGAAGACGTACAGCTCCAAGGGCAGGAGTTCAACGTTCACTTAACTGAAAAAGTAGGTGGAACTATTTGGTACAGGGGAGAACTAAACGATGAAAATGTGTGGGTACATGAAAGTGACCTATTCCAAATCGAAAAAAGCAGTACAAGCAGACTAGGCCAAATATATAACGCGGAAGTAAGTGTCTATCAGGATTTGACTAACTTTCGTTCTGCAGAGAAAGCAGGATCTGAACGCACCAATAAGGTCTATTTCATTAAAGAACAGGCTGAGGTAGGTGAGAAATTATTTTATCAGGTAAGTGAGGAGCCAAGTTCCGGAACGGTTGGCTGGATCAACTCATCCGATATTAAAACATATTCCCACGCAGGAGTAGATAAAAAGAAAAAGACATTCAACTTTAAGCAAAAGGAACACATCAATATTTATGACCGGGTTTGGGGTGGCATAAAGAACCTCAAGAATGAAGATGCACAGCTTCAAGGTCAGAAATTCAAAGTTAATTTAACAGAAAAAGTAGGTAACAACAATATGTGGTATCGAGGGAATTTAAATGACGGAGAAGAAGTCTGGGTACACGAAAGTCATTTAGAATCCCAGTGACAGATTAACAAAAAAGCCGTACCATTTAATATATGGTACGGCAATCTTTTTGCTTCAGCTGTGGAATTCCTCCGGAGTGACAAAGTCTGTGAAGAAACCATTCACTCCTTGTTCGAAATACTTTTTCATTGTATTCTTTTTGTTTAGAGTATACATGTAGATTTTAATGTTATGTTTAGATAACTTATCAATCATGGACTTATTTGTTCTGTTCTTGGATAAACTTACAGCATTTATATCATTAGACATACAAAATTCTACGAGAGATTCTGGAGTATAATCTTCTCGTCCAACAACGTATAACAAATCATGAAATCCATATTGACGAATAATCTCCACATCTTCTTTGTAAAACATTTGCGGTATTATTCTGTTAGTAATGCTTTGATCGAGATCTTTAACAGCATCGTTAACTTTTTCATAGAGTTTTTTAGTATCCTCCGGTGATTTCACTTTACCATCAAGGATGACGTATATGTCTGGATACTCCTTTAATAAATCCAATATCATTTTAAAATTCATTGGTGTATATTTATTGTAATATGGGTCATTCATAAACTCATTAAATTCTGGCACCTTTGATGGTCTGAAAAAAGATTGACCAAAGGGTTTATCCCATCCGTGTCGGGCTACCAACCGTTTATCACTTGTCAGCGATAAGTCTATTTCAAATAATTTATAGCCGTTTTCGTAACTATTTAGGAAAGCCTCTTTACTATTTGTATACTTGTTACCTTCAATTCCTCCAGCTGCATGGGCAATAAGATGATGTTTTGTCCAAGAATATTCCTTTCGCAAAATATTTATTGATAAAGAAAGAATGAGGATTACTATGAATACTATAATTTTTCTCATCATGTTATGCCTCCAATGAAAATAATGATAAAATAATTATCACAAATTATCTTATCATTGTATAGACAAAAACAAGAATTAGTACACTAGAAAATTCGAGGGAGTCTATCTTATGCCAACACACAACAATTTAACAACGGATAATATACCAGATATATTAAAAAATACGTTAGATATCCGACAATGTAATCAATCTATATATATTGAAGGTACTCTTGGTGACCAGCGTGTTAAGGTAAAACGATTGATGTTTTTGGCTAGGTTCTCAGAGAAGAAATATCAGGTAGACAATGAAAAGTTTACTAACCAATTCTCATTTCAAATTAATTTGAAAGACCACCCGGAGATTTGCGAAAGTACAGAAGAGGTTTTTAACTTATACATTGTTGTGACTACTGACAAGAAAACTGCAATGCAACTTAATTCGTTGAAATCCAAGCTAAAAAATAATCATGATGGTGATACAGATGACTATATATTGAGGTTGGGAAAATTTCATAATACAAAAACCACTGGCCTTCAACCATTCAAGGTAAATAATAATTATTATCTGTTGTATAAAACAATAAAAGGGAACATTTCTTTATTAGTGAATCGTGAAATTAAACCAAAGCCCTTTATTGAAATTAACAATTTTAAAAATAACACTATAAATTTAAAATTAGTTTTAATTTAAAAAACTGTTTAAAAATGACTTTATCCAGCTAGGCGTTTTTGATTGTTATTTTGAAATTAAATTTCATGATTTCTCAAAGATGGTAAAAATAAGAATTGGTAATCCAAAGTATATATATAAAGAATTATTACGACGAAAAACTAATTTTAAAATAATTTGGGTCTGAAGCAGGAATATGATTTAAAATACAAAGATATAAAACGTATTAGTAGAGGAAGCCCAAGCTATTTTTACTACTTAGCTAGGGCAAAGGTTTGGGTGAACAATCAAAATTTCCCCACCTATTTGAATAAGAGATCTGAAACCATCTACATTCAAACGTGGCATGGAACCCCTTTGATGTGTTTGGCAAGTAAAAAAATACTGCCATTTTATCTAATTTTTACTTGCCAAACACATTTGAGCTGATGGACACGAATCACATCAGGCGGATGAATCCGCTACACAAAATGAAATCCAATACTACCCAAAAGGGGCGGAGAAGAATGGATCGGTACAGCCAATATTCCTCTTCCCCGAAACATGTTTATGTCTACTCGTTTCATTCGGACTGCTCCGAACTTCTAGGACAAAAAGAAGAAAGGAGTGAGAAAAGATGACTCAAAAATCCTCCATGACAAAAGCCCGTTGAAAGCAAAAATCAAAAAAAAGACTTACGTCAAAAGCGTCAAGCTCAAGGTCAACCACAGCCCCCAAAGGCGACACTGCCTATTCGCAAGTGTACTTGGCAAACCAAGGAAGAAGAGATGGCTGCCCGCCAGGAGACAGCCGAAGCTACTTTACGAGCTTCTCGTCCATTGCTTCCAAAGTTGTTAAAGAAGCTCTCTCACATTGATGATCCACGTAATCCCAAGAGATGTAAACATCAATTACAGGTGGTGTTGCTTTTTGATATTCTTTCTTTTGTTTTCCAGTATGCCTCCCGTCGCGAAGCAGGGAGGAAAATAAGTCGACCAGTTTTCTTTGAATATTTGCAGGCTTATTTCCCGGAATTGGAGACCCTGCCGCATCAAGATACGTTAAAACGCGTTTTGAAAACTATCGATATCGAAGACATCGAAGATGCCCATATCCACTTATTACAACATCTGATTCGAAAAAAGAAATTCCAAAATTACCTTGTCGATAAACGCTATTTGGTGACGATGGTGTTCTTCTGGTTTAGTATAGCTTATAACGTAGCTGTTGATTTTTTTAAAAAGACAATCGCAGCTTCGCGAGATTTTTAAATTAATTTATGCGTCAGCTCTGGCTCTGATTAAAAAGTATTGTGTTTTTTGTATATTTCCTGATATACTAAACTAGCTTACAACTATTACATATTTTAAAAAAGATGTACCCATTTATAATAGACTGGGTAAACGGCTGTGAAAGTAAAACTTTAAGGTTGCTATACTGATAATTCACCTAAAAGTGGACAAAAATGGTACAAACATAAATGCCATCACCATTATTTTTTTAGGGAGATTACAAAATAATTACGATGAAAAATAAATAAGAAAAAAACACACAAATTATTCCAAGTCCACTTGGCAGTTGATAGTTTAATCGAATTTTTAAAGTGTCTTGTTGTGTTGATCTGAATGTATATTCTTAGAGCTGACGCTGATATCAAAGAATGTTTTTCTTATTTTAAACTAGAGGATGTTGAATTGGCTGTAAATTCACTGCTAGATAACAAAAATAAGGCAACACAGCGAAACAAGGAACCGAGAAAGAGGTATTAAATCTAAAAATGGAAAGTAAACCGCAAAACAAGAAATTAATGAAAATAAAAGATAATGTTAGTTTCAAGTTTATTAAAAAGAGGATTTTAATTGGATTTGGACGTCTATATAAGAGTAAGGAGCAATATTCAGTTGCAGCAATATTCTACAAAAAGTCATTTGGAACAAATAATCGTGTTTTAACCTCTTCACAATACTACGAGTATGGATATGTATTATACAAGGCAAATAAGTTTAAACAAGCACTTGAGCAAATTAAAAATGCTATCGCTACGAGCGCAAACGAAGATGATAACAGGAAGTTCATGGATTTTTGTGCAAGAATTTATTACCAGTATGCTCAAAAATTGTTTAAAGAAAAAAAGTTCAAAGAAGCACTTGAGCAAATTAAAAATGCCATTGTTACGAGCACAAATGAAGATGATAACAGGAAGTTCATGGATTTTCGTGCAAGAATTTATTACCAGTATGCTCAAAAATTGTTCAAGGAAAAAAAGTTCAAACAGGCACTTGAGCAAATTAAAAATGCCATCGCTACTAGCACAAACGAAGACGGTAACGGGGAGTTCACGGATTTTCATGCAAAAATTTATTACAAGTATGCACGAAAACTGTTCGAGGAAAAAAAATTCATACAAGCACTTGAGCAGATTGACTGCGTAATAGGTACAACTAACAAAAATAATAAAGCTAAATATCTTACTTTGCGCGGAGAAATTAATATGCAGTTGAAACAGTTTGTCGAATCTGAAGACAACCTTCGACAATCCATAGAACTCAACGGGGAAAGAGCAGCTACACACTACATACTAGGTGTTGCCTTAGTGCTTCAGAAGAAGTGGTATCAAGCCAAAGAAAGCTTATTGATGGCGAAAGAACTTGGTTTCTCTACAGCTAAATTTTACAATCGATTAGGGCAAGCAAATTTTGAATTAGAGCATTTTGCTGATGCGGCCGAGGCATACCAACAGGCAGCCAATATGTGGAACAGCAAAATTGAATCTCCAATCACAATCTCAGAAATCTATTATATGGCTGGGCTATCGTGTGAACGAATGGGTGATATAGGAGCAAGTCAAGAGTTTTACAATAAGGCGTTAGCGTGTGATGAAAAGTTTAATAGTAAACTATTAGGGATTGGCGTTTTTCATCAGTCATACAATCAATACGACTTGGCTATAAAAGCATACACTGGAATAGAAGAGGCAGAACCATTATTTAGGTTAGCCATGCTATACGAAAAACTTGGTGATAAAGAAAAAGCAATATCTTCATATAAAAGGGTTTTAAGCTTGGATCAGATAAAGTCGAAATATCATTTTAGGCTAGCTGTGTGTTATGAAACCACCGGAAACTACAAAGAAGCAGTAGTTTACTACAAACAGGCGATTGCTCGGAATAGCAACTACAATCATCAGTGGTACTTAAAATTACTGAAAGCATTGCATAAAAGCGGTGACACGAAAGAATACGAACAAGTCTTGGACGAAGCCAATTTAGTGGCGGATTATGTGAACGATGTTTACCGCAACGGTAACAATAAGATGCCGAGACGAATTCGTTACAATATTTTTTATGAAAAATTGCAGGTGGTTGAAAAAACAGTACTGTTTGAAAGTATGGCGGGTACCAGGGTATCCGGTAACCCACTAGCTATTTTTAGGTATATGTTAAATGATGACAGGTTCGAAGATTATACATTTATATGGACCGTCAATAACTATGATGTTGTGCCAGATAAATATAAAAGTCTGACAAATGTCATATTTATCACTCGTTACACAGACATGTATTACAGGTATCTAGCTACAGCTAGCATTTTAATTAACGACACAACATTCCCTTATTTCTTTATTTTGAAAGATAGTCAACGATATCTGAACACTTGGCATGGAACTCCGTGGAAAACTTTAGGTTATGATGTTAAAGTTTCAAAAATGGATTATGTAAATGGTACACGTAATTTCTTACAGGCGACGCATTTGCTCGTACCTAATCTGTATACCTATGAACACCAGCTCAAACCGCATCAAGTCGCATCGATTTATCCAGGTGAATTAGCTATTACCGGTTACCCAAGAATCGATTTAACTTTTAAAACTATGAAGGAAATAAATTTAATAAAAGATAAACTTGGTGTCGATAATAGCAAGAAAGTAATTCTGTATGCACCTACTTGGCGTGGTGGGCTTTCAGAGAAATCGTTCGATGTTCAGAAGTTGATGAATGACCTAGAAAGACTCAGTTATCTTGATGCAAATATCATTTTTCGAGGACATCCTGTTGCTGAAGGCTTGCTACAGGATATAAATATACCTAATATTATAGGAGTTCCAAACAAATTTGACATCAATGAAATTTTAGGAATTACTGATGTACTCATAACCGATTATTCCAGCGTATTCTTTGACTTTCTTGTAACCGGAAAGCCAATTGTTCACTATGTATATGACTATGAAAAGTATACAGAGGAGAGAGGTTTATATTTTGGTCTGGAAGAGTTGCCTGGAGAAGTTGTACAATCAAGCGATCAAATGATTGCTTCTGTACGAAACCTTTTATTAACATCCTTTCAACCAACCAATAAATATCTCGAAGCAAAAGCAAAATATGTTTACAAGGACGATGGCAATGTGTCTAAGCGAGTAATTGATTGGTTTTTATTTGATAAAATTACTGTCGATACCATAGATAAGGATACCACCAAGAAAAAAATACTGTTCTACGCGGGAAGCTTTCAGCCAAATGGCATTACTTCAGCATTTATCAGTCTAGTAAACGGTATAGACAAGAAGCGATACGACATAACGGTTACACTGTCGGATTCAATTATTAATTATCCAGAACGGTTAAAACAATTAGATAAAATAAAAGACGATGTTAATATTATACCTAAAAATGGACCTATGACCATTAGCGATGCAGGTGTTTTTACCAGAAACTTGAAAAATTACAGGATTGCTAATGATGAGATTATCCATAATTATAAGGAGGAATACCAGAAGGAGTATATTCGCCTGTTTGGTAATATAAAATTTGACTATATTGTTAACTTTAGTGGCTACTCTTTATTTTATAGTCATTTACTGGCCAACAATCCTAATCAGGCTAGAAAGAACGTGATATACGCGCATAGTGATATGTATGGTGAATATACGAACAAGTATCCAGAGATACGTAGAATATTCGAGCAGTATAAGCAATACAATAAGATCATTTCTGTTTCTAAGTCTATTTCAGAAGTGAACAAGCAAAATTTAAGCAAAGCCTTCAGTATACCGAAATCGAAATTTGACTATATTGAAAACGTACAAAATCCAACTACGGTCATAGAAAAGTCCACATTACCTCTTGATGATAAGGCGGACGAAGAGTTATTTTCGAAAGACTCAACAGTATTTATAACAATCGGACGCCTTTCAGGTGAAAAGGATCAGGAAAAATTAATTCGTGCCTTTGCAGGGGTTCAACAAACTACCCAAAGATCACAACTACTTATACTTGGAAATGGTCCACTTAAGTACAAGCTGCTGTCGGTCATTAATGAACTAAAACTGCAAAAGTCAGTTCACTTGATCGGTCATAAAGCTAATCCGTATCCATATCTTAAGCGCTCCGACTGTTTTGTCTTCCCATCTAACTACGAAGGCCAAGGCTTAGTTCTTTATGAAGCCTTGACGCTGGATAAGACTATCATTGCAACTGATATTGTAACAAGCAGAGGAGTACTAGAGGGTGGCTACGGTAAAATATGTGAAAACAGCATCGAGGGACTAAAAAAGGCTATGAATGACTATTTGGCTGGTAAAATAACTGCTAAGAAGTTTGATATCAAGGCCTATAGTGATCGTGCATTAGAGATGTTCTACAACAAGGTCCTAAATGAGAATTAAGAGATATTGTAAAGGTAAACTGTCTTTCTAAAAATGAGGTGAAAATACTTTCATGGAAATAAAGACACTAGTTTTGGCCAGGCAATATCGGTTATGCACGGGTTGCCGAAAGTACGGTTCGAAACTATGTTAAGAGCTTGCGTGAGCATTATCATTTACCAAAAGTCCTTAAAGTCCGTTAGTATGAGCCCATACCAGATCCTCCGATGGGAGAGCAGGCACAAGTGGAATTCGAGGAAACCAACCAACAGACAACGAAAGGAGGGGATATCAAGCTTTATTTTATCAGTTTTGTACTGTCTCACTCGCGATTTAAAGCGGTCATGTGGCTGGACCGGCCTTTTACAACAAGAGATGTATTATGGGCGCATGAAAAAGCTTTTGAAGTGATGGGAGGGATGCCAGGGGAAATCGTTTATGACCAGGATCAACTCATCTTTGTAAAAGAAAGTGCCGGAGACTTTATCTTTACAGCAGCGTTTCGGTCTTACCTGGAAGAAAAGGGATCCCATGTATATATGTGCAAGGGGGCTGAATCGGAATTAAAAGGTCGCATTGAAATGTCGTCGGGTTTGTGAAGAAAAGCTTTAAAGATAGGGGAAGGTAACATCCGGTATAGATGAAAATTAAACGGTAAAAAGGACAAGTACCTTGCAAATCTATTCGGCTTTGAAAACTCCTTTTGGAGCTTTAAAAAAGATTTTGTTGTTTTTAAAAAACTTTAATATCCCAACGCATACCGTAAATACGGATAATTTTTTGGTCACTCAGTGGTACGGTCGGTACTCAGAATCGTGGGCCAATCGCTTTTCTTGTTGCGGTTGCATACGAAAATGACTTTGAAGGCTAGGCCAATGGCTTGTGTTGTATGGATAGAGCGCAAAATGCCTTTCTTTCCATCGGTTGGTTCAGCCAGACGTAACGATACAATCCATCTAAGGAGACTCGTTTTCCGTCGACAAGATTACGTTGTTTTAGCTTTTTGACCATGCCAATCACTCAAGACCTTGTTCTGTTATCTCCTTATGAGAGGCTGCTGTGTGAACCATGAGTCCATTAGAACATAGGATGCATCGACACCAGCATTAGCCAGACGGCCAACCATGCCGGGAATCTGTTCCGGTGCCGTTTGCAGTGCTTCTTTTCGGCGCTTGTAACCTGAACTGCGTTTATTAATATTTTCAGAGATACCGTTAATTCGACTCTTTTTTGAACTCAATAATGAAAAATCGACAGGGATGAATGTTGCACCGTCTCCCATCCCAATGTCAACATTAAAGCGCATTTTTGGGGACACATGATCAAAACAACGGGCCAAAATTCCACATGCTTGCTTCGGCTCCGATCATAAGATGAATCATCCAAAATGAACACCTTCGGCCGGTCATGACGTGTTAGTTTTGACACTTTGCTAATCGCGGAAGCAGCCAAGGAAAGCAGAAAACGGCGTCAATTGAACGTTCGTTGATTGATTCAGAAACCTATATACGGTATCTTTGGCTGGTATGTTGACTGCCTTTTTGCTATCACGCATCCGGTACTAGTTTTTGTTTTCCAAGATTAAACTAAAAATTAACTGGAAAATATAACCACAAGAAAATCCAAAGAACTTCGTAATATCTACGTTGCGCAAGTGTTTGAGTACTCTGAGTTCTCTAAATGTTGATTTAATTTCATTTGGCAGTTGATTTTTTACGTTGTTTTTCGCTATTATTGTAGTAGACACGTCTTCTACTTTGGTAGTTTTTTCTTCAAATTAATTATACCAAAAGTGGAGGTGTTTTTTTGTGTATGATCTGGCCGTCAGTAACTATATCTCAGATACCATTGGCATCGGCCAACACGGGTTTATTATATTTTTTACTTTCTACCAATTTTTTCTGGAATGATAAAGTCAGTAAAGAAACCATTAACATCTTGGTCAATGAACTTTCTCATTTCATCTATATTATTTAAAGTATATATGTAAGCTTTAATATCATATTCAGTTAATGTGTCAATCAGGACTTTATTGGTTCTACTCCTTGATAGACTTACAGCTCTAATGTTATTTGTATTACAAAACTCTGCCAATGAACGTGGTGTATAACTTTCTCGCCCTACTACATAAAGAAGATCTTGGAATCCATACTGGCGAATGGTTTTTATGTCGTCTTTATTATAAGTCTCTTCATGACATTTTTATTTAACTTTTTAGTAGCATTTCCAATTTCTTTATAAAGCTTTCTAGTGTCTTCTGGTGAGTTAACTTTACCATCCAGGATGACATAAATGTCAGTATATTTTTTCATGAGATTGATAATCATGTTAAAATCAATAGGCGTATATTTTTTATAGTAAGGTAGGTGCATGAATTCATTGTAAGACATTGCTTTTTCTGAATTAGTGCTTTTTTGCCCGTATGATTCCTCCCAGCCATGACGTGCAACCAATTTTCAGTCACTTGTTAATGACAAGTCAAACTCAAACAGTTTGTACCCCTCTTTGTAACTTCTCAAAAACCTTCTTTACTATTTGTATAGGATAGGCTGTCTATTCCACCAGCTGCATGAGCTATTAGATGGTATCTCGTCCATAATGTTTTTTAAGAGATTTATAGCCAGTAAGGGCTAGTATGAGTACTAGTATGAAGAATATAGATTTTTTTCATTCAGACACTCCTAGGTAGTTTAGTGATAAGATTATTATTGCAGATTAATTGTAAATTGTTAAGATAAATGGTAGAAACTAAAACAGATATTTGAGGGGGAGCAACATTTTTATGATTCACTTAAAAAAATATAACGACCATTCTGAGACTATAAAACAATCATTGAACCTGAATTATTCATAGTTCAATCATAAGTATTCTTCTATTTTGATAGTGTTTTCCTAAATCCATTATACCAAAAGTGGGGTTTTTTTTCATGTACGATCTGGCTGTCAATGGAAATACTTAAGTTGCCATAGGCATTGGCTAGCAAAGGTTTTATTAAAACTTTCTAGGTGCGAAAGTTGAGAATGTGAGTAATAAAACTGTCATCTTTGAATAATTGAATTTATATTATAACAAAGATATAATAATCACTATACCTTTTATACAACTAAGAGGGGGTTTTTACTCACCATGGAAGGAAGAGAAATGAAAAATAAAAGGATTTTAAATGTCTCATTGAGAGACAATTATTATGCAATTGAAGTAAGCTTAAGTAATCAGTATATAAACGAAGTAGAAGATATTTATTTTACATTATCTCACAGATATGGAGATGAAGAAATTAATTTAACGGTTTCTTCAATAAACTATATAGAGTCATTCACAGTATTTTCATTGGAATTTTCTTTTGATATGTATCAGGATTTATTCCTGGTTTGCGATATATGGGATCTAAATGTCTTTCTTAGGAAGGAAAAAGAAATAAAAAAAGCCAGAATTAAAAGTAATCGTGACTATTTGCGGTTTTATGCAATCGTCTTGCCAGAGTCAGAAAAGATATTTTATCCCTATACGACTCGGAAAGGTAATGTATCGTTTCGTTTGAATGAGTATCATTTATTTGGGATGTTAGAAGAAGTTTATTTTAAAGGAGAAAAACTATATTTTTCAGGGTTTTTTAATTATCCTCCGCTATTACAAACAGATGAATACAGACTACTCGACGTAAAAATGATTGTTACTAATAACTTGAACGAAAGTGAAATTGAATTTCCATTAAAAGAAGTGAAAAGACCAGATTTAGACGAAAAGTATATCGGTAATGAAAATATGGATAACACTGGTTTTCATGGTTTTTTTGATGTTCTAAACCATGTTAATTTCGACCAGAATGAATATTTTAAATTTTATTTGGAACTGTCTTTAGAACATAATGGCATAAAAAAAGTGATTCGAAGTGTACGTTTGCGTTACAGTCGTCTTACAAATTCTGTGCAAAGTAAAGTGATTAGGTATCATCCTTACAAATTGAAAATAAAGTATAAACCCACAAAAAAATCGAAGTATTTATCATTAAAAGTTTCCGATTATAAATTTAAGAGAGAAGTAATAAATAACATAAGAACAAAATGGGTTAAAATCCGAAGGAGTAGGTTCTTACTGAAACTGTATAAAATAGCATTTGCAGTTTTGGGTAAAATCCCAGTAAGAAAGAATTTAATTATGTTTGAGAGCTTTTTAGGGAAACAATATAGTGACAGTCCACGTGCGATTTATGAGTATTTGCTGGAATACTACCCAAATTACAAAATGTATTGGAGTGCTGACCGCAGACATTTATCAATTTTTGAAAATAAAGACGTGAAATACATACGGCGTTTTTCAATAAAGTGGCTCTTTTTAATGGCCAGATCGGAATATTGGGTCAGTAACAGCCGGTTACCTTTATGGATACCGAAGCCATCTCATACCTCATATCTGCAAACATGGCATGGGACTCCATTAAAGCGTTTAGCGGCTGATATGGATGAAGTCCATATGCCCGGAACAAACGCACAAAAGTACAAACAAAATTTCCTGAATGCAGTAAATAAATGGGATTATTTGGTATCGCCAAATGCTTACTCAACTGAAATTTTCAGAAGGGCATTTCAGTTTAATGGGACCATGATTGAATCAGGTTATCCTCGCAATGACTTTTTATTAAATGACAATAATGAAGCAACGATCAGTGATTTGAAAGAGGCGAATAATCTCCCGAGAGATAAAAAAGTAATTCTGTATGCTCCAACATGGCGGGATAATCAATTTTATGAAAAGGGTAAATATAAGTTTAATTTGAGGATGGACATAGCTTTGATGAAAGAGGAATTAGGTGATGAGTACATTATTTTACTAAGATTACATTACCTTGTCGCAGAGAATATTGATTTATCAACTTATGAGGGGTTTGCATATGACTTTTCGAAACATGAAGATATCAGGGAATTGTATATGGTTGCGGATCTGCTAATAACTGATTATTCTTCTGTGTTTTTTGACTATGCAAATCTCAAACGCCCAATGCTTTTTTATGTTTATGATATAGAGGATTATCGTGATAATTTACGCGGGTTTTATTTCGATTTGGAAAGTAAGGCTCCAGGTCCATTGGTTAAAACAACAGAACAAATCATTAATGAAGTTAAAAAAATCGAGCAAAATGGTTTTGAACCATCACAAACTACTGAAGAATTTTATAAAAAGTTTTGTTATCTGGAGGATGGAAATGCCTCTAAAAGAGTCGTGGACAAAGTATTTTAAGGAGAATGAATATGAGTATAAAAAAAGCAATCATTCCAGCTGCAGGATTAGGGACCAGATTCCTTCCGGCCACGAAAGCTATGCCAAAAGAAATGCTTCCGATTGTAGATAAACCCACAATCGAATATATAGTGGATGAAGCAATAAATTCTGGCATTGAAGATATCATGATTGTTACGGGGAAAGGGAAACGGGCCATTGAGGATCACTTTGATTATGCACCTGAATTAGAGGAAAACTTAAAGAAAAAAGAGAAATTTGACCTGCTCGAAAAAGTGAAAGCATCGGCAAATGTTGATATACATTATATCAGGCAAAAGGAACCTAAGGGATTGGGGCATGCCATCTGGTGTGCAAAGAAATTTGTAGGCGATGAACCGTTTGCTGTTTTACTTGGAGATGATATTGTTCAAAGCCAAAAACCATGTCTTAAACAGCTCATCGATGAATATGATGCCACCAATTCTTCTGTTATTGGTGTTCAGCAAGTTCCTGAATCTGATACACATCGATACGGAATAATTGACCCTGTCAATAATGCAGGAGACCGTTATGAGGTCAGCAAATTTGTTGAAAAACCCCCTCAGGGAACTGCCCCGTCTAATTTAGCGATTATAGGCAGGTATATATTAACACCCGAGATATTGGACTATTTAGAAGAGCATCGTATAGGTGCGGGAGGTGAAATACAGCTAACCGATGCGATTGAAAAGCTGAACCAGATGCAGAAGGTATTTGCATATGAGTTTGAAGGTCGAAGATACGATGTGGGAGAGAAATTTGGATTTATAAAAACAACGATAGAAATTGCATTAACGCATGACGATTTGCGTGAACCATTGTTAAATTACCTAAAAGAAGTTAATATAAACCAAACAGTAATATAACTGAATAAAACGTATCATGCTGTGATACGTTTTTAAACATGCGTATAAACAAACCCACAAATTGAGAGAAATGACGAATACTATATGTGATCTAAAGATATCACTTTTTCGAAATGGGGAGAATACTGTGCAAAAAATAACACCAATTATTTTAAGTAATTCTATAGACATTGTTAGAGGCGGCTTGACAAAGGCTATGTTCACAAGGGCAAACACTTTGGCTAGGAAATTCAATAAGGTCGTTATTTTAACGTTTTCATTTCAGCAAAACCATAAAGAGATAATTGAAGAAATATATAATAAAGGACTATTGAACCGAAACATAGAGGTACATAACATGTTTGTGGACCTAAACTCCCATAAGGAGCGTCACAAAAAAAGTGAAGTAAACAAATCAGCAAATGAAAAAGGATTTATAGTATTCAAGGATGAAAAACAGAAAACAAACTCATCATACCGCTATTATAAAAACGGCTTCTATGTGAAGTATAAACGTTTTGACCAACAAGGAAATGTGTTATTTATAGATTACATGAATGAAGGAAGGCACCGAACAAGGAGAGAAGAATATAACAAACAAGGTTATTTAGTTCGAACAAGGCATATGGATATAACCATAAATAAACCAAGTATAGACCGTTACTTTGATAACAAGGGAAAATGTTATGCAACGATATGGATAGACCCGAAAACTGGAAAAACAGGCAGGGTTAATGTCTTTGATAAAACCCCAAAAGAATTTAAATCAATGGAATCTTTGAAAAAAAGCTGGGTCGAAAAAAAGATTAAAAAAATCAAAACGCCAGTGATTATGACTGATAAACGTGATATGGATAAATTGGCATTAAAGCTGGGACATAATAATTTAAAAAGAGTTGCAGTTGTCCATAATAACCATTTTAAAAAGCCATTTGATAACACAGCGGAGATTAAAAAAAATTATATGACGTTATTTGATAATTTAAACCATTTTGATAAGGTTGTCTTTCTCACAGAGGAACAAAAAGAAGATGTAGAGCATTTATTTGGAAATGACAATAATAATCTCACAGTTATTCCACACCCAGCAAAACATGTAACGCATGATGTTAGGAAGGAAGTAGAATATAACCCATATAAGGCAGTTACATTAGCAAGGTATGTAGAGCAAAAAAGATTGGATGAAGCAATAGAGGCATTTAAGTTCGTTGTTGAAAAAATCCCGTCCGCAGAGTACTATATATATGGATTTGGAAAGAAAAAAGATAATTTACAGCAATTAATAAAAAGGTTAAGATTACAGGATAATGTAAAACTTAAAGAATTTGCATTGGATGCATCGGCAATTTATAAATCAGCAGCTTGCTCGATTCTGACATCAGATTACGAAGGTTTTGGTATGGTGTTAACAGAAAGTTTGTCTGCAGGAACTCCTGTTGTTACTTATAACTCGAAGTATGGGCCATCAGACATTGTAAGGGATGAAGTAGATGGTTTTGTTGTTCCAAAAGGGAATAAAGAGGAATTGGCAAATAAAATTGTAAAAATAATGGAAAACAAAGATTTAAGAAAAAAGCTGTCAATTAAAGCTTTAGATGTTAAAACGAGATTTAGTTTAGAGGATTATACCAAGAGATGGAATGAATTAATAAGTAGCATATAAACTGGTCTTATTTATGTCATATGCCATCAAGATACAGAGAGGGTATCATAATGAAAACTGCATTGACGGTGATACGTGAGCAAATACAGCACTTTTATTTAATAAGAAGACTTTCTTTGTATGAGTTAAAAAGTCATAACCGGAATAATTACCTGGGGATGGCTTGGGAAGTTATTAATCCTGCCATTCAAGTCGTTATATATTGGTTTGTATTCAGTACTTTGAGAGAGCGGGACCCTGTTTATGTAGGTGGGGTCGAAGTACCATTCTTTGCTTGGTTGTTAGCTGCCTTTTTTCTTTGGATTTTCTTTTATCAGTCCACCATCCAAGGATCAAAATCCATTTATACAAGATTGCGCATGCTTTCAAAAATGAATTTTCCAATGAGTGTTATACCTAATTTCGTCATATTCTCTAAGTTTTATGTCCATTTATTTATGTTAGGTGTAATAATTGTAATTTTCCAGTTTGCTGGTTATTTTTTAAATATATATTATCTGCAGCTCGTTTATTTTATTTTTGCATCGTTTTGTTTATTTTTTGCTATATCCCTTATAACATCAACCTTATCTACTATCATTAGGGATGTCCATATGCTTTTAAATTCTACATTACGAATGATGCTATATTTATCCGGCGTTCTTTGGCCACTATCAATGCTTAGTGAATTTAATACTCTAATGAATTTAATGAAGCTCAATCCGCTTTATTACCTAATTGAAGGCTATAGATATGCATTGTTTGGAGTGGATTGGTATTTTATAACCCATTGGGAATATACACTTTTCTTTTGGGGACTGGTTATTGTTTTATTCCTACTTGGAGCAAAAATCCATGTTAAGTTCAGAAGACACTTTATTGATTTCTTATGAAAGTAAGTGAAGGTAATGGAAAAAGCGATTATCGCTAAAAATGTAACTAAAAAATATAAACTGTATAATGGTACAAAGGAGCGAATGCTCGATCTTTTAACTCCAAAAAGTTATGGGAAAGATTTTTTCGCTCTAACTGATGTGTATTTTGAAGCTGAGAAAGGTGATGTTGTTGGGTTTATCGGGATAAATGGTTCCGGGAAGTCAACACTATCTAATATCATTGCTGGTATTGTTCCTGAAACCTCCGGGTCAGTAAAAGTGAATGGCCAAACTTCACTGATTGCTGTTGCTTCAGGGTTAAAAGGTGATTTGACTGGTAGGGACAATATTGAATTGAAATGTTTGATGTTAGGCTTCAATAAAGGAGAGATTAAAGAGCTGGAACCAGATATCATTGAATTTTCTGAGCTTGGTAATTTTATTGATCAGCCTGTTAAAGCTTATTCCAGTGGAATGAAATCGAGATTAGGCTTTTCAATTTCAGTCAGTATAGATCCAGACATTTTAATCATTGACGAGGCTCTTTCAGTTGGTGACAAAGCCTTTGCAGAGAAAAGTCTTAATAAGATGAAGGAATTTAAGAAAAAAGGAAAAACAATGATTTTTGTCAGCCATTCAATCGGGCAAATGAAGGAGTTCTGTGATAAAATTCTCTGGTTGGAATATGGTATGGTAAAAGATTTTGGCCCTGTTGAAGAAATTATTCCGAAATACGAGGAATTTCTAAAACAGTTTAAAAAAATGTCTAAAAAAGAACGTGAAGATTATAAAAGAAAATCTATACACGGATCAAAATAATGAGTTTAAAAAATAGAGCAGCGGTAATATGTCAAGATAAATTTTCAAAAATCCTGCTGCATTGAAGGTGGTGTTACTTAGCCCACCCTAAGTGATTTACAGGGATTAACATTAATGTCAAATAATAGGTGGAATCATGTTGAACGGTAGATTCATTAATTTTTCTGTCGGATTCCCCCTTCCTGGTGGTAAATTTGGTTGGTCTTCAGCAGGTAAAAGATCAACCGCACCAGTTTTCAAGCTGTAAGCGCAAGGGCACTTTTATCGGCAAATTCTTTTGGGTCCGCTTATTTTTTAGCATAGTACTGGGCATAAACAGGGTCGTGCACCCGAAACTGTTTGCCGCCTCGAGAAGATAGTGTTTCAGGTAGTGATTGCCGGAATGAACGAGCCGTGTTCGTTTGGCGGTAAATTTACCGGACTGGTTTTGATTCCAGGCAAGGCCGCCATACTTTGCCAATTCTTGTTGGCCTCTAAAGTCATTGATGTCCACTTCGGACAGGATTCCGGAGGGCAAATATCGGGCTGATTCCCGGAACCGTGTCCAGCGTTTGCGGGATGGTTCCCAAATGATCGTTAATCGCTGTTTCTGAACGACATGTATTACCCGAATGCTTGAGGCCATGGCAAGGTTGACAGAATCTGTCATGGACTCAGGCAAACGATAGGAAGAACGTGCTGCCTTCTGTAAGGAGCGGGCAACTTCTTCCGGGTCGTCAAAACGGTTTTTTCCGTGCAGGACGAGAAACTCGATCAGCCTGTCCAACGGCATGCTAATCAGTTCCGACACGAATTTTTCCATGACCGCAAGAGATGTGGCTGACAACTTGTTCTGTTTAAATGGTCCAGTGATCGTATAATCACTGAACTTTAAGTACAAATTCGTCATCAGGAAGTTGCTTTCCTGCGTCAGATCCTGCATCAAGTGGAAACGAGCTCGCGTCGGTCGTTGTAGTGTCATAAGCGGTTCACTCCATGTAAAAGGTTTCGGCAAATGCCCGGCCCGCAGTTTGGCGGCGATGAACCAGGCGTCTAGCCGATCATTTTTGGGGGCATCCAGATAGTTGGATTTCTTGAATTGCTTGATAAGACCTCGATTAAACTATAGACATTTCTATGCTGGATGCCAAAGTCCAGATGGCGGGTTAGATACATGGCCGTATGCGTCGAGTAAACGCCAGTGTGTTCCAGACCAAATAGGATCTGTTCGAATCCATGCTTCTTGACAAGTTTGGTGATGGATCCTGTAACTTCTTGATGCCGGGACGATTGGTGGTAACGTGAAACCGACTGAGCGATCATTTCTCTTCGTCCCGGGTCAGACTAGCTTTTAGAGACCTAAAAATGAGGTCTAAACATATACAAGGGGGGATTGGGTATGAAAAAAATAAGTTTGTGGTTATTGTGTATTATATTATGGTTAGCTCTGCCAACAAATATTAGTGCTGAGGTTTTTGGCCCGGAAGAATGGCATCAATACCGTTTAAATAATGATAAAAATGCTGTGTTTGATAATGGTTCTGATCCGCTGGAGTATCAGACATTTAAAACAGCTGATGAAGTTAGGGCCACCCCGGTTGTTGCCGCCGACAAACTTTTTGTGGGTAATCATAACACTGGTGATTTGTTTGCTTTTGATATTACAACTGGTGAGAAATTATGGCAGAATAAAGCACCAAACTGGGTGCATTCAGAATTGATCTACCATGACGGTAAAGTGTTTGTAGGCTTTGGAAATCGCTACTTCCAGGATAATGGTATTCGGGGAACCGGAGAAAATGGCGTATTGGCACTGGATGCTGAATCCGGTGATATACTCTGGAAGTATAATACGGAAGGCGAGGTAATGCCGACACCGGTATACTATGATGACTCAGTATATGCTGCGACCGGGGATAAGCATTTGTATAAGCTGGATTTGGAAAGCGGCAAAGAATTACATAAGACAGAAATCGGATCAACTATAAGCATGTCAGCTCCCAATCTGACTGAAGATACGTTATACGTAGGTGGCAGTGGTCCACTCCCTTATGAATTTTCCGCATACGATTTAACAAGTGATACCATCAAATGGCAGACAGAATTTCCGAATGTCTTTGCAGGATTGGATGATGTTCCCCCGGTGGTTTCAGATAATATCGTTGTAACAACAGCATTGACCGGTGACAGTGACAATCCGGAACACTGGCTATACGCAATGGATACTGAAACCGGTGATATCATTTGGGAAGAAAGTCTCGGTGAAGGGGAATTTGTTAAAAATAATAAGTCCGGTGCACCAATCATTTATGACGGAACGATTTTTGTTGGCAGCCCGATTACCAAAACATTTTACGCCTATGATTTAAAGACAGGAGAGAAGCAGTGGGAGTACGAGAATGAAATTATGAAAGCTCCACCAGTTGCACAAGACGGTATTGTCTATTTCTCCAATACAAAAGGCATGGTTTATGCACTAGATACAGAGACCGGTGAAGTAGTCGGGACCAAGGAGCTGAATGGCACGCTGGCACCATCAGGACCGATTATTATGAATGATACACTGATAATAGGCAGTCAAGATTCGAATGTCTATGCTGTTCCGCTGTCAGACTTCGGCATGGAGGAAAAGATCGAACAGGACTCTGCGCTGGAAAGTGAAAGTAATGTTAATACGGATGAAGGCAATGGCTTGATCCAGTATATTGTTGTAGGCGTTCTTGCGATTGTGCTAATAGGCATACTTATTTATATATTGAGGCGCAGACGGTCATGATGACGTAAAAAACCCTGTCTTGGCAGGGTTTTTAATTTTTTTGATGTCGTCAAGTCAGCTAGAAGAACCAAACACCCTCGGCTCATTCGAAAACACCCCATCAACACCAAAACTGACAAGTTCCTTATACCGTTCAAAATGATTAACTGTAAACGGATAAATCTCAAAACCCCGGCGTTTGCATTCCTGAACAAACGTTTGATCAACATAGACTTGATTGGGATGAAGGCTGCGGATGTTCAAACCGCTTGTTGCCGCGTAATCCCACGGGTACAACATCCGGTAATAGAACAGCATACCAAGGTCGACGCTGGGATTAATGGTCTGAACCGTTTGCAAAGCGACATGGTCAAACGAAGAGATTATCACGTTTTGCGTTCTGTTATAGGCTGTCAGTGTATCGAGCAGAATCTGTTCAATCCCCTCATAAATAACAGGGATATTTTTAATTTCGATATTTAACCGAATATTTTTCGGGCAAATGGTCAGGACTTCCTCAAGTGCTGGGAGGCTTGTTCCGGAATACGCTTCTCCGAATGTAGAGCCGACATCGATTTGTTTGATTTCCGCAAGCGTATAATCCTTGATAAGACCGGTGACGTCTTTGTTGAATCGGGTGAATTTATGGTCGTGGGAAACGACTAAACGATTGTCTTTGGATAACTGCACATCTAATTCAATTGCTTTCGCACCGTGGTCAATCGCTTTCTGAAATGCCGGCAGCGTGTTTTCCGGAGCCTCTGTCAGTGAGCCACGATGGGCAAAGTTAAGTACCATATGGAACACTCCAATTCTATGAATGGTGACTTATTACGTCACTGGAATCAATGTCTAAATGCTGTTCTGTTTTTTGGTCGTATGAACAATTACATTATAGCCGGGCAACGTAAATGTTTCAAAATGTTTCATTCATGTATTCAATCCAACATGCATGATAATGTCACTAGATGGGTATGGTAGCAAAATGGACATACGAGACTGGAAATACGAAATTTTCTATAGCTACTTTCGACAAAAAGGTTTATAATGTATAGTTGAATTGCTTATGTAAATTGAATGTAAACCACTCCGAAACATTTATATGATTTCGAACGTCTATTATAGAGAGCTTTTGAATGAGGTGCGCTAAATGGTAACCATTGTGCTTTTAGCTATGATAACAATGCTCGTATCATTCGTCATAACACCACTCTTGATAAAATTTGCAAAACGGCTGAATGCAACTGATAAACCGGACCATCGGAAAATGCATACAGATCCGATCCCGACACTGGGCGGGCTGGCTATTTTTATAAGCTTTATGACTGGACTGCTTATTCTTCAGCCTACAGGTGAATACCATTTGGCTATTGTGACTGGAGCGATTGTCATGATCGCGCTCGGGTTTTTGGATGATGTGCTTGATTTATCACCGAAAGTAAAATTTCTTACACAGCTTGCTGTCGCGGTGTTCGTCGTGTTCTGGGGCGGACTTCAGGTGGAATTCATTAATTTGCCGTTTGGCGGGGAGATTGAATTTGGTTTCTTCAGTTCGGTCGTGACCATACTGTGGATCGCTGGTGTGACCAATGCGATTAATCTGATTGACGGCTTGGACGGTCTAGCTGCCGGGGTCTCCTCCATTGCATTGCTGACGCTGGCGGTGATGGCCGTGATAATGGGCAATGTGTACGTTGCTACGATGGCATTCATTCTCTTTTTCAGTACGGCAGGCTTTTTGCGCTATAATTTTTTTCCGGCCAAAATTTTCATGGGTGATACCGGTGCCCTGTTTTTGGGCTACATGATTTCAGTGCTGGCGCTGCTCGGGTTTAAAAATGTCACGGTCATTTCGTTTATCATCCCGATTTTTATTCTTGGGGTGCCGATATCCGACACCCTGATTGCCATTATACGCCGCTTCATCAACAGACAGCCAATCTCAAGACCTGACAGTGCTCATTTGCATCACAGACTGATCCGGGCAGGCTTTACCCATAAACAGACGGTTCTGTTCATTTATGCACTTAGCGGCATGTTCTGTGTATCCGCGATATTATTTTCAATGACGACGGTGTGGGGTTCGATTTTAATTTTTTCGATTACATTATTAACCATGCAAATATTGATTGAAAATCTGGAAATGATCAACAGCGACTACAAACCGCTGACAAACTTTGTAAAAGGATTGCGGCAGCGCCCTTAGTATCGGATGGGGCCAACTGCTGACGATGCTTTACTGGAAAGGTGCCAATCATGAGTCATTATGTGACGATAATGGATATAGATTTTCTGAATACGACAAAAGAGACATTTCTGCGCGCGTTTATTCAGCCGCGCTTAATGAATGAACAACCATGCTTTATCGTCACGGCCAACCCGGAAATTGTCATGCAGACCAGAGAAGATCCTGCTTATAAAAAAAGTGTTAAACAGGCAGATTATGTCGTTCCAGATGGTGCAGGAATCTTGTTGGCGGCTAAATCTATGAAACAACCACTTCAGGAGCGGATAGCTGGCTATGATGTCATGATAGATTTGCTTCGATATGCCGATAAACATGGTCTAAGCTGTTACTTCTTGGGCGCTGAAGAAACAGTTAATAAAAAGGCCGTTGCTGAAGTGAACAGGAACTTCCCCAACGTTCGCGTCGCTGGTCGGCATCACGGCTTTTTTGATGTCGATGACCCTGAAGTCTCAGACGCTATTGCGCGCTCAGGTGCTGATCTCGTATTTGTGGCGTTAGGCCTTCCACGGCAGGAGCTGTGGATCGCTGAACACAAGGAGATGTTTTCCAAAGGTGTTTTCATGGGGGTTGGCGGCAGTTTTGACGTTTTGGCTGGTACCGCCAAGCGCGCACCGGATATATGGATCAACCTGAACTTGGAGTGGCTTTACCGCTTGCTGAAGCAGCCATTCCGCTGGAAACGAATTCTGAAGGTATTTGAATTTATAATACGGATTGTCTTTAAAAGGAGCTAGTGCTGTGGAGCACTGGCTCTTTTTACGTTGGAGGCGGGTTTATTCAAGTGTCAATTGTTGCATACTAAATGAAGCAGCTTTACATAAGGAGATAACCAAATGAAAGAGCCGCTGGTGACGGTGTTCATACCGCTTTATAATGCTGAAAGCTATATCCATGAGGCACTGGAAAGTATATTGCAGCAGTCATATATGCATTTGCAGATTCTCATTATCGATGACGGATCAATCGACCGGTCGGCAGATATCGTGCGGGCATATATAGATTCCCGGATTACCTTTCTGCAAAACGATCAGAACCGCGGTATTCCATATACACGCAACAGAGGGGTGCGGGAAGCCAAAGGGCGCTATATGGCGGTGATGGATGCTGATGATATGGCGCATCCTCACCGAATTGAACGGCAGGTTGCGTTTATGGAACATCATCCGGACATAGATGCGCTCGGTAGTTATTATGAGATAGTCGGCGGGAAAATCACGAAAACGCTGAAGCCAAAAGCGATAAAACCTGAAGAAATTCGTGCGCGTCTCTTGTTCTTGAATCAGATCAGCAATCCGACGGCGTTTATCCGGCTAGCGACACTAAGAAGGCATCGTATCCGTTACAACTCAGCTTATTTTGTGGCGCAGGATTATGATCTTTGGGTTCAGCTGTCAAAAGTTGGCCGGCTGTCCATCCTGCCTGAGGTGTTGATGAAATACCGGACAGGGCATGCCAATGTCACCCGACAGTCAAAATCGGCGAAAGTTACCCGCAGAAAGCAGGTCAATGATGCAATACACCATGATATTCTCGATTTTTATCAGTTTGATCTGACCGATGACGAGCTTCACGTATTTAATGATTTTTTTAATGACAATTATGTGCGTGATCTGAGCGACCAAACGGTTATGAAGCTGCCTGATGTGCTGAATAAAATGATCATACATAATAAGCGTCAGCAAATCTTTGACGGGACGTTATTCAAAGAGGCGGTCAAGAGTGCCGTGCTTACTGTCCTGAACCGCCGCAAGCTGTCATTACAACAAAAGTTCTACGTGTACCGGAGAATCTGCAACGATGGCAAGATGCGAACGTGGGCGAAAGATTTAAGCTATATGGTGCCGAAGCATCTTTATAATGTGCTATGGATTTGACACCAACGTTGGAAAAAGGGGTGTGGGGTTGAAGCGTAAAATGAGGCGATTAACCAAGAAGCCATTTGTACGGGATGTCGCGGTCATGGCTAGCGGGACGGCTGCTGCCCAGGCTGTCATCATGGCCCTATCACCCCTGATCACACGTCTGTATGGACCGGAAGCATATGGCTTAATGGGTGTCTTTACCGCGATTGTCAGTATTGTGGGTCCCGTTGCCGCGTTAACTTACCCGATTGCGATCGTCCTGCCGAAGCGGGAGACAGATGCATGGGCCCTGTTGCGGTTGTCGCTCGCGGTGACAGTGGGGATGGCTGTTGCGTCAGCTGTTGTTCTACTGCTTTTTCAGACATCGATTGTTCAGCTTTTTCAGTTGCAGGATGTGGCGTCGTTTTTATTTTTAATCCCGGTTGTCATGCTGTTTGCCGGTTTGCTGCAAACGGCTGAGCAGTGGCTTATCCGGACGAAACAATTTGCCATCACGGCGAAAATGACCGTTGTGCAAGCCGTGATCATTCAGGGCAGTAAAGTGGGTGTTGGCTTCTTTTACCCATTCGCATCTGTGCTGATTGTCCTATCCGCTCTGTCGAAGGGTGTCAAAGCACTGTTGCTGATGTTGTTCGCCAAACCGGCAGAAAAACAGCATCATCGGGAACCACGCTCGTCAATTAAGTCAGTTGCCAAACGGCATTGGGACTTTCCGGCCTACCGAGCACCTGAAGTCTTCATCAATGCCTCGTCACAAAGTTTGCCGACGTTACTGTTGTCCGGTTTTTTCGGCCCGGCTTCAGCAGGTTTTTATGCGATCGGTAAATCAGTGCTCAGCTTGCCAGTCCAATTGATTGGCAAATCGGTCGGAGATGTGTTTTATCCAAGGGTCTCCGAAGCGGCAAACAATGGGGAAAACGTGACGGGATTGATTAGGAAGGCCACCCTTTCCCTGGCAGCTGTCGGGGTCGGGCCATTCGGGACCGTCATCATATTTGGTCCCTGGCTGTTCAGTTTTGTGTTCGGCGCCGATTGGGTGACGGCAGGGGAATATGCGCGATGGATGGCCCTTTGGACGTTTTTCGGATTTATCAACCGGCCAAGTGTGATGGCCCTTCCCGTGTTGTCGGCTCAAGCATTTCATTTACGATTTACCATCATCATGTTAATTACGAGGATTGCGGCTCTGGCAGCCGGCTATTATATTTTCGCAAGTGATTTAACCGCGATTGCATGTTTTGGCGTATCAGGGGCCATACTGAATAGTGGTTTGATAGGCATCACATTGCAAAAGAGCAGGCATTATGATCATGAACAGTCGGATGGCGGTAATGATGAGTGATTTTATTTTTTCCAGAAGACCGGTTGACAAGGGAAAATTAGCAGAGGCAATCAAAGGCATATACCATCAAGATTGGCCTGAAGTCCATGAATTTCACGGCGAATGGGGCTCTTTAGCCGTCAGCCACAATCTGTACAACGGTTTTCAGCCATATGAAACGAATACGTCTATTTGTGTTGTGATTGGGGGGCCCGTTTTATATTTCCGGGACAATACGTTTTTGGAAAATGGCTCTGATGTGGCGGGGACGCATTCTATTTACAGACGCGTTCGTGACGGCAAGATGAGATGGGATGACGATGTGAGCGGGCCTTTTGCTGTCCTAATGATCGACAAACAATCGTCAAAGGTTATCTGTGTGACCGATCTCATGAGTTTTATCCCGGTGTATACCTATGAAAATACCGAAATGGTAATGCTAGCCACGCATGTTGACATGTTGGCAGAAGCATCCGGTCAACTGGAGCAGGTCGACGCTGTCTCCATTGTAGACTTTTTACTGCATGGCGTCGTGACGTTTCCTTATACGGTTTATACGACGATACGACAAATCGCCCCTGCTTCGGAACATGTGATGAGGGATAGTACTGCAGGATGGCGGCACGAACCTTATTGGATTCCGGACGAGACATATCACTACTCATCGATTCAGGAGGCGGCGCAAGACTTACAAAGGCATGTGCAACATGACATACAAAAGCTGACACACAATGTGACAGAAGTTGCCCAGTTCATCAGTGGCGGTGAGGATTCACGCGTTATAGCCAGTCTGTTGACAGAAAATGCTGATCAGACACCGAATGGGTTTATTTTTCTTGATAGTATGAACCGGGAAGGTAGACAGGCCAAAAAAGCTGCAAGTGCTTATGGCGTTGAGTTTCATCTGACCACCCGCGACAAGCTGCATTATTTAACGATGTTGCCACCAAGTTCGGATTTGGCTGGCGGCGGATCACAATATTTTCACGCCCATACATATGGTTTTCATCAAAGGTGTCAGCTGAATACATATACGGCTGTTTTCGGGGGCTTGTTTTCGGATGCCCTATTGAAGGGTGCCCGTATTCAAAAGCTGCGTGGTTCCAGCCGTTTGCCGTTTTTGCCTCAGGTGAAGCAGCCTGGCCATTCTAGGCGCACACCGGTTAGAAGCCGGCTGTTTTCTACTGATGTATTGGGGGCGTTAACAGAGCGGCGACAGGAACATTGGCAATATGTCAAACAATTTCGCCCTGGGTCGGCTGATGAATGGTTTCAACTGTGGCCAAGCTCGATGAACATGAATATTCCCAATTGGCATGTCAACCGTCGGCTTTTCCGGAGCTATGAACCGTTTATGGTCAACGACGTCGTTAAAATCAGTGCTGCCGTCCCGCAACGTTGGAAATTGAATAGACGGCTGTTCCACAAGGCATTCAAGTGGCAGCTCAAGCCGACAAAATGGCTGCTGCACAGCGAAGGACGACTGCCTTATTTTCCGTGGTACGTGAATGCATTTGTTGAATTTGTAATGTGGGCTGTAAGGGAAGCCGGTGTTCGAACAGGCCGGATTAAAGGCCATCAAGGACCATGGGCTGCATGGCAAACAGTCATGAAAAGTCCGGAATGGCAGCAGGCGTTGACTAAGTATGCAAGCGGTAGATATCCACCAGTCCCTGGAATGAATAAAACAAATCCCCATTCAATGGTTCAAGAACTTGAAGAAATACAGCAAATTAACTTGATGCAAACGCTGTACAGGCAACATCAAAGGAAGGGGCGTTCTTAAATGATTCACAACATCCTTTGGACAGGCGGCTGGGATTCGACATTCCGCGTGCTGGATGTCGTGTTGAATAAGCAGGAAACCGTCCAGCCCTTTTATGTGCTTGACCGGCGCCGGAAATCAACCGCCATGGAATTAAAGACAATGGAGCAGATTAAAGCGATGATGCAGCAGTCGGACCCGGAAGCTGGAAAACACATAAGAGAGACGATCACGATTGAGCGGACAGGCATACCGGTCCATGACGAGATTACAAGACAATATCATGAGTTGGCGTCGAGGGCGCATTTAGGCGATCAGCATGACTGGCTTGCCCGTTATACCGAGTTTTTGAAGCTTGACGATCTTGAACTAAGCATTCATGAGGACGATAACGTGATGAATTTTATCAAGCATGATGTCGTGTTAAAGGAAAGAGACAACGACAGCTATTATCAGATGACGGATAGTCTTTCCGATACTGCATTGAAGCTATTTTCACGTTATCGCTTTCCGTTGTTGCATATGACGAAACTGGATATGGGCGCAGCAGCCGAAAAGTCCGGTTTCCGGCACATGATGGAACAAACCTGGTTTTGTCACAATCCAACAAAAGGTGGGCGTGCCTGTGGTTTATGCAACCCGTGTCAATATACACGTGAGGAAGGACTCGGCCGGCGGGTACCTGTGCCGAACGCAGCTGACAAAGCCAAATTTATGATGTGGCAGGGCTATAAACGAGGGATTGGCAAATTTAAACGATTGGTGGAAGCGAATAGGTGAAACAAACAGACACGATAGTCGGCGTTTCCGGATTCAAAAAAGCCAGCCCAATTTCAGGCTGGCTGATATACTAATAAGAACTGTTAGACTCATCTGAAGTGGTTGATGAGCTTCCTTCTTCTTCAGACACGGTAGCGGTTGTTTCCAGGTTGAGATGCTGTTTTAACATATGCTTTGTCTCCGTAAGTGCGGTTTGATCCACTTGCCAGTAGTACGTGCTGCTTGGCTGATAGTCTGTACCTTCCAAAGTATACGTCTCAAAATCCAGATCTTTTCCGGCTGTTCCATATGACACGAAGCTTTTCATTTCACTGAATGTCATATTCGTTGACATATTGCTGCCGACCGCTTCTATAATATCATCATATTTGAGTAAGGAACTCATGGAAACCGATTTGTCGACAACCGCTTTGATAATGTCCTGCTGGCGTTTTCCGCGTTCAATATCATTATCCAATTTCCGCGTCCGGGCAAGTGCCAATGCTTCTTCGCCGTTCAGCTCCTGTTCGCCGGGGAGAAGATGAATGGCGCCCTGGACATCTTTCGAATTTTGTTCATGGAGTTCATATGGGACATCAACGGTGATGCCATTAACGGCATCGACCACATCGATAAACGCTTCAAAGTTGAGTTTCACATAGTAATCGACCGGAATATCCAGTAAGTTTTCAACCGTGTCACGGGTAGCTTCTATTCCCCCATAAGAATGGGCATGATTGATCTTATCTTCATGGCCGACTTCCGGAATATAAACGAGTGAATCACGTGGGATGCTCAGCATTTTGACACTTTGGTCGTTTTTATTCAACGTGGCAAGCATGAGTGTATCAGTGCGCGAATCTTCCGCGTTTTTGCGAACATCACTCGCATCAACACCGGCAATCAGGACCGAAACATTGTCCTCGGTCGGATCAACTTTTTCTTCCCGCAAATCAGACTTCTCTTTGCCATCATCCTCATAAGAGTCCGACAGCACCGAATCCGCTTTTACATACAAATAAGTTGCATAAGATAAACCGACGACAATCACGAATAAAGGGATTAATATAAAGAAGGCTCGCTTTCGCAATTTGCGTTTTTTATGTTTTCGCAACGTCTTTCTTGAATCATCAGTCATAAAAAAATTCCTCTCTGATCATATCCATCTTAGTCAGATACGATTATCGGACGAAAATCCGTTAAAAATGTCATAGCATATTTCGACTAATTTTGTAGTGCGTGTCGAAATGTTTCTTATAAGGTCATCCTATATATAAATTAAAGCATTATAATGAAAAACCAAACTTAATTTTACTATGAAATGGCACGTAAGTAAATTAGAATTTTATTAAAATCGTATGATAATCGTATGTCATGTCGAAAAAAGTCATCAGATTAGACGTATGGACGGCTAAAAACGTTTCAAAAATTAGTGGATTTTTTTAAATCACCTAACAATGAAGCCGCATTAGGCGATTCTGGACGTCTAGCGAGAAATCCTGTTTATTAAATGTCTGTTTGATACTCAGAACAAAATTTATGTGGTGAATAACGTACTTATGTCCTATTTTAACATTTTATTCACACAATTGGGTAAGGTTAAGGCATGATTTTGGTTTAAAAGATATAAAGGTGCACTAAAACCGATCAATCTGCGCACAACATGAAATGAACGTTGTGCTAAACCGGGCGAGCGTAGCGCTAAATCGGGAGATCAATCGGGCGGGACATAAACCTGCCGAGGTTGCGCTGCAATCAATCGAGCAAACACAAAACCGATTGAATAGCCGACAACACCACTCAATCTTGCGCCTTCTATCTAATGGTGTGCAAAGCCGATCGAGCAGCCTGTACCCCTCCATACACGATCTATGCTGATTTCTGGCCGCCGCTGAAAATTCCCCTTCTTTTAACTATAATCGTCCCCAACCCGGCAAAAGGGGCGTGTTTCTTTAAAAAATTTTTTTTGCAGGAGCACGCCCCCATTTTGTTATTTCGAACGATTGTAGGGGTGAAAGGAGGTGAACGACATGGCCGAGCAGCAACTAATCGATTCCCGCCTGCGCCTGATTTTGGATGATGGTGTGGATGAGGAGACCGGGGAGCAGCTTTATAAAACGAAAGGCTTCAACAATGTGAAGACGACAGCGACAGCCGACGAGCTTTACGCAATCGCGAATGCTGTCACATCATTGCAGGAGCGCCCGCTGTTGGACGTGGAACGGACAGACAGTTCCGAAATCAGCGGGGAAGAATAGGAAAGTATAGGAGCGCATGACGCCACCAGCCGCTCAACGATTTTGGGGGATCGGCATCAAATAAGAATGCTATCGTTGGGCGGTGAGCAAAGTGACAGAGGACTGATTAAATATAGACAGGAGGTGACACGATGAAAAAATTGGAATTGAAATTTTTAAATGACGATGACAAGACGGTAACCTACTCACTGGAAAAGCCGGTCGAGCCGGCCGATCCGGAAGCCATCAAAGCAGCGATGGACGAAATCATCAATCAGAATGCCTTCACATCATCAGGCGGCGATGTCGTCTCCATCAAAGAAGCACGGATTGTTGAGCGGACTGTTGAAGAAATTGAATTGGATTAAGGCAAATAATAAGGGGTGCTGAAAATTCAGCGCCCCTTATGTATGGAGGGCGCTAGGCTGGGGAGGAACTCGAGCGGGATCGCCGCGCAACTCGAGCGGAAGCGCGGCCAACTCGAGCGAGGAGCGGCGCAACTCGAGCGGGAGTGGGCTCAACTCGAGCGAGGAGCAGCGCAACTCGAGCGAGGGGCGGCGCAACTTGAGCGGGAGCAGCGCCACTCGAGCGAGAAGCGGCGCAACTCGAGCGAGAGCGCAGCCAACTCGAGCGGGAGCGCAGCCAACGCGAGCGAGAGGGTCGCCAACTCGAGCGAGAATGCGCTCAACTCGAGCGGGAGTGCGGTCAACTCGAGCGGGGACGCGGCCAACTCGAACGGGAGCACGGCCAACGCGAGCGAGGAGCGGCGCAACTCGAGCGAGAGCGCGGCCAACTCGAGCGAGCGCGTCGCCAACTCGAGCGAGGGGCGGCGCAACTCGAGCGAGGAGCGGCGCAACTCGAGCGAGGAGCGGCGCAACTCGAGCGAGAAGCGTCGCAACTCGAGCGGGAACGCGGCCAACTCGAGCGAGAAGCGTCGCAACTCGAGCGGGAGCGCAGTCAACTCGAGCGAGGGGCGCGTCAACTCGAGCGGGAGCACCGCCAACTCGAGCGAGAGGCGGCGCAACTCGAGCGAGGGGCGCGTCAACTCGAGCGGGAGCACCGCCAACTCGAGCGAGCGCGCCGCCAAACTCGAGCGAACTCCCCCCCTTCACTCGCTAGCAAGCACTACCACTCACACGTTAATCGCTTCCGACATGTTGATAAATTCTCTTACGGCATACGGCAAATAATTTTCCTTATTCCAGATCATGCCGAGTTCGAGGTTGACCTCAGGCCGGGTAAACGGAATTGCCACGAGCTGTTCATTCTCAATTTGCCCGCAGATGCGGCTCGGGAGCAGTGTCGCACCCAGTTTGGCTTCGACCATCTCGATCATAAAGTCTTTTTGTGAGCTTTCGCAGACGACTTTCGGTTCAAAGCCGTACTCCGCGCATGCTTGCATGATTTTGTCATGGAGGGAAAAATCATGCCGGTACAAAATGAGCGGCTCATGTTCAATTGCCGCAAAGTCAATCGTCTGTTTTTCCGCTAACGGGTTGTCCTGATGTACAAGCAGCATGAGCGGATCATTTAACAGCTGAATCATGTCGAGTTTGTTTTTATGGGTGGGGAGGTTGCAGATTAAGCCGATATCGAGCGCGCCCTCGCTGACGCCTTCTCGGATTTTATTGCTGCCGACTTCCGTTAATAACAGATCAATCGATGGATGGGCTTCTTTGTAGCGGCTGATAAATGGCGAAAAAAAGGCGGCGCCGATGATGGGTGGAATGCCGATTTTGATTTCGCCGCGTTTTAAATCGATGACATCGTTCAGCTCAGACGTCAGGTTATCATAGGCAGCGAGCAATTTTTTTGCGTTGACGAGGAAGGCTTCACCTGCGTCCGTGAGTGCCAATTTCTGTGATCCGCGGTAAAAAAGTGGTGCGCCGAGCTCCCGTTCCAGGTTTTTGATCGTTTTGCTCAAGGAAGGCTGTGAGACATGCAGTGTTTTGGCGGCTTGGGTGACATTCAATTGCCGGGCGACTTCCGCAAAACATTCGACTTGCCTGATGTCCATAGCGAGACACCCCTTTAGGTTTGATTATGCCTATTATACGTCAAGGTATAATCAAATGGAATAGTATTCATGCAAAATATATATTTCTGTTTCTGACCGGCTTATAATAAACTATAGAAAAGCACAAAGGGGAGGAGTCGGCATGACAGAATACGTTCGAGCAGGGAATTTGCAGGTGGCACAAGAACTTTATGACTTTGTCAATTCAGAGGCGCTGCCAGGGACAGGGCTTGACCGCGACCAATTTTGGCGGGATCTGGAAAAGCTCGTTGCTGATTTGACGCCGAAAAATAAAGCGTTGCTGGCTGAACGGGAAACGATCCAGCAGCAGATCGATCAGTGGCACAAAGAGCATGATGTGACGGACGCTGACAGCTATCAAGCGTTTCTTAAGGCTATTGGCTATTTGGAGCCCGAGGTGGCTGATTTTCAGATTACGACGGAAAACATTGATGACGTCATCACCAAGCAGGCCGGGCCGCAGTTGGTGGTGCCGATTGATAATGCCCGCTACGCCTTGAATGCTGCCAATGCGCGCTGGGGATCCCTCTATGATGCGCTTTACGGAACAGATGTCATCAGCGAAGAAGACGGCGCCGAGAAAGGGAGTACTTACAATCCGGTCCGCGGGGAAAAAGTGATCGCCTTTGCGAAAACTTTCCTTGATGAGCGCGCACCACTCGCGTCAGCATCCCACAAAGACGCGACTCGCTATGCCGTAACCAGCGGCACACTTGAGGTGACACTCGACAATGGCAAAACGATCGGGCTTAAGGATGCAACACAATTTGCCGGCTACCAAGGGCCGGCTGAGAGTCCTGAGGCGGTTTTGCTCCGGAATAACGGTATGCACATTGATATCCAGATTGATGCTAGCCATGCCATTGGTAAAACCGATCCGGCTGGCGTGAAAGACGTCTTCATGGAATCAGCGACAACCAGCATTATGGACTGTGAAGATTCGGTGGCCGCGGTCGATGCTGAAGATAAAACACGCGTTTACCGTAATTGGCTCGGACTGAACAAAGGTGATTTAACCACCACGTTCACTAAAGGCGGGAAAGACGTGACGCGCAAGCTGAATCCTGACCGCACGTACACTACTCCAGACGGCGGGGAAATCACCCTCGACGGCCGTGTGCTCATGTTTGTCCGCAATGTCGGTCATTTGATGCAGAACAGTGCGATTTTGGATGAAAACGGTGAGGAAATGTTTGAAGGCATTATGGACGGTGTTTTCACCAGCCTGATGGCCAAACACAGTCTGCTCGCTAATGGGGTTTATCAGAATTCTAATGCAGGCTCGGTTTACATCGTCAAGCCGAAAATGCATGGCTCCAATGAGGTCGCGTTTGCCAATGAATTATTCAGCCGGGTTGAAGACATGCTCGACATGGCGCGCAACACGCTGAAAATTGGCGTCATGGATGAAGAACGCCGCACATCTTTGAACCTGAAAAACTGCATCAATGAAGTACGTGACCGTGTTGTCTTTATTAATACCGGTTTCCTTGATCGAACAGGTGATGAAATTCATACGTCCATGGAAGCGGGCCCAATGATCCGCAAAGGGGATATGAAATCATCAGTCTGGCTAAACGGTTATGAGAACAATAACGTCCATGTCGGTCTGGCTGCCGGTTTGAAAGGTAAAGCACAAATCGGGAAAGGCATGTGGGCGATGCCGGACTTGATGGCTGATATGTTAAAGCAGAAGGTCGGTCATCTGCAGGCCGGTGGGAACACAGCGTGGGTTCCGTCACCGACAGCTGCCACCCTGCATGCGCTGCATTACCATCAAGTTGACGTTAAGCAGGTGCAGGCAAATATCGAACAACAGCTACACAACTACCGCGACGATATTTTACAGATTCCGGTTGCCGGCGACGCGCAATGGTGGACCGCTGATGAGATCCAGCAAGAGATGGACAACAGCGCGCAAACACTGCTCGGCTATGTTGTCCGCTGGGTGGGGCAGGGTATCGGCTGTTCCAAAGTGCCGGACATTAATGATATTGGGATGATGGAGGACCGTGCCACATTGCGCATCTCCAGTCAAATGCTCGCCAACTGGCTCTATCATGACGTTTGCACCAAGAAGCAAATGCTGGATACATTGAAGCGAGTGGCCAAAATCGTTGACAGGCAAAACGCCGACGATCCCACTTACCGGCCAATGGCACCAGATTATGATGATTCGGTCGCATTCCAGGCCGCCTGTGACCTTGTCTTTAAAGGAACAGAGCAGCCAAGCGGCTATACCGAACCCATTTTGCATAAGCGCCGGATTGAAGCAAAAGAAAAGGAAATGGCCGATACAGCAAGGTAAACGTAAAAGCCAGCAGGAAAATGGGAGGCACCCCTCTCATCTTTTCCTGTTGGTTTATTAAGGAATGATCGATCGCGTCGAGGGGGAAATCGCGCGGCAACCGCCGAAATCGCGCGGCAACCGCATCAACTCGCGCAGCACCCGCCCGAAATCGCGCGGCGTCCGCACCAAATCGCGCAGCACCCGCCCGAAATCGCGCAGCATCCGCCCGAAATCGCGCAGCATCCGCATCAAATCGCGCGGCAACCGCACCAACTCGCGCGGCAGCCGCCTGAAATCGCGCAACACCCGCCCGAAATCGCGCAGCATCCGCATCAAATCGCGCAGCAACCGCCGAAATCGCGCGGCAACCGCCGAAATCGCGCGGCAACCGCATCAAATCGCGCAGCAACAGCACCAACTCGAGCGAGAGCAGCGCCAACTTGAGCGGGAGCGGCGCCAACTCGAGCGAGGAGCAGCACAACTCGAGCGGGAGCAGTGCCAACTCGAGCGAGGAGCGGCGCAACTCGAGCGGTAGCGGCCGCACTAAATCGCGCAGCAACCGCATCAAGTCGCGCAGCATCCGCCGAAATCGCGCAGCAACAGCACCAACTCGAGCGGGAGCGCCGCCAACTCGAGCGAGCACAGCACCAAATCGTGCAGGAGCCACGTCAACTCAAGCGTGCGCAGTAACCACACCAAATGCACCAGCATGCTTCAAGTGAACAACCCATCAGCACGATTAACAACTGACAGCAACGAGCATGTCGATCGGTATAATTAGCCCGCGAATATCATCAATTTTTGCACTTTTTAAAAAACAACCTTGACTTTGTTATAGAACATTGATTTACTGAAGATAAAACAAATGGCTGTCTAATGCCATTTAATCGAATAATTCTGCAAGCGGCACATGTCGACGTGTTATATAACAAATTAACTTAAGGGGGGTCCACATGATGCCATCAACGATCGAAGCGGTTGTACCGGAAGAACAGATTAAACAACATGATGACACGGGTCATATGCTTGGGAATGGCGGTCATCAGATCATTGAAGCGTATTCCGAAGAAGATATTTCGAATGTGCTGGCCTATGCCAACGATCACGAGCTAACGGTAAATATTATGGCGGGCGGTACGAAGCGGGGCTATGGCGGCACCATGGAGCAGGCGGATATTTTGCTTTCGCTGGCCCATTTCAAAGGGATTGTCGAGCACTCGGTCGGTGATCTGACGATGACCGTGAGGCCCGGCACAACGATTCAGGAAATTGCTGACCAGCTTGCTGCAGAAGGGCAGTGTCTGGCGCTTGATCCCGCTTGGCCGGAGCTGGCAACGATCGGCGGGGTGATTGCAGCCAATGACAGTGGCCCCAAGCGGTTGCTTTATGGGTCGGCGCGGGATCATGTTATCGGAACACGTATTGTTTACCCGGACGGACGGGTGATTCGAACAGGGGGCAAGGTGGTCAAAAACGTTGCCGGTTATGACATGAATAAGGTGTTCATCGGGGCGATGGGAACGCTCGGTGTCATCAGCGAAATCACGTTGAAATTACGCCCGCTGCCCAAATATGAAGGCCTGTTACTGTTGCATTTTCCGGACGGCCATGAACAAGACATTTATCCGTTTGCCGCTCGCATTTTGGATTCGATGATGGAACCGGTCTCACTTGAAGTGTTAACGCCCACGATCGCTGAAAAAATAACTGGCCAGCGCGCTTATACACTGGCCATTGCCTTTGAAGATCAGGAAAAAGCCGTCAGCCAGCAGGAAAAATGGGTCAACGACAACTTGCCATCCAATGTCAGGCAGACAGTGCTGCATGAGGAAGAAGCAAGCGATTGGTGGAAGCAATTCCGCCGCTTGGCCCCGAATGGTCATCATGATGAACCGAACGACGCCAACACCCAAGCGGCTGTCAAAATTGGCAGTCAGCCAGCCGATGTTCCGGGGCTTTTAAAACAGGCGGCAGAACTTGCCGCGACGTATCATGTGTCGGTGGAAGGCCATGGCGGTGCCGGTCACGGGATTTCCCGTATTTATATAAACGGGTATCCGGAAGACCTTATCGCTTATCTGAAAGCGCTTCGTTCAGCGGTGGAAAAAAGGCATGGATACGCCGTCGCCACCCATTTGCCATTCACATTAAGGGCGTCATTTGCTGCCTGGGGTGAAAAGCCATCCTATTTTTCATTATTGGAAGGCATTAAACGGACGAATGATCCGAAGAAAATACTGAACCGACAACGGTTTGTAGGAGGTATTTAAGATGCGTATGGGCTTAGCGGATATGCTGAAAGGCAAGGCCGGCCGACGCGAAGCCGCTGCAACCGGCGATATGCAGGCGGAACTACTCCATCCCACTGTCGCTACGGCGGGTGGCCGTGGTGCTATGCAGGCAGAACCATTCAATCACGATACTGTCACGGCGGGTGGCCCCAGCGATATGCAGGCAGAACCATTCCATCCCGCTGCCGCTACGGCAAACGGTCCCGGCGATATGCTGAAGGGCGCCAAGGCTGCTGGTCAATTCCATCACGCAGCCGTCACGGAAGGTCACCAGGCAGACACGACCGAGCCACCGTGCCAGACGAACCCGCTCGGAAACTATCTGTGGGAGGATGTTCCTGATGCCTCGAAATGGGCTGACTGTGTCCACTGCGGTTTGTGCCTGGAAGCTTGTCCGACCTATCAGGAAACCGGCGAGGAACAGAATTCACCACGCGGTCGTGTTTATTTAATTAAATCGGTGGCAGAAGGCAAAATCAGTGTTGATGAAGCCTTTGCCGATCCCGTGTTTAGCTGCCTGGACTGCCGCGCGTGCGAAACAGCCTGCCCGGCCAATGTGCAGGTCGGTGGTCTGATCGAGGAAGCACGCGGCCAGATCAATCAGGCGATGCCGGCCTCAGGTGTTACTGGGACGTTTAAAAAGACGGTCCTCAACAAATTTTTCCCGCATCAGAAGCGGATGAATAAACTTGGCGGCTTGATGCGGTTTTACCAGAAGAGTGGTCTACAAAAAGTGGTCCGGAAAACGGGGGCACTCAATGTGATGCCGGATCATTTAAAAGATATGGAAGCAACCCTTCCGGAAGCCGGGAAGCCGGTTTTGGGCCGCTATCCTGAAGTTGTGCCGGCAGAAGGTGAGCCTAAGGGGCGTGTTGCCATCCTGACGGGCTGTATCATGGATGAAATGTTCAACGACGTGAACGAAGCGACGATCCATGTCCTCACCCATAATGGCTTCGAGGTTGGTTTGCCGTCGGATCAGGGTTGCTGCGGGGCACTGCATATTCATGCCGGTGAAAGGGATACCGGAAAACAGCTGGCCAAACGGAACATTGAAGCGTTCAAAGACTACGACAAAATTCTGGTCAATGCGGCAGGCTGCGGCTGTGCGCTCCAGGAGTATGATGAGCTGTTTCGGAACAATCCGGAAATGCTGCCACTGGCAAAGGAATTTTCCGATAAAATTGAAGATATTACCAAGTTCCTATATGACCATGATTTCAAACGCCCACAATCGGAGGTGAACACCACCGTAACCTATCATGATGCCTGTCATCTGGCGCACGGGCAGGGTGTCAGGTCTGAACCGCGGCAAATCCTGAACGACATCCCGGGTGTGGCGACGGTTGATCTGCCTGATGCGGACCGCTGCTGTGGAAGTGCGGGGATTTACAACCTGACCCATCCTGAGATGGCCGGTAAGCTGCTTGACCGTAAAATGGCTGATGTGCCGGACAACATCGATATGATTTCCATGGGCAACCCCGGCTGTATGCTGCAGATTGCGATGGGCGTGCAAAAATACGGCCGCAGTGAGCAAGTCGTCCATACCGTCCAGCTCCTTGATTGGGCGTATGAAAAAGATAAACAGAAGGCGCACGAATATGAGTTATAGGAATCAAACCGAAAGCGGGTGAACAAGATGTTTCGAAAAAAGCAAGCGAAACAAAAGCCGGATGCCATTGCCCAGCAGCTAATGGCCATTGTTGGTGACGAAAACGTACTCTATTTGAAAGGGGACCTCCTGGCCTATGAGTGTGACGGCTACACTATGGAAAGAGGAATGCCCCGGGCGGTCGTGTTCGTAAAGAATAGCCAACACGTTTCGGATGTCGTCCAATGTTTGAACAAACTGGCGATCCCATACATTGCGCGCGGCGCAGGCACCGGTTTAAGTGGTGGTGCGACGCCAATGGGAGGCGAAGTGATCATCAGTCTTGTCCGGATGAAACGGCTGCTTCACCTCGATCTGGAAAACCGTAAAGCTGTTGTCGAACCGGGCTATATTAACTTGCAGCTGACCCAGTCAATCTCGGATAAAGGCTATTACTACGCCCCCGATCCGTCAAGCCAGAATGCCTGCACGATTGGCGGCAATGTCGCGGAAAATTCCGGTGGTGCACACTGTCTGAAATACGGCGTCACAACCAATCATATTTTAGGCCTTGAAGTGGTACTCCCTAACGGCGATATTGTGGATATTGGTGAAAGCGGTGTCCCGGATCAGCCTGGTTATGATTTGCTCGGTCTTCTCACCGGGTCAGAGGGGACCCTTGGCATCGTCACGAAAATTACGGTGAACGTATTGAAAAATCCTGAAGGCAAAAAAACTGCCTTAGCCTATTTTGACGATATTGATGATGCCAGTCAGGCGGTGTCCGATATTATCGCAACAGGTATCATCCCGGCTGCGCTGGAAATGATGGATGACATTGCGATTGAAGGTGTCGAGGCTTCGGCCTATCCGGTCGGGCATCCGCAAGACATTGCGGCGTTTCTTCTGATTGAAGTGGACGGCATTGCGGCCGGTATCGATGATCAGATCGATGACATTTTAACCGTGTGTAAGCGCAACTATGTGCGTGAAGTGAAAGTGGCCCAAGATGAGGCGGAGCGCAGTATGTGGTGGGCGAACCGCAAAATGGGCTTCGGTGCGATGGGGGCAATTTCGCCTGACTACCTTGTTCAGGATGGCGTGATCCCACGAACACGCTTGCCCGAAGTGCTCGCACGGATCAATGACATCAGCCGCAAATATGAACTAAGGATCGCGAACATTTTTCACGCAGGCGACGGCAACCTGCATCCACTCATCCTGTTTGATGCCAGCGTCCCCGGGGAAAGCGAGCGGGCGTCCAAAGCGGGGTCGGACTGTTTGCAGGTCTGTGCCGATGTTGGCGGCTCGATTACCGGTGAACATGGTGTTGGCATCGAAAAATCAGCGGAAATGCGGTTTATCTTCAGTGATGAGGAAATGGCAGCACAAACAGACATCCGGCACGTGTTCAATCCAGATGATTTGCTGAACCCGGGAAAACTCTTTCCGGAGCCGGGTCGCTGTGTTGAAGTAAAACAGGACGTGAAAACAGCAGCAGGCGTTTAAAGCGGCAGAAAGGGGGGCGGATGACTGCCCGTCCCCCATAAAGTCATTTACTGTGATCGCCTTTTATTCTATCAAAAACAGGAGGAATCGAACGATGAAGTTTATCAGATTTAAGCCAAAGAACGAGCAAACGATTTTACAGGGAATTGTCACCGACGCCGGTATCCAGCCGATTAAAGGGGATATATTTTCAGATTGGGAAATGGCGGGTCATCCTTTTGAGCCAAACGAAGTCGAAATGTTGGAACCGCTTACACCGAGGCAAGTGATTGGAATCGGGGCAAACTATGTCGGTAACCAGAACGATTTACCAGCCGAACCGCCGGAATTACCGGTATTTTTCCATAAGCCGGTTTCATCGGTCATTGGAACCGGCCAGCCCATCGTCATACCACAAGGCATTGAGCAGGTAAAATTCGAATCCGAACTGGCGGCCGTGATTGGCAAACCAGCCCGCCACATTGCTGAGGATGACGTGACCGATTATATTTTTGGCTACACCGTGGCCAACGACGTCACAGCACCGCAATATTTCCATGAAGACGGCCACTGGATGGTCGGCAAGTCGTTTGATACCTTCACACCGCTTGGCCCTTGCATCGAAACAGAACTCGATCCGGACACCATCAGCGTTCAAGCTTATTTGAACGGCGACAAGAAACAAGATAGCCCGACAACCCACATGATTGTTTCAATGCGAAAAATGATCGCTTACTTATCAACGGTCATGACACTGCAGCCGGGAGATGTCATTTTAACCGGCAGTCCACTGGGCGCCGAAATGATGCAAGCAAACGATGCCATCATGTGTCAGGTCCCCGGTATCGGCGAACTGCATAATTCTGTCGAACAAAGGGCCGGTGTCAGTATACAGTAACGTTGATGCCTAACGGTCAATCGGCCGTTTTAGCATATAAAAAATGAATGGAGGAGGAGATTACTTTGGAGAATGGAGTCCTAGCCGTTCTCGCGTTGCTCCCAATTATCGTCGTTGCTGTATTTCTGGTAGGCCTTAAATGGCCGGCCAGTAAAGCCATGCCGATATCCTACATTGTAGCTGTCCTGTTGGCACTCTTTGTCTGGAAAGTAGGATTTCCGCAGGTCGCCGCTGCTTCTGTCAACGGCCTGGTCGTTGCTGTCACGCTATTATTCATCATTTTTGGTGCGATTCTGCTTTTGAACACCCTGCAGGAAAGTGGCGGGCTGCACACAATTCGGCGCGGTTTCACGGATATTACACCGGACCGCCGCATTCAGGTAATTATCATCGCCTGGCTTTTCGGATCGTTTATTGAAGGAACGGCCGGTTTTGGCACACCAGCAGCCGTTGCGGTACCGCTCATGGTGGGCCTTGGCTTTCCGGCGATGGCTGCTGTTGTCTCCGGTATGGTCATCCAGAGTACCCCCGTCTCATTTGGGGCGGTGGGGACACCAATCATTGTCGGTGTCGGTTCCGGTGTTGAGCCGCTGAGTCAGATTGCCAATGTGTCTGATTTCGTGTTTGGACTCGCCGGAAAAATCGCCTTGCTCCACGCGATTTCGGGTATTCTGATCCCACTGTTTCTAGTTGCACTTCTGACACGCTTTTTCGGGAAAAATAAATCATTCAGCGAAGGTTTGCAGGTATGGAAGTTTGCCATTTTCGCATCACTGTCCATGACAATTCCATATGTCTTGGTTGCCTATCTGCTCGGCCCTGAATTCCCGGCCATGATCGGTGGCTTAATCGGCCTGCTGGTTGTTGTACCAGCCGCCAAAAAAGGCTTCCTGATGCCGAAAGAAGGCGACGAGTGGGATTTTGAACCGAAAGACCGCTGGGACCCGCTTTGGAATGGCAAGGTCGAATTAAAGCAGACCGATGTGAATGCCGGCAAAATCAGCATGTGGCGGGCGTGGACACCATACGTGCTGATCGCTGCCCTGTTAATCATTTCACGGCTGACGGTCGTCGGTGACTGGCTCCAGTCCGCTATCATAAAAATTCCGAATATTTTTGGTACAGATATTACAGCAGAATGGGAAATTCTCTTCTCACCAGGCTTCATTTTCATCGTCGTTGCCGTTTTGACATACTTTATGCATGGCATGAAAGGACACGAATTTGCCACCGCTTGGAAAAGTTCAGCTAAAACCATGATCTCGGCCAGCACAGCACTCGTCTTTACAGTGCCAATGGTCCAGGTCTTTCTGAATACAGACGGCGGCGCGGCCGGCTTTCAGGAAATGCCGCTCGTCCTTGCTGAGAGTGTTGCCGATTTAGCAGGATCCGTCTATCCAATCTTTGCCACGTTCATCGGCGGACTCGGCGCATTTGTGGCCGGCAGCAACACCATCAGCAACATGATGTTCTCCCTCTTCCAGTTCGGCGTTGGTGAGCGCATCGGCGGCGATCCGACATGGATGGTCGCCCTGCAAGCAGTCGGCGGTGCAGCAGGCAACATGATTTGCGTGCATAACGTTGTCGCCGCATCTGCTGTCGTCGGGCTCGTCGGCAAAGAAGGCCACATTATCCGGAAAACGTTGATTCCGTTTGTGTATTACGCACTACTCGCCGGATCCATCGGTTACTCGATCATGTGGACGGCTGATAAAGGCATTGTCAACATCGGATCGATTTTAGCGCTGATTATTTGGGCCATCGCCATTTACTTCATTGCAACAAATAACAAGCGTTTGGCCGCGTTGGATAAGCGGAATATCGCCTAACTGGGATGTTTCGGGAAGCAGTCCTGTCTGGAGGAGGCAGGGCTGTTTTTTGTGGGGTGGGCGGTATGGGTGGCGTTAGAAAGCACGGCCAACTCGAGCGAGAGCGCGGTCAACTCGAGCGAGGAGCGGCGCAACTCGAGCGGGAGCAGCGCCAACTCGAGCGGGAGCGCGGTCAACTCGAGCGAGGGCGGCCTCAACTCGAGCGGGAGTGCGGTCAATTCGAGCGGGAGCGCGGTCAACTCGAGCGGGGAGCGGCGCAACTCGAGCGAGAGCAGCGCCAACTCGAGCGGGAGCGGCCTCAACTCGAGCGAGAGCGAGCTCAACTCGAGCGGGAAGCGTCGAAACTCGAGCGAGAGCGTCGTCAACTCGAGCGGGAGCGCGGTCAACTCGAGCGAGGGTGCGCTCAACTCGAGCGAGAGCGCGTTCAACTCGAGCGGGGAGCGGCGCAACTCGAGCGGGAGCATCGCCAACTCGAGCGAGCCATTTTAAGCAAAAACCTTAAGAAGCACTCTACTAGACCTTTACGACTTTAATAGCATCCTCATTAGTCTTTTGCGTCCACTATCGCCAAAACTTGCGCCAAACCTTTATCAGCCATTGAATCAATTCTGTACTCAACTGTACAAAAGTCTAGATCTCTTGTGATATCATTTGGAACGATGACACACTTAGCTCCAGCATTTTTGGCTGCCAACGCCCCATTTGCCGAATCCTCAAAAACCAAGCACTCTTCTGTTTTTAAGCCAAGACATTTTGCTGCATGAGTATATAAAGCAGGATCAGGTTTAACCACTACGACATCATCAGAGGTCCTGATGCAGTCAAAATAATGGAATAGGTCTAGGTTTTTTAAGTATTTACTTACCCACGCATAGTTGGAACTGGAAGCTAATCCAACCTTTAACCCCAGATTTTTAGCGGTCTTCAGATAATCATTCACCCCGGGACGTGCCTTCTCTTTCAATAACCTCGAATGAAGATCATTATCCAAACGTGTTTCAAGTTCTTGATGATTAACACGAATCCCAGTAATTTCTTCTAAATAAGCAAATGGCGAAAAACCGGTCTGGGTTCCAATTTGTTCCTGCCATTTGGAGACTGGTAAGTGACTCTCGTGGTCTACAAAAATCCCATTCAACGCTTCATATAAGATAACTTCAGTATCTAGAATTAATCCGTCAAAATCAAATATAATGCCTTTAATCATGATGGCGTTATCCCCTTCTTGTGTTCAATTTAACTATTATCATACTACATTATCAACAGAAAGAAAATCTCGCGCATTTTTCGTTGACATTCGACAAAAACCTTTATATAATGAAAGCAGTTTCAGGCACACATGAGCATGATATGCACATATGAGCAACGCAAGGGGGAGGTGGATGATGAATCGAGAAGAGGAACGGTTACTTTATAAGATTGCGAAACTATACTATGAAGAAGATTATACACAAGCTGAGATTTCAAATAGATTGGGTATATATCGGACAACGATTGGCAGGATGCTTAAGAAAGCACGTAAAGAAGGCATTGTGAAAATAACAGTGCAAAGTCAATTAAATGATCAAATTCATTTAGAAGAGGAACTTTCAACGTATTTTGATATGAAGGAAGTTGTTATTGTCCCTTCAAACGAAGAGCGTCATCATTTTGATAATGAAGAGATCGGAAAGTCGATTAACAAATTACTGAATCGTGTGATTAAAGATGGTGATACGATTGGCTCTGCTTGGGGAACAACTTTGGGTACGACGGTAAATCAGCTGACTGAATTAAACCCCAAGAATGTAACCTGTGTCCCACTAGTAGGTGGTCCTGGCGAAATGGAAGTTGACTTTCACGTAAATGCCATTGTCTACAAACTTGCTCAGGCTTTTAATGGCGAATCGCATTTTATAGATGCTGCAGCAGTTCATCAATCGAGAGAAACCGCTCATGAAATTTTAAATTCAAATTATATGAAAAAAATAACTCAATTCTGGGAGCAATTATCCATAGCCATTGTAGGTATTGGTGCGCAATTGAAATCATCTAATATGATCTGGTCCGGATTCCTTGGCCAGCAGGATCAGGAAGAGTTGGAGGCACATCAGGCTATTGGTGACATTTGTTCACGTTTCTATACGCTTGAAGGTGAATCCATTACCTCATCTATTTCGGAACGGACGATTGCCGTTGAACTTGAAAAACTGAAAAACCTGCGTTACTCAATTGGAATTGCTTATTCGAAAGAGAAAGCAAGATCTATTATCGGTGCGATGAAAGGAAAATTCATTAACACGTTGGTGACTGATGAGGAAACAGCTCTTGAGATTAAGAGATTGATAGACAAGGAGGGATAATATGGGAATTCTACTTGTAATGGCTGCTATTATGATCGCATGGATTCTTCAAACATTATTGGGAACAACGCAAATTAAAAATTTCAACAAACATTATAACGAATTAAGATCTGAAGGGCGCGTATCGATTGGCAGGTCAAAAGGAATTTTGCGATCAGGCGTTGTTCTCTTGATGTCCTTGGATAATAAAAGAAGAATTAGAACAGCCAAGAAGATGCAAGGTGTTACGATTTTAGCCAGATTTAAGGATTATTCCGTTCTGGAGGGACAGGATTTACTCCATATAGACAAAGCGGTTTATAACAAAATGGATCGTTTCACCAAAAAAGCATTTGATGAAGCTGTTCAAATCTATAAGAAGGTTTCCAAAGGTGAAGAAATTCCACCTTCCAAGAGCCCTTTTGGCAAGTTAGTTTCTAGCTTTAGTAAATCATAAGGAGGTACTACTATGGACGTCATTGTAAATTTAGCAGAAGGGTTTATTGGCCTTTTTGAAGCAGGCGGCGAACAATTTGTCAGTTTTGTTACAGATATCGTTCCGTTGCTGCTTGTGTTATTAGTAGCCATGAATTCCGTCGTTCATTTGGTCGGTGAAGAACGAATCAATAAATTGGCCATGGCATCATCCAAAAATATTTTTCTCAGATATATGGTTCTGCCATTTGTCGGGACATTCTTCTTGCTTAACCCGATGACATTATCTCTCGGCAGATTTTTGCCGGAAAAGTATAAGCCCGGGTATTATGCTTCAGCAAGCTATTCCTGTCACTCGATGAATGGTTTGTTTCCGCACGTTAACCCAGCTGAACTATTTGTCTTCTTGGGTGTAGCTGCAGGTATCACGGAACTGGGATTCGGAACGACTGATTTGGCGCTGCGTTATTTATTAGTTGGTGTTGTGACAAACATGTTAAGAGGATGGATCACGGATTTATGTGTCACCTACGTCGAGAAACAACAAAACGTTAAACTTCCTAAAACTTTGAATACAGAAAAGGGTGTATCGTAATGGCAGAATATTATTCAATTACTGTACATGCCGGTTCCGGCGGTTTTGGCGGTCCGTTGACCATTCCAGTTAATGAACAAAAAAACAAGATTGTCAATATAACTGGCGGTACCATGTCAGACGTATCTAAAAAAATCGCAGACCTAAGCGGCGGCGAACTGGTTGACGGTTTTAATACGAGTGTACCTGAAAACGAAATCGCCTGTGTCATTATTGACTGCGGTGGAACATTAAGAGCTGGCATCTATCCAAAAAAGCGGATTTATACGATTAATTTGAAACCCACGGGTCCAAGCGGGCCAATGGCTGACTTTATTAAAGAGGATATCTACGCTTCCGCAGTTAAAACAAACAACATTGCTTTGGCTGACACGGATCAATCAACTGAATCGCAAGCACAGGAATCAACAGAAACTGCTGAAGAACAGGAAAACGCACAGGCAGAGGATGCACCAAAACGAAAATACGATAGTACACAAAAAGTCAGTGAGCAAACAAAACCAAATTTAATGGCCCGGATTGGCCAGGGTGTCGGTAACGTTGTAGGTGTTTTCTATCAGGCCGGACGTGAAGCAGTTGATACAGTTATTAAAACAATCCTGCCATTTATGGCATTTGTTGCAATGCTGATTGGTATCATTTTGGAATCCGGAATAGGCGATCTATTTGCTAGTTTCCTTTCGCCTTTAGCTGGCAGTATATGGGGACTGATTATTTTGTCAGCAATTGTATCTTTTCCATTATTGTCGCCATTTCTTGGGCCTGGGGCAGTTATTGCACAAGTTATCGGCTCATTAATCGGTGTTGAAATTGGAAAAGGGAATATACCACCTCAATACGCGCTTCCAGCAGTTTTTGCGATTAACTCCCAAGCGGCTGCAGACTTTGTGCCTGTAGGACTTGGTTTGGCAGAAGCAGAACCAGAAACGGTTGAAGTTGGGGTCCCGGCAGTATTATATGGACGATTCTTAACAGGGGCACCAACTGTATTTATCGCATGGCTAGCAAGTTTCGGAATGTATGAATCTTAGAAAAGGATGATGGTGAACAATGAGTCAAGTCATTTATCAAACAAAAGTAAACAAATTGGGTGAATCAGTAACGGAATTTCTGGATCAAGGGATGTTAATCATGTTTAAAGATAACGCCCCTCAGGAACTCGCGGAATTTTGTATACTGCATTCAGAGAATGATCTTCGCGAAAATATAAAAGCGGGGGACAGTCTTATCATTGGTGATAATTCATATGAAATTACCGCTATCGGCAGTGCGGTCAATGAAAACTTGGCCAATTTAGGGCACATTACATTACGTTTCGACGGTGCCACAGAAGCCGAATTACCTGGTACCCTGTCACTCGAAAATAAAGAAATTAACGAAGTGACGATTGGCGATGTCATTAAAGTAGAAAGATAAAGTCGTTTAACACGACTTTTCTTTCTAATGATTATAGGAAAAAATAGAGATTGGAGTTTGGATTATGACAACATCATGGATTGACTTAAACGAAAAAGTTGTGATTGTGACCGGCGGAAATTCAGGCATAGGAAAACATATTGTACAACGGTTGTTAGATAACAATGCCAACGTTGTCGTTGCAGATTTGAACGTTGAGAACGGCGAAAGTGAAAACGGCTCTTACACAGTCAAATGTGATGTAACGAACAAGGAAAGCGTTGAAGCAATGGTTGACTATACGGTTGAACAGTTTGGCAGAGTGGATGCATTAGTCAATAATGCCGGCGTAAACCGCCCAAGACTATTGGTAGATGTGAAAGGTGAAAAACCAGAATATGAACTGGATGAATCTGATTTTGATTTCATGACAGGTGTTAACGTAAAAGGCCCATTCCTATGTGCACAGGCAGTTAGCAGACATATGGTAAAACAAGAAAGTGGCGTCATTGTTAACATGACTTCTGAGGCAGGTATGGAAGGCTCATCCGGTCAAAGCTGTTATTCTGCCACAAAAGGTGCATTGAATGGTTTCACGAGGTCTTGGGCAAAAGAACTTGGCAAATACAATATTCGTGTCGTCGGAGTTGCTCCGGGAATCAATGAAAAAACCGGTCTAACCACCGATTCCTATAATGAAGCGTTGGCCTACACCAGAAATGTCAGCGTCGATGAATTAGGAACGAACTATGCCAGCACGATTCCACTAGGACGCGTTGGACAATTGGATGAAATTGCCGACTTGGCAAACTACCTGGTTTCTGATCATTCCAGCTATATCACGGGTACAACGATTAACATATCCGGTGGTAAATCAAGAGGATAGGTGCTATTCAATATTCTGGAAGGATGTATTAAATGGAACTATATTTGGATACGGCTAATTTAAAGCATATTGACCTTGTTAATAAGTTAGGATTCATGGACGGGATCACCACAAATCCAACCATTTTATCCAAGGAAGAAAGCGCGCCATTTGAGTTGATTCGTGAAATTGACGAAAAGCTGGACGGTAAGATTTGGTACCAAGTAACTGGAGCTACAGCGGATAAAGCAGTTGAAGAGGCGCTCACGGTTGCAAATATGTGCAGCAACAAGGTTGTGATTAAATTCCCATTCACATTAGATAATCTGGAAGGTATCAGAAGGATTTCTGAAAAAGGAATTGAGACAAACGCGACGTTAGTTTATTCGATTCCTCAAGCCATTTTCGCTGCAAAAGCTGGTGCGACCTATATCAGTCCTTATTTGGGGCGAATCGATGACACAGGCGGGTCAAGTGTTCAATTCATAAATGATATCTATTTAGCGTATGAGAACCTTGGTTTTGATACGAAAATAATAGGAGCCAGCATTAGAAATTCACAGCATCTGGTGGACTTATCGAAAAATGGCATTGATGCCTTAACCATTTCATATGCCAACTTTGAAAAAATGCTTCATAACACCATGACAGATGCTGGTATGGAACAATTTCAAAAGGACTGGAATAAGATTAAGGATTTGTAAAAAGGATGGTATACCCGCACGACTCGTTGCGAGAGGCCGGCAGCGGAATACATTTTAGTTGAATGGTAGTTGAATAGTTTAGAAGTGGCCATCGCCGTTGTGCGGTGGTCAACTTTTTTGTGAGTTGGGGGAGGGGCTGCATCGAACCGTGCGATGCAGCCCTGAATCGTGCGAGAGCTGCAACTTGAGCGAGGGCACGGTCGACTCGAGCGGGAGGTGCTCTGACTCGAGCGAGAGCAACGGCAACTCGAGCGGGAGCGCGGTCAACTCGAGCGGGAGGTGCTCCGACTCGAGCGGGAGGCGCTCTGACTCGAGCGGGAGGCGCTCTGACTCGAGCGGGAGCGCGGTCAACTCGAGCGAGAGCAACGGCAACTCGAGCGGGAGGTGCTCCGACTCGAGCGGGAGCGGCCTCAACTCGAGCGGGAGCACCCCCAATTCGAGCGGGGAGCGCCCGCACTCGAGCGAGAGCGGCCCCAACCCGAGCGGGAGCGCGGTCAACTCGAGCGGGCGCAGCCTCAACTCGAGCGGGAGCACCCCCAACTCGAGCGGGGAGCGCCCGCACTCGAGCGAGAGGCGCTCCGAGTCGAGCGGGAGCGCGGTCAACTCGAGCGAGAGCAGCTTCAACACGAGCGAGAGCGGCCCCAACCCGAGCGAGAGCGGCATTACAGAGAAACTGACCCGGAAGATAAATCTCCAGATCAGTCTCTCTGTTTTTGATCACAGGGGCATTATGAAGCTAAAAACGAACGGATAATGGAACAACGTGTTTTGCATGGTACATACTAGTTCAAATTTTTCTTTTTAGCTCTAACGTATTCTTGTTCTCTGCGTTTACATCAAGTGTTCCGGGATTCAGATTTAATACGTCCTCGATCAGACCCGGAAACATTTTTAATTCTTTAATCATTTGTATGGGTTTAATGGCACCATCATCCAATAATTCAGTCACTGCTTGTTTTAACATTCCCGGATTGGAGAGCTGTAATACATTATCATATGGTTCTCTCTTTCGCATCTTTTTACGGGAAAGCTGCTTCTGCAGATATTGATACTGCGTGTAGCTGATTAAATTCAGGTGATAGCTCCGTACAATCATGGCATTAATGGAAACCATCCAATATTTTTTTAAATGGATATATTCTTCCAGTTTCGATTTATATATGGTGGATATAAATGCTTCTTTTGGTAATAACAGTGCAGATGCAAAATAATCGGCTTCTTTTTCCATTCGCCTTTTTTCGTCAGGTTCTAAATCTGTATCTTCCTCAATCCAGCTGTGCATTAGTAAATGGCCAAATTCATGGGCTGCATCAAATTGTCTTCGAACAGCGGATTTTTTATCTTTAGCCAGGAGCATAAAACAATAATCCCGTCCATTTATAACTTTCTTTTGACTGTAGGCATCTATTTCCTGTGTATTCGTCAATATGCCGGATATGAATATGCCGTTTCGCTCTAATTCAAAAATGAGATTATGAATTGGATCGTCACCAATTCCCCACATATTTCTGACGTTATCTGCCAGGTCTTCTATTTCATCCTTTTCCCAAAAGTCCTTAATAGGAACATCGGGTATATTTAACATTGGGAACTCGATATATTGCTCCAGAAATTGCTGGCCGTTAAACAGAAAATTGACGACTTGTTCTTGAGCATTCAACCGTTTTTTACTGACGTTGACTTTCGATCTAAAAAAGGTGTAGCTACTATATCCGGTAGTTGTATCATACGAATAAAAAAATTCGCGGGGGAAATTAAGTTTATTAACAAGTTTAAACATTGTTTCTACTCGTGGTGTGATTTTGCCTTGTTCATACTGGGAGATGGCTTGTTTTGTTATATTAGTCGATTGTGCCAATTCAGATATCGTGAGACCACGGAAAATCCTGGCTTGTTTTAATTTCCTGGGGTTGAATTGATTCACTTCCATGGTAATGCTCCTTTTCGTTTAAATGCATTGGAAATATTAACGACCTTCGTATTTTTCCTGATTTTTCCGCTTTAGGATATCTTTATACTTTCGTTCTTCGTATTTTGGTGTGTCATCAGTCTTGATAACCAATATCATAATGATTCATTTCCCCACACCTTTTTGTATATTTGTAAATATTTACTAAAAAAAGTCAAGTGAAAGGTGTGCTGATGAAAGCCTATTGTGTGTGGTTCTACAATAACTTCCAGATGGGTCTTGGCAGTAGTACGGATCCTAATGTATGTTATTTCGTCACGCGGAATGCTCCTTTCATCTCACAAGGGCTGGAGATTAATGATCGTGATCAACTTCTTGCATAACCTCATTCGAACTTTTCCGGTGATCAAAATATTCGGAGATACGAATTTTGTATTCCAAATGGTTGCTATAATCATTGGAAAACACACATGCGTAAAGAACATCTAAAAGGAAAGTGATGGAATCATTCGAGCTAAAGCTTCCTATTTTCGAAAACAATTTTTCTCGAGTAGTGATTCTAAAAATATAGTCAGCGTGTTTTGTTAATGTATTATCACCGATGCTTGTTAATGCAATGATAGGGGTTCCCTGTTTCTTTAAAATAGGTAATAAATTGATCAGATCCGTCGTTTCTCCGGTATAAGAGATCACAATGGCACATGTGTTCGAATTGCAGTTTGCCGCTTCATAGGCAGAATCAACCGTACAGAGGCTGACTTGTTTGCCAATTCTGATCATCTTTGATTTAAAATCATAACAAAGGAGAAGATTGTTATGTAACGAAAATATTTTGATATCTGTTGCTTGATTTAGAAATGCGGTTACCTGTTGTAATGCCTCATGATTTAGTAAGGACAACGTGTCACTAATAGTCATTTGGTTTAATAAAGCCATTTTGTTCGCGACGGTCATGACATTGTCATGTTCGGTGAACGGATAATTGGCATCAATATCATGAAAGTGACTGTTCAGATAGTCAATTTCGTCAAGAAAAATGTTTCGTAACTCAACCCATCCGCTGTATCCAAGTTTTTTAGCAACGCGGATTAACGTAGATGGGTGTGTATATGTCGCTTCAGCTATCTGTTTTGTTGTTTGATCTTTCATATTTTCCCGTTGTTCAAACATATAATGAACGATTTCCGTTTCCGATGGAGAGAAAATAATTTCTTTCATCTTTTCCGTTAGTAACATATCTCATCACCACTTATACTATAGCACGATCTGCTGTAAATAGCATTCACAAAAATAATCATTTTTTGTAAATAAATTTGTCAATGGCAATTGAGATGCGCTCTGTTGCCTTGTTCGTTATTTCTTTTATTTTATAATAGAGGGAGGGGAGGAATGATGTATGTCAAAAGGTGTAAAAATTGTCACTATTGGCGGAGGAAGCAGCTATACGCCAGAATTGATGGAAGGATTTATTAAACGATATGAAGAACTTCCAATAAGAGAAATTTGGCTTGTCGATATAGATGATGGCAAGGAAAAACTTGAAACGGTTGGTAAGATGGCCCAACGAATGTGGGATGCGTCTCCTTATGATGTAAAAGTTCATTTATCGATGGACCGACGTGAAGCATTAAAGGATGCTGACTTTGTCACAACGCAATTTAGGGTTGGGTTATTAAATGCCCGGATAAAAGACGAACGGATTCCTTTATCCTATGGTATGGCAGGTCAAGAAACCAATGGGGCTGGCGGCATCTTCAAAGCGTTCCGAACAATTCCGGTTATTTTAAGCACTGTGGAAGATATGAAAGAATTATGCCCGAATGCCTGGTTAATCAACTTCACGAACCCAGCTGGAATGGTTACGGATGCCATTATTCGCTATGGTAAATGGGAAAAGGTTCTTGGTTTGTGCAATGTTCCTGTTGGCGCTATGATGGCTGAACCGGAATTAATCGGAAAGACGTTGGATGAACTAATCTATTCCTTTGCCGGCTTAAATCATTTCCACTGGCACCGGGTGAAAGATTTACAGGGAAATGATGTTACGTCTGAAATAATTGATAAAATGTATAGCAATGATTCGGGAATACCGGCAAATATTCACGATATTCCGTTTTTCATTGAACAATTGAAACAGATGAATATGATTCCGTGCGGCTATCATCGTTATTACTACCGCTCTGAAGAAATGCTGAAGCACATGCTTGACGAATACAATGATCCGAATGTTGGGACAAGGGCGCAGCAAGTGAAACAAACCGAAGCAGAATTATTTGAGTTGTATAAGAATCCTGACTTAGATTATAAACCTGAACAATTAGCTCAGCGTGGTGGTGCCCATTACTCAGATGCCGCTTGTGAAACGATTGCTTCCATCTATGCAAACAAAAATACGCATATGGTTGTGTCAACGAAAAATAACGGTGCTGTACCTGATTTGGCACCGGATGATGTTGTTGAAGTGTCTGCCTATATCGGGGCTGCCGGGGCAAGGTCAATTGCTTTCGGTTCTTTGCAATCAGCGGAAAGAGGCTGGCTTCAATTAATGAAAAATATGGAGTTATGCGTGGAAGAAGCAGCAGTGACCGGCGATTATGGCGTAGCATTGCAAGCTTTCACGATAAACCCGCTAATCTCAAGTGGTGAAAAGGCAAAACGTATATTAGATGAACTATTAATTGCCCATAAAAACTATTTACCACAGTTTGCCGAAAAAATTGCAGAACTGGAAGCAGCCGGCGTTACCGTTGAAGATGAAGTAGCGAAAGATTTAGACTAACGAATATATAAAACCCGCAAGATATTGCCATTGGTGTCTTTTTGCGGGTTTTTAATAATAACCAAAGGAGCGCTTGCAAAATGAAAATAGGAGTGAATCGATAGGTTCAGCAGCTGCCAACGTCACCGCCATATAATCGGGAGGGTTATCGATTATGTGCCCTCCCGGAATTATTTTTAAAAAGGTATATGACAGCATTCAAGGAGTGACAAGAGATGAACATCGAGCATGTGGCCATTTGGGTCAACGATTTAGAAGAGATGGAGACTTTTTTTGATACGTACTTTAATGGGAAATTAACGCAAAGTATCATAATAAAGAAAAGCAATTCGAATCTTATTTTCTATCGTTTGTCACTTGGAATTGACGGTGTAAGAGAAGTGGGAACTGAGGGAGATGCAAAACATGCAATCAGAAAAAGAGAAAATGTTGAATGGGGAATGTTATAAACCCTGCCGACCCGGAGTTAATTAAGAAAAGAATGAACGCAAGAGGGTTAACACGATTAGTGAATGCGTCACTCGAGACGGATGACAGCAAGAGTACAGAGCCAACATTTCGCTGTGACTATGGCTATAACATACACGTGGGTGAAAATTTTTTGCTAATTTTGATTGTGTTTTTATCGATGTTTGTGATCCGGGTCGGTGATAACTACTTGATAGCACTAGGCGTTCACATTTATACAGCGACTCATCCGCTAAATGCAACTGAACGGATAACAGGTAAAGAATACGGAAAGCCGGTAACGATCGGTGACAACATCTGGATTGGCGGGTGAGCTGTTATCAACCCCGGCGTCAGCATCGGTCATAATGCCGTCATCGCGTCAGGCGCGGTCGTAACAAAAGATGTGCTGGGTAATGTTATCGCAGGTGGAAATCCTGCAAGAGTCATTAAACAGATCGAAGAATAGGATACGAGGGTGAAATCACATGATTAAACTAGTGTTGACGGATATGGATGGAACATTTTTGAATAATGACGGCGATTTTAACAGGGAACTGTACCAAGATGTAAAACAGATGATGAACGAAAAAGGCGTTGTTTTTGCTCCTGTTACTGGTAAGCAATGTGAACGTGTAGAAGAGTTATTTGGTGAAGATGCAACTGATTTATGGATTTTAGGGGATAGTGCAACGCGAATCAAGCATAACGGAGAATTTGTTTATGAATCACTGCTAAATAATCAATTGGGACTAGAAATTATCCGTTCCCTTGAGGAAATAAGCTTAGACCATACGATTATTGCATGTACAAAAAATGGTGCAGTTATAAAAGAAAACACTCCTGATGAAGAAGCAGCTATTGTTAGAGGATCCTATGCGGAAGTGAGGGAAGTTTCTGATTTTAAAGAAATCACAGGTGATTTTGTTAAGATTACCGTTCACGACCCATCACGCAATAGTTTTGAGACGAAGGAAAAGCTGTCTCCCTTTTTTGAATCGGCTTATATTGTTGCCTCTGAAGCAGCTTGGATCGATATAGCAAATGCCAACGTTCATAAAGGTACGACGGTTGAACAATTGCAGCGTTTATTGAATGTTACACGGGAAGAAACAATGGCATTTGGAGATGGTTACAACGATTTGGAACTTATGAATCGTGCCACATATAGATTTGCTGTCCGAAATGCCGTTCAAGAATTAAAAGATGCTGCGAATTATATTACCCGCTCTAACGAAGAAGATGCTGTCATGAAAACAATCATTCGGTTGTTAGCTTTACAATAATAGCGATGAAATAAAAAATATATCAAAACTTACTGTACCTGTTGAAGAATTATAATGATTAAAACAAAAAAGGAGAGGGGATTAAATGGGTAATGAAAGGAAGAAAACATTGAGGCTATTGTTCCCGCAATGGCAAGGAGGATGTAACCCGAACTATAGGCTAGGCTCAGAACTCTTAGCTTGGCTGGCTCCGGAAAGTGAACAACCCACTGTGAGGATCCCGGTAAACCAAACCAGCAAAGTATCTGAAGAGAAAGGGATTATGGCAAGAAGTCAGCTTCTTGAACAATTAGAAGCCACTAATCATATCATTGAAGCCCATAAACCGGATCGTATTGTCATGTTCGGTGGAGATTGCCTAGCTAATCAAGCTCCACTGGCATACATGAATGAACGATATAACGGTGAATTAGGGTTATTATGGATAGACGCTCATCCTGATGTTACAACGCCAAAACAGATGAATAATGCTCATGCTATGGTGTTAGGACATCTCTTAGGAGAAGGAGATCAAGCGTTTGCAAGCCAAGTTAAAACACCTTTCGATCCTAAAAAAATAATGCTTGCTGGCTTAGAAGCAACAGCTAGACATGAAACGGAATTTATTCAGAGAAAGGGCATTAAAATTGCCCGTACAGAAGAGTTGGAGACGAATAGTAACCTAGTATTGGATTGGGTAGAAGAAAATAACATTAAGTATTTGGGCTCTCCGCTATTTAATATGGAAAAAACAGTATAATAGAGCTACATCCAATCTATTATTTACCGGTTAAAACCAAAAACCGGACAAGGGAATGGATTCGATTGCTTCGCTCTGCATTCACCACCT
>NZ_JBHTNH010000060.1:0-68430 GCF_042679865.1 Lentibacillus salinarum | reverse complement strand
CACGTCGAATTTCTTCGTTGGCTTGTTTTTCCGCTGCTCATGTATCTAAAGGCATACACTCCGCTGCTCGAAACGGCACCGCCTCGAACTTCTCGGTCCTTTTTATCCTCCTTTTTGAACACGCACTTCTATGACTATAATCGAAATAAATGCTGAAAAAGGGGCATGTAAAAGCAAAATTTTTTAGCTTTGGATGCCCCTTTTTACTATTTGGATTCGATTGTAGTAGTGAGAGATAGCTGTGGCACGAGATGCTTTCCGCTCGCACGTTCTGCACCTTCGTATACTCGGTGCAAAACACCATATAAAAAATGGCATAAACAAAACAGCCTTGCCATACATAATGAACACCTTTTATCGCAAAATAACAACGAATACTTTTAGGAGGTTATCTTGATGCAAAATCAACCGCAAAATTTCACGGACACGACGCAACTGCCACCCCAACAGCATTATGGCGGTCATGATATGTTTGATGCGCATGAAGCTTTATCATCGCTTACCGGTGGAATGGATCAATGTGTGCTTTATGAGCAGTACATTCAAGATCCGGAGTTATTAACCATGTCACAGAAACACCGGGCTTTTTGCAGTCAGCTTTACAATACAATTGTTGATACGTTTCAATCCGGCCAGGACCCGGCTGTCGACACCCAATCCTACCAAATGGATCAGAGTAACGATGTTGTGTATGGGATGCAACCGCCGTCACAGCCATCAACGCCGATCCAATCGGTCAGTGAAATCAATGACCAGACCATTTCAGGTTTCATGATGGGGTCGTTAAAGTCATCCGCATCAGCTTTTACGATGGCTGCAACAGAGATGACCAACCCAGTTATGCGCCGTGTGCTGGCAGATAGTGTTCCAAATTTGATTGAAATGGCCTATGAAGTATTCCTATATCAAAACAAAAATCAATATTACCAAGTACCTCAGCTACAGCAGCAGGATATGCAGGCATTCCAGCAAAGCTATGCCCCAACTCCTGGAAATATGCCGCATTAAGCAGTAGTAGGCAATTAGAGGTCAGATTGGTGGAATCGGCGTAAAGCCGATTCCTTCATTTCGTTAAGCAAAAAATTGAATGTGGCGTTTTCATCCGTAATTTATAACCTGAAATCCAGCGTTTTCAAAATATGATCCACCCCTAAAAAAGTAAACAAAACTGCCTGTTCGCCATCAGCAAACAGGCAGTTTTCCATTCAGTAATCCGCTTTTCCTTCAGTCCAGCAGCCGGTTATTTTCGTCTACGGACATGACGCGTGCCGGTCGGGAAATATCCTCGATGTCGTATGTGCCGTCACCGCCGCATACGCTGCACTGATATTGCCAGCCTTCATCATCTGCAAGTATGCCTTCTCCTTCACATGCTTTGCATTCCTGATCACGAGCCATGATTCACCCTCCTTGCTGTTGCCGGTCCTTTGCCCAGTTGATAATGCCACCCTTCAGCATAATCTCAACTTGGCGTTCGGAAAGACTGTGTTTGACATTGATTTGTTCATTCTTATCTTTTACATCAATTGAAAATTCATTCCCCTGTTGAATTTTGTTCCGTAAGTCGGACAGCACCAACACATCCCCGGATGACAGTGTGTCATAATCTTCTTCATTGGCGAATGTCAACGGCAGCACACCAAAATTGACAAGGTTTTGCCAATGAATTCGGGCAAAGTCCTTCACAAGGGCAACTCGCAGGCCTAAATATCTTGGTGCAAGTGCCGCATGCTCTCGGCTGGATCCCTGGCCATAGTTATAGCCGCCGACAACCGCGTGTCCGCCCTCATCAACCGTTGCCTTGCCGCGCTTATAATACGTATCATCGATGATCTCAAACGTAAATTTGCTGATTTCCGGCAAGTTACTGCGATATGGTAGCACTCGTGCCCCACCAGCAAGAATTTCGTCGGTCGATATGTTATCGTCCATTTTTAAGAGTATCGGTAATTCCATCCGGTCCGGCATTTCATCCATTTTTGGAATGGAAGCAATATTTGGCCCCTTTTGCAATTCCACATTTTTCGCCTGATCATACGGGAGCGGTTCATCAAGCAAATCCATATTGGCTTCAGCATGTTTCGGTTCTTTAATTTTTGGATAATCCGCTTTAAGTGTACGCGGATCGGTAATCTCTCCTGTCAGTGCCGATGCAGCCGCTGTTTCCGGGCTGCACAGGAAGACACTGTCCTCACGCGTTCCGGAACGGCCTGGGAAGTTCCTTGGTGTTGTCCGCAGACTGTTTCGGCCTGTTGCCGGTGCCTGCCCCATGCCGATACAACCATTACAGCCTGCCTGATGCATCCGTGATCCTGCCTGCAGCAAACTCGCAACGTGACTTTCCTTGACGAGGTCTGTCAGCATTTGCCTGGACGTCGGGTTAATATCTAACGATACGCCATCTGCTACGCGCTCGCCATTGACAATTTCTGCGGCAATCGCAAAATCACGGTAACCCGGGTTGGCGGATGACCCGATATACGACTGATAAATCGGTGTACCGGCCAATTCCCTGACAGTGACAACATTGCCTGGACTCGATGGCTTGGCAATTAATGGTTCCAGTTCTGAAAGATCAATTTCTTCCAGAATATCGTATGTTGCATTGTTGTCGGCCTTCAGTTCAATCCAGTCGTCTTCACGATCCTGCGCCTTCAAAAAGCGCTTAACTTCTTTATCAGACGGAAACACTGTGCCTGTCGCGCCCAGTTCGGCTCCCATATTCGCGATGACGTGACGATCCATGGCACTCAACGTTTCCACACCAGGGCCAAAATACTCGATAACTGTTCCGACCCCGCCTTTCACGTCATGTCTGCGCAGAAGCTCAAGAATGACGTCTTTGGCACTGACCCAATCCGGGAGTTCCCCGGTCAGTTTGATTCCCCAGACTTTTGGCATTTTGACGAAAAACGGCTCACCGGCTATCGCCATCGCGACATCGATTCCACCAGCTCCCATCGCAAGCATCCCCATACAGCCATTGGCACACGTATGGCTGTCAGATCCGAGTAACGTTTTGCCCGGTTTTGCCAATCGCTGCATATGTACAGGGTGACTTACACCATTTCCAGGTCTCGAATAATGCAGCCCGAACCGCCTTGTCGCACTCTGCAGAAACAAGTGGTCATCCGGGTTTTTGCTGTCTTCTTGAATCAGATTGTGGTCGACATATTGCGCTGATGCTTCTGTTTTTGCCTGATCCAGCTCCATCGCCTCAAGCTCAAGCATGACCAGTGTCCCGGTCGCGTCTTGTGTCAGCGTCTGATCAATTTTCAGACCAATCTCTTCACCCGGCGCCATTTCACCAGCAGCTAGATGATCTTTTATCAGTTTCTGGGTAATATTGAGTGGCATTCAATTCCTCCTAACAAATGACCTTTCCATTATTTTTATGCATAGGTATACGTTTGTAGTATATGAATAAAAACAAATAATTATTTGTGGATACGGTGAATCTTTTCAGGAATTTCCACGTGAATATAGCCTCGTTTGGTTGTAACAGACGCTTATAATACGGTTGTTTTTGCACATACTAGCCTTGAAACACTTGAATTGAGGTGGCTTGTATGGGCAGAGATGAACACCGCACAAACCGTAGAGGAAGAGCGCGTTTAGCACAGACGCCGAAATATGCCAAAACTGATGGCAAGGATGTCGAGTTTTCCGAAGAATTTGCTGACCACGAGGACAAGGAAGCACAAGCCAGACGCCGTGCAGCTGAAAGCCGTGTCAAGAACCGAAAGTCCTGACAAAAGTGCCCCGGGTGACCGGGGCGCTTTTCAATTCAGGCCCAGGTTTTGCGGGGCTTTTGTTAATCATATAAAATATAAAGTAGACTATCTAACAAGGATGTGGCACATTGGGGACAAAGAATGTTGATGATTATCTGACAGAAGGGATTTACGGCTCCCGGCAAACGAAACGGTCAGAACGGAAACAATTCTTGGGAACAATCAGGGAACGCGTCGTCATTGCTCTCACTAAAGGGCAAGTGATGACGGATAAAGGGCTCGCGAAACTGGAAGAAGCCATGCAGGCCAATAAAGGTGCCAAACTGCTGATAAACGGTGATGTTTCGCACAGATTTTTGAAGGAAGAAAAGGCACTGGCCAATAAGTACACTGTTCCTTACACTGAGGTAACCAATGAGGACGCTGACACCGACATCGGTGCCGTGCTGACGTATGACTATGCCATTGATAAAGAACATATTTTTATCGATGATGAAGACGATGTAGATGAAAAGACCAACAAAAACACTAAAACAAACGAATCCTTCTTTGGCAAAATTAAACGGTGGCTTTCATAGGGTGACAAAGCCCAAATTTGCTAGATTCTACATACCAACTGATGCACCTATTTAAGCATCACTCGCTATAGCGGGTGATGCTTTTTTATTTACATACGTCATTTCCGTTATGTCGAACATCAAATCCGATGTGTTATACATTTTCCAACGTCATTAAAGCTGTTGTTTGCCATAATCAAGAAAATAAAAAAGGCAGGTGTATATATTGCTGACCATCGAAAATATTGATAAATACTATGCTGACCAGCAAGCTTTGTCCAACGTATCTCTGACTATTTCCAATGGAACCTGTTATGGCCTTGTCGGTCCGAATGGGGCAGGTAAATCAACGTTGATCAAGATCATAGCTTCGATTATTCACGATTATGATGGTAAGGTTCAGTTTTCCAATAGCACAAAACAGGAAATCGGTTATGTCCCACAGGAAATTTGCCTCGAGGAAACCGCTTCAGCACGCGACAATTTGAATTTTTTTGGAAAACTATACGGCTTGCGTGGCAAAACGTTAGAAACCCGGATCAATGAGGTCTTAGCGGAAATCGGGTTGACAGAACGCGGAAAAGACAAGGTGCTGACTTTTTCGGGTGGCATGAAGCATCGTTTGAATATTGGATGTGCCTTAATGCACAAACCAGCTATGATTATCATGGATGAGCCGACAGTAGGGATCGATCCACAATCGCGCCGCTACATTTTTCAAATGATCGAACAGTTTAAGAAAGGCGGCCGTACGATTATTTATGCCAGCCATTACATGGAGGAAGTAGAACAGTTATGTGATGAGGTAGCTTTTATGGATCATGGTCAAGTTGTGGAAAATGGCCAAATTGGCGGCTTACTACAAAAACATGCTGTCCCTTCGATTTATGTTAAGGGAGAAAACTGTTTACCAGATGAGATTGGAGAATATGGTTCGGTTACAAATAAGAACAACGGTTATTTAATTACAACCAGTGACCCGCTCAGTGCAATGGAAAAAGTCCTCAGCTTCTGCAGGAAAAGTAATAGAGAGCTAGACCGGCTGGAACTTGTCAAACCGCAACTGGAAGATGTCTTCTTTTCGTTGACAGGGAGTCAGTTGAGAGATTAGGCAAACGATAAAGGGGGATAAAGCAAATGAATGCCATTATCAAATTGGAAATGAAGAAAAATCTGCAGGATCGGGGACTTTTATTTTGGACGCTGATACTGCCGATTGTTTTTACTGTTTTATTTATTTCAGTGTTCACTTCAGGGGCAGGCGGAACAGAAAGCCGGCAAGTCATTTTATCGATTGTCCCGGGGTATACAATCATGTTTGTTTTCTTTATTATGATATCAATGACAGAATCATTTATTAAAGACAAACATATTGGCATGGTTGCTAGAATTGCCAGCACACCGCTGTCACCGTATTTATATTTATTGGGCAAATGGATGCCATACATGTATATTGTGTTGACACAGATTGTGATATTGCTGTTATTTGGAAAACTTGTCTATGATATTCCGCTGGAGCAGCCGGTTCATTTGCTGATTTTATCTGTCCTGTTGACGTTTATGGCAACAGGGATTGGATTGGCACTTGCTGTGATTGTCAAAACCAACAACATGGGAATCGCTTTGACACAGGTTGTCGCCCTGGGCGGTGCCTTGCTTGGCGGATTATGGATGCCGGTTGATATGATGCCAGATATTCTGCAAATGATCAGCCGCTTGCTTCCACATTACTGGGCACACCAGGCTTTTCAGGATGCAATGGCAGGCGCACTTCAGGTGCCTGAACTTAGTCAAACATCACTCATTCTTTCGGGCTTTGGTCTAGTAGGTTTTATCTCAGCCTTATTGCGGTATCCGAAATTTCTAAGGCAAGCAAAGGGATAGATGAAATTGGGGGGTTGAGGATGAAAGTGAACATCGATATTGATGATAAACATATGGAACCATCCATCACGATTCAAGCGAACGAGTGGTCTGAAGAGTTAGAGGAAATCGTGTCCCTCATTAAAAATAGCAGGCGGAAGCGACTGTTTGGGATTGAATCCGATCAAACCGTACTGCTTGACCCAAACGATATTGATTTTGTATACGCCGAAAACCGAAAAATTTTCGCAGCCATCAATCGCCGAAGTGTTGAAATAAAAATGAAGCTCTATGAAGTGGAAGAAATTTTAGCTCCCTATGATTTTATGCGCTTTTCCAAATCAGTCATCGGCAACCTTAATCATATCGAGCGTTTCGAATTATCATTTAACGGAAACCTCTGTGTCTACTTCCACTCCGGAAATAAAGAATATATTACGCGAAAATATGTAGCGCCAATCAAAAATAGATTGGCTATGGGAGGACAGTCGGATGATCGTTGAAGCTATCAGGAGAAGTATGATGGGAATAGCTTTAGGTGGTATCGTTACGTTTATCGCACTTACGATTGTATATGTTACGGGTGTGGATGCTTCTGTTCCACAAATATGGCTTTATATGCTTAGTTCTTTTATAATCGGCATCTATTTTGGGTTGGCTTCCTTTATATTTGAGGATAATGGGTGGAGCAACTTGAAAAAAACGGTTATCCATTTCGCTTTGTCGATTGTCGTTTACTTTATTGTTGGCCTGTCTGTCGGATGGGTACTGTTTACCTTACCAGGTATTCTTTGGACCAGTCTGTTATTCGTTTTCGTCTATGCTCTTTTCTGGATTGGGTATTATTTGTATTACAAAAAAGTGGAAGCTTCGATGAACGCTAATTTGCCGAAGAAAGACTGACGATCTGGTTCCAGAGGTTCCTTGAATGAAATGTTGCAACTTCGGAAAAATAAGGGATGGAGGTGTCTTATGATGCAACAATATCTTTGTCCGAACTGCAAAACAAATCGGTCACGGTTTAATATTATCGAACAAGTAGCCAAACCTGTGAAGCTGGATCCGCAAACAGGCGATGTTCTTAATGACTACAGTGATGAGCAGCCGGAGGTTTTCCACATAACGTACAATGGACCGGAATATAGAATCCAATGCGGTTCCTGTGGGCTGGTGGAAGATGAACATACATTTATAAAGTTTGCCGAGTATGACCGGAACTAGGGTGGCGCCTGTCTCTCCCCCGGTTGTGTCGAATCCAATCATTATACCGAGAACCTTTTAAATCCAGCCGACATGGCATCTGAATCCTACCCCAGCATAATAGTTCGTATGACCCCCTGCCGTATGGGGGGATTTTTTATCTCTGGAAAACCCGCCTTCTACTTTTCTTATTTCTGAACACAATCGGTACATTCTCTTAAATTTTCCTGCCAAATGATCTACCTTTTAACGTGTTGCACACTGTTTTACAGCAACCATTGAAAACAACTCTTCTCCATTTTCCGGCTTTCAATTCAACTAACTTCTCCAACTATCATTCGACTCTATTCAGCTACTTTTTTCCGAATTTCGACCCAAACAGAATGCGACAGCCAACCTTTACATATAGAAAACGGTTCCATATAATAGTTATAAGTGTTATCAAAAGGAGGGACGGGAAATTGAGCGAGATAAAAGAAGGCACCTTGTTATGGGAGCCAAGTAAAAAACGTAAAGCGCAATCAAAAATCTATGCATATATGAATTGGTTAAATGAACATAAGAACTTACAATTCGATGATTATCATTCGCTTTGGAAATGGTCCGTCAACGAACTAGAGGATTTCTGGGCGTCGATCTGGCAGTACTTTGATATTCAGGCGAAAGACCCTTATGAAACAGTCCTGTCATCACATCAAATGCCGGGCGCGAAATGGTTTCCGGAAGCGACCATCAACTACACTGAACATATTTTCAGGGACCGGAATGAACAGAAACCGGCCATTATTCATTCCTCAGAATTACGCCAAACACAGGAAATAACATGGCAACAGCTGTACCAGGACACTGCCGCTATGCAACAAACCTTGAAAAATCTTGGGGTTGTAAAAGGGGATCGTGTCGTAGCTTATGTCGCCAATATCTATGAGTCTATTGTGGCCTTCTTGGCAACCGCAAGCCTTGGCGCCATCTGGTCGAGTGCATCACCAGACTTTGGCACCCAAAGCGTGATTGACCGGTTTAAACAGATTGAGCCGAAAGTGATGGTGACCGTTGATGGCTACCGGTACGGCGGCAAAGATTTCGACCGGATGGCTGTCGTGGAAAATATCCAGTCCGAATTGTCGACATTGGAAGCGACCATCGTTATTCCATATTTGAATAAGCATCCTGACACCGCCCGACTGAAAAATGTCACATTATGGGATGTTGCGGTTGCCGAATCAGGGACACTGACGTTTGAACATGTCAATTTTAATGACCCGCTTTGGGTATTATTTTCCTCCGGTACTACCGGTAAGCCGAAGCCAATCGTGCAAAGCCAGGGCGGTATCTTACTGGAGCACCTGAAAGCATTAACATTCCATGCAGACCTTGGAAAAGATGACCGCTTCTTCTGGTTTACGACCACCGGCTGGATGATGTGGAATTTTCTTGTAGGCGGATTGCTGACCGGCAGCACGATCATTTTATACGATGGTAATCCGGCCCATCCGGATAAACGAATGCTGTGGAAGTTCGCACAAGATACGAAGATGACAGTCTTCGGTACCAGTGCAAGCTATATTACAGCCTGCATGAAAGAAGATGACTTGAAGCCTGGTAAGGCATTTGACTTGAGCCATCTCAAGAGTATCAGCTCAACCGGCTCTCCTCTGCCCCCGGAAGGATTCCAATGGTGTTATGACAATGTGAAGGAAGATCTTTGGATTGCTTCAGCAAGCGGCGGGACCGATGTTTGCACAGCGTTTATTCTCGGCGCACCGATTTTGCCGGTGTATGCAGGTGAGCTGCAATGCCGCGGCCTTGGTGCCAAAATAGAAAGTTTTGACGATGATGCCAACCCGCAAACAGAGGAAGTCGGCGAGCTTGTCCTGACCGAGCCATTCCCTTCCATGCCGATTTACTTCTGGAATGACGCGGACGGTAGCCGCCTGCACGACAGTTACTTTGACGTTTTCCCGGGTATCTGGCGTCACGGCGACTATTTAAAAGTCACTGACCGGCATACATGCGTCATTTACGGACGGTCTGATGCCACGATCAATCGCGGCGGCATCCGCATCGGTACAAGCGAAATCTATCGTGCAGTTGATCATGTCAGCGAAGTGAGTGACAGTCTGATTGTTGACGTTCCAAAAGGAGACGGTGATTCATACACACCTCTGTTTGTCCTGATGAAGGATGGCGAAGAACTGACCGTTGACGTGATGAAGATGATCAAACATCAGATCCGGACACACTGCTCCCCACGGCATGTCCCAAGCGGCATTTACGAGGCTCCGGACTTGCCAAAAACATTAAACGGCAAAAAACTGGAGATCCCGATCAAAAAGATATTAATCGGCAAACCGGTTGATGAGGTGGTTAATAAGGGGTCATTAAGCAATCAGGATTCGCTTGATTATTTTGTGCGTTTTGCCGAGGAACAGGCTAAAGCAAATTCTTAAAAAAGGGGGTGCCGCTCTGGCATCCTCTGTCAATAACATTAATGGCCTGTCACTATAGAAAGGATGCGATGACATGTGTTGGAATGACAATGAGGCAGTCATGCTTTCTCCAGAAAAGCCACCTATTTTTCGAATGTACGAGTTACACTTAATAAATTGACACAAAAACTGGTATACCATAAAACACCAGTATACCAGAGTTGATCATTAGTTTAGTTCTCCAGTCTGTCGTCTAAACGCTTTTCCCGGACTGTTCTGCAGCGTCAAATCCGGTTCCTTGAATGACGCGAATGATTTCGGGGACTCCTGTCAGATGGCTTTCATAGGCCACCTGACCATTTTCAGCCGTTAAATTCACACTGACTTCCTTAACACCCGGTATGGCTGAGACGGCCTTTTCAATCTTGGTTTTGCAGTCAGGACAATGCATGCCTTTAACATCAAAGTATACTATTTCGCGCTTCATTTAGATTACCTCCCTCCTTCCTTTTACAGTTTATTTCAGTATTTTCCTGATTAGAACATCAGAAGTAAGCCGGAATCGTCTTTATGCTTCATCGGTCTTGTTCCCGAGACGGCACGACATAAGGATACTGGCTTTATGCACCCCTAGCATCAGCACACCGGCAAATGCCTGTTCATATTCACTATGGAACGGATAAGGGAGCAGCCCATTGACTGAATCACTTTGAACCGGTGTGCAGAGCTGTGGCATGTATTGACTGCCAAATGGATTCGACATGCCGCCGAGGAACGCATTAGCGATAAATACCACACAGGCCGGCATGATGACTGCTCCACTCAGCCATGCATACCGTTTCATTTCCTGCCATGCAAGCCGTTCATTCGAATCCGGCGAGGCAATCGGCATCCACATCGAAACAGCAAGCACAAACAGCATCACGGAATAGACATTTTGAAGCAGTGAATACTGTGCCAATAAATCGAGGACAAAAGGTAAGTGGTAAAGCAGGAATAAGGCACCAAACATCAGAAGTGAGGTTTTTGGCAGGAAAAATCGTCTGCTGTTACTGCACGTCGGCCAAACACGTAATTCACGAATGCGTCGGTAGAGCCGGGCAGGAACTCCCAGCAGCAATAATGGCGGGATTATAAAATAAAGCAAGCTCATCTGCAGCATGTGCAGGCTGAAGGCAAGATGACTGGCAGCTGCCAGCGGACTTCCGGTAACAGCGTACAAACTAATCAGCGCAAGAAAGAAGAACAACGGCTTTTTCCGCGCATCATCGTTCTGTTTGAAACGCCCGAACAGATACACATACAAGATCCCCACAAGCAAACAGCCTGCTAAAAACGGGATATTCCACACAAGAAACTGTTCCAAAAATAACGTATCCACCAAAAGATTCCTCCTTTCACATCATATAAAACGGACATGATTTCCCTTGTCGCTCCCCCCATGTATATGACAAACTTTCACAAATTATTCACAACACTTTCACATAAACGGCATTGAATAATAGCCCATTCCCGGTTATGATGATGTTAATATTTGTTTGAGTTTGTTACAAACAATCATACATAGAGAGGAGGAATGAGCGATTGCTTCCAGTTGAGCGGCAGCATAAAATAAAGGATTTGTTAAACAGACATCGCAATATGAAAATTTCTGATCTGAGCGAAGAGCTCGACGTTTCCGAAATGACGATTCACCGCGATTTGAAGCCGCTGATTGATGATGGTGCCGTCCTCAAGACGTTCGGTGGGGTATCGATTGCCCAGGAAGCGAACGATCATAATTCTGCCACGAAAGACTGTGTTTTTTGCAGCCGCACGATCAATGACCGTCTAGCATATCGGCTAATCTTGCCGAATAACCGGACGGAGACGGCATGCTGTGCACATTGCGGCCTTCTTCGTCACCGCCAGCTCGGCGATGACGTGGTCCAGGCCATTTGTCCGGACTTTTTCCGGCAGACAACGCTCAGTGCGCAGCTGTCCTTCTATGTGATGGATGCGTCCGTTGAAATCGGGTGCTGTCACCCGCAAGTGCTGACATTTGAACGAGGCGAGGATGCGGATAAATTCGTCAAGGGCTTCGGCGGGACCGTTTATCGTTTCGCGGATGGCATGGAAGCCATTTTCCAAAAAATGAACGGACACAACGGCTGTTCCGGTAGTCATCACTGACATGGCAACGATTTTAGACAGTCGGATTCAGGCAAGCGGAGCACCGGTTTTCCCAAAACGAATAATAGTGCCTGAATCCTCAAGAAAGGATGGCGTGCATGAGATTCTTCAAGATTTTGGTATTGCTGCTCACTCTTTTCCTTGCAGCATGCGGGGAAGAAATTGAGACTAATATGTCAGAGGAAGTAAGCGATTTTGAATTTACCACCCAGGACACAGAAACGTTATCGAACGATGACCTGAAGGGAAAGTGGTGGGTAGCAGATTTTGTTTTCACCAACTGTACAACAGTTTGTCCGCCTATGACGAGTAACATGGCTCATCTGCAGCAGAAAATGAAGGAAAATAACCTGGATGCGCAGCTCGTTTCCTTCAGTGTGGACCCCGAGCGTGATACACCTGAAGCGTTAAAAGAATACGCGCAAAATTTCCAGGCTGATTTGAGCAACTGGACATTTTTGACCGGCTATGACTTTCAAACAATAAAAGAATTTTCGATTAAGTCCTTTAAATCACTGCTAAAAAAGCCACCGGAAGGATCTGACCAAGTAACACACGGTACCAGCTTTTTTTTAATCAATCCGGAAGGAAAGGTCATTAAACAGTACAATGGCACCCAATCAGAAGAAATGCAAAAAATTGCTGACGATTTGAAGGTAGTCTTGGACTAAAAATGAAAATATGGGGGAATTGAAAATGAAAAAAAGGATCTGGACCATTTTGGCTGTGCTAGCCATGGCACTGCTGGCCGCATGCGGCAGTGGTGGCGAAAACGATGATACGGAACAGGAATCAAGCAATGAGGAAGAGGAAATCAAAGCACTCGAAGTGGACTTTGAAGTACCGGATACCGCCGAAGTTGGTGAAACGGTACAGCTGAAGGCAACCGTGACGTATGGAGACGAAAAAGTGAAAGATGCGGAAGAAATGGAATTTGAGTACTGGGAAAAAGGCAATGAAGAGGACAGTACCATGGTTCAATCAACAAATAATGAGGATGGAACATATACCGCTGAAGTAACCTTTGACCATGACGGCATTTACGAAATGTACGCCCACACAACTGCACGCGACATGCATACGATGCCGAAAAAATCCATCACGGTCGGTGACGGTGCAGAAAGCGAAGAGGACAGCGGCGACAGCGACAGTGATGATCATGGTGATCATCATACAGAAGGATTTGGCATGCACTTCGACAAGCCCGATTCTATCAAGGCAAAAGAAGAAACTGATTTAACAGTACATTTGCAGATGGACGACAATCCGTTTGAAGATGCCGATGTCCGCTTTGAAATTTGGAAAGATGGCTCGGAAAACCATGAATATGTGGATGCGGAAGAAACGAAAGCCGGGGAATACAATGCAGGTCATACATTCGATGACGCAGGTTCATATAAAATGATCATCCACGTCGAAAATGATGAAGGGCTGCATGAGCATAAAGAATTTCAGCTTGAAGTAACTGAATGATCTTTGGCAATCTCTTGGAAAAAGGGGCTGTAACATGTGCAGCCTCTTTATCTATTCCTCATCCTTTGCAGCTGTATTGATTGATTCCACCAATTATTTAGATCCTGGTGTTTCACCATTGTCAAAAATGGATTTTATGGACAAAGATAGTAACAATACCAGTAGCGCAGCCGAAACCATGGCTACCGATGTTGTGACAATTGATTTATGATTAATGATCATATACAAATTAACAAATAACAGCGCCGCAATAATCAATGGTGAAATATATGTGCCAATATTTCCGCTTGTTTTATTCAGTATGTTCAATGCCACGGCCTCTCACCTCTTACCTAAAGTGAATTTTCAATCAGTGGGGGTTTTTCTTCATCCCCCACTGATTTTAGGGGAACAAAGGCTAAGTTCGCAACGTCCTCGAAAAAGGAAAGCACTTTTTCTTCGTGCGATGTATCACTGTCGCAGCTTTCCATGTCCTGTTGTAACGCCTTTGTAACCTGCATCGTGCAGGCCCGAACAGAATCGGACCTTTACGACGCAAAGGACGTGCTAGGATCCTTGGACATAATTGAAACAGCCATTCAAAAGACGAACAATACGCTACTTGAGCGCGGGAAATATACGAAGACTCCTGCGGGAGCAAAGGCATAGGTGAGACCCCGCAGTGCGCCAGCAATCTTTTCTGCGAGGAGCGTATGCCTCACCGAAATAGCTTGCAACGTGACGAGCACGAGGAGGCTCACCAGCCGCCCGCGGAAAGCGACGAGCGAAACATCCACCGAGTAAGCTGCGAGTTGCGAGGAGTGCAGCTTCACCGAAAAACTTGCAACACGACGAGCACAAAGTATATTTCCGAAGCGGGTTATTTGCACCAATCATCATTTCGAGTTAGTTCGGATTCTCGTTACATTTGAATCGAACCGTCCTTTATCAAATGCTCCGTCCAGTTGTACAAATCGCAATCCCAACCGCTCTCACACTTTACCAGACAAGTTAACGACGTATTTTTTAAGGATTCATCCATTTCCAAATCAGGCATAAGTGCTTTCAGGAGATGCTTGATAAACGCGCCATGGCTCACAACCAATACATTCCGATCATGATGTTTGGCACTGATTTCTTCAATAAACGAGATCCCTCTGGTAATAATGCTGTCATGCGGTTCAAATCCCACATCCAATTCGCGCCATTCGGGGCCCCATTTTCGAACGCGTTCTTCTTCTGTCGTTCCTTCAATCAGTCCGCCGCCTCTTTCGCGGAGTCTGGAATCCAGATACAGTTGTATGCCGAGGTTATCGGTCAGGATTTCCGCAGTTTGCTTCGCCCGCAGCAGATCACTGGAATACACGACATCCCATTCACCGACTTCCGGCCGCTCTGCCAGTGATCTGGCCTGCTTCAAACCTTCCCCATCCAGTGGAACATCGGAACGCCCCTGCGCTCTGCCTTCTTTATTCCATTGTGTAACACCATGGCGCACAAATCCGATCTTAGTCATATAAGCGGCACTCCCCCACTATTTATATTCTCTACAAGTACTATGACCATGTTAACACAATTTCGTCAGCAAGAATCGCAAACCTGCGAACAGTAAAAACAGGAATATTTGCTTGTTGATCACCAGAGCAGATTCATTGAAAAATATGGTTTAAATCAGGGTTTATTTATTCTGGAAAACATTTATGGCCAAGAAAATCAATCCTTTTATTCGACCATCTTCCCTGATGTCACCTTTTTAATAGATGATATATTTTCGTTTTTGGATTGAAAACTTGACGCCAGTATTTCAAATAACCTCTGATTCACTGCTCGCAAATAAATGAACTGCGACCAAGTCACAGTTCAGAATTTATTTAGTAAGTCTGTTATATTTTTCTTAATTTTGGGAGCTCATTTTCTACAACATTCCAAACGATTTCATTATCTACGCCTAAGTATTCATGAATGAGCACATTTCTCAGCCCCGCCATCTCTCTCCAGGGCATATCACTATTCCAATTTCATTTCTTTTGAAATCCTTTTTGTTGACTCCCCAATAACTTCCAATTTCCTTATAACGGCATCCTGTGTCATCTTTGAACTAAAATAATCTTCCTTTCCATTTGGCAAATAGGATTCAATACTTTGGATGCATTCCAAAATATGGGTTAAATTAAATATATACGATCATTTTTCATAGCGGTCTTGCCTCACTCAATATCTTAACTCTTATACTGTGGTGAACAGCATTTTCCGTCACAACATCCACATCTCTATGAAGGATGTCTTCCACATCATTTTTAAATCTAATTAAATCAAACAGGCTTCTGTCGTCTTCAAAGGTTACAAGGAAGTCAACGTCACTATCTTCTTGATCTTCCATTCTGGCGGCTGATCCAAACAATTTTAAGTTTTGAATACCATGCTCCCTAGCACTTATTAATATTTTCTCCCGATTATCTTTTAGCGTTGTATAGATCGACACATCTAACACCTCTATACTTATTATACAATCGTTGACGGTTTTATTCTAATGAATTTTTCCATATGAACACACTGCAATACAATACCATTTGCTAAAGTCTCATTCTGTCGATGCCCGTAGCTGAACTATAGCAATTTTGCCCCAATCTACAGCGCTCCGCTCAAGTAAACAGTTGTAAAAATTTGCTATAAACCCGCTTCCTCACCAACTGATTTTTCCTGTGTCCCCAGGCTTACGAACACATAAGCAAAAAATGCGACAACGACCGGCAGCACGACCGAATGCAATCCGAATGGTTGCGGGAAGAATGTATCCGACAGAATATATAGACCGACGCCGGTAATCATTGAAGCAAGCGCACCGTATTTATTGCCTTTTTGCCAATAAAGTCCCATTACAATCGGCCACATAAACGCCGCCTGTAGACCACCAAATGCGAATAAGTTCAGCCAGATAATCAAATCAGGTGGGTTGAGGGCCATCAGAAAAATGATAATTCCTAGGACCGCTGTAACCCCGAAACTGAGGCCCTTCACCCGATTATGTGATGCTTTCGGTTCGACGTAATTCAGATAAACATCTTTAACAATTGATGAGCTCACTAACAGTAACAACGAATCAACAGTTGACATAATCGCTGCCATCGGAGCCGCCAGCACAAGGCCTGCCAGCCAGTTCGGCAAAACTTCCAGTGCAATAAGCGGCATGACTTTATCGCCCACTTCAATACCAGGTAATATCGGTCTGGCCAGCACACCAATCAAATGCATATTCAGCATGATGACACCGACAACGATTGTACCGATAATGATGGCACGATGCATAGAGCGGGAGTCCTTATAGGACATCGCCCTGACGGTGATCTGCGGCAAGGCCACAACCCCTACGCCAACCAGTATCCAGAACGATGACACAAAGGCCGGTGTAAGGGTGCCCTCAGCACCATATGGCGTAATCAAATTCGGGTTTTCTGCGGAAAGATCCGACATGAGATTGGAAAGCCCACCCCCTGCGATAATGGTTGCGATCAGCAATATGAGGGTCCCGACAAACATAATCGTCCCTTGGATGGCATCCGTCAGCGCTACCGCCCGGAAACCGCCGATGATCACATAGATCAGTACGAACAGCGCGAAAATGAATAATGCCGTTGTATATGGAATGCCGACCAATGATTCAATCAGACGGGCCCCACCAATCCACTGAGCTGCCATGGCGGAAAATAAAAAGATAATAATGCTGAATGCCGAAAACAGGACAACCCATTTGGAGCGATACCGTTCTTTCAAAAAGTCCACCATTGTCAGTGCTTTATATTTCCGTGTGACAATCGCAAATTTTTTCCCCAGTACCATCAGGACGAAGTAACCGGTCGATACTTGTGTCATCGCCAGAAGCACCCAGCCAAGCCCCTCGGTATAAGCCGTACCGGGACCGCCAATAAAACTGCTGGCACTGCCATAAGTTGCCGTCATCGTCATCGCCAGAACGAATCCGCCAAGACTTCTGCCGCCGAGAAAATAATCCTGAATGAATGTATTGGATGATCGTATGTATTTACCGGCCCACACACCAACCCCAAATATAATTAACAATACGCCAATTAACGGAACTAATGCCTCCCAATTCATGTTTCATTCCCCTCTTCATCAAACGAAACATCCACAAACCATTTTTTGACGACAATTGTCACCAGAACAGCCATGACAACAAACCCCAGCACACAGCTATAAAAAAACCACGCTGGCAGCCCGAAAACATATGTATAGTCGGATGGGTCCTTACCGCCAAGACCATATGCGAAGGCAAACCACCAGATAAAGTTGAAAATTGCCAGTCCAATCCCTATTAATGCCTCACGGTTAGCTATTTTGTAACGTGGGTCACTATCCGACATATTCTGCCCTTTCATTAAATGAGCCCCCTTTTACAGTTCAAATCCCTCACAGCAAAAAACGCCAAGTTACGACTTTTCTCTATTAATATAACATAGTACATCAGGTTGTAAATATTTAAAAAATTGATCCAAGAGTAGAACTTAAATGACACACGAAAAAAGAGTGACCACTGGGAAATCACTCTTTTTTCACCATTTATTCGGTTGGACTAGCTTGTGGCGGGGCTTTTCGTGCCAAGCACATGATGCCGGCGATTAAATAAAAGATGCCACCAAATATCAATGTTCCAAAGGTAATCAAAGTAGACACTGCAGCCGTCACAATCAAAATAATGCCAGCCGCTTTTGGTTTATTGTTACCTTTTACGAATAAAATTGATAGAATACCCAAAATCAGAGCAATCACAGAAAGAGCGATAATAAACCAGCCGCTCCCTTGCATCATTCCAAGGGCCGCTTCCATATCACCGGCTGCAATTTCAGGCTGCTGTATTTCTTCTGTTGTTTCATCTAAAACAGTCTCATTACCAAACAGCCATACCATGAATCCGCCGAAAATTGTAAAAAGAAAATAAACAATGGCACCAATGATGGTTAAGACGATTTCACCTGTTCTGCTCATATAAATACCTCCTCCGTTTCATCTTATGCGACGTGGAAAATCATTTATTCAACGCCCACTGTTTTATCAATTGTACCATAAATCAGATCGGTCTTACCGATATATGTCATGTTCAATGACAGCAAGCTGACTCCCGGCATTCTTCCATTCTACCAGACTTGATGTGAAATTTTAATAATCTCATGACAAACGCTTCCCCTTCTGTTACACTTAACATGTATAAAAGAATAGTTTGCGAACTACTAGGGGTGCCCAGCAATCGTGGGCTGAGAGGAAAGGCGTTCTAAGCTTTCCGACTCTTACGGACCTGATCTGGTTAAGACCAGCGTAGGGAAGTAGTCTGACGACATACCGATTTCAGCTATTTCAAGCCAGGTCCAGTCTATGGATCTGGCTTTTTTTATGATTTCCTCCCACCCCTAATGAGAGGAGGGACTCGAATCGAATTGAAACGAACACGCTTACTGACAACAATGGCTGTTTTTGTCGCTATTGGAACGCTGGGAGCACAGCTCTTATGGTTCCCGGCGGGCGTCGCCAAGGCTTACCCGGTGCAGCATGCCGTCAACGTCATGGCAGCTGTGACACTGGGACCCGGACCGGCCGTTGTTATCGCATTTATGATCGGTCTGCTCCGAAATATGCTCGGTCTGGGCACGCTACTTGCTTTTCCCGGCGGCATGGTCGGTGCTTTTCTCGCCGGCTGGTTTTATCAGATAACAAACAGAAAAGGGATGGCCGCGCTTGGTGAAGCAATCGGGACCGGCATCATGGGGTCACTGTTCGCTGTGCCATTTGCACGAATACTACTGGGCAGCTCGGCCGGGGCATTTTTCTTTATCCCATCGTTTCTCGTCAGCAGTGTTTCAGGTGCTTTAATCGGCTGGTTCATCGTGTCCAAAGTGAACCAGGCAAACATATTGGAAAATCGCGTATAAGGAGGCTTTACCATGCACCATATACCCGCAGCCTTGACAATTGCCGGTACCGACCCAAGTGGCGGTGCTGGCATCCAGGCAGATCTAAAGACTTTTCAGGAATTAAAAACGTATGGCATGTCGATCATCACATCCGTTGTCGCCCAAAATACAACGGGCGTCCAAGATGTACAGCATATAACGGTTCCCATGATCAAACAGCAATTGGATTCAGTCCTTTCCGATATTCCGTTTCAGGCATTCAAAACTGGTATGCTCGCGAATGTCGATATCATGAATGCCATTTCCAACAAAATCTCCGGATTAGCTATCCCTTATATTATGGATCCGGTGATGGTGACCACAAGTGGTGATACGCTGATTTCAGAGGACTCCCGCGATTACCTGCGCGAAAGCTTGCTTCCATTGACGACATTGGTCACACCGAATGTCCCGGAAGCAGAAGTGATTATTGGCGAAACCATTGAAACATCCGAAGACATGCAGCGGGCTGCCAAACGGATTGTCCATGAATTCGGTGCAGGGGCTGCCTTAGTGAAAGGCGGTCATATGCAAGGAAAGGCTGTCGACTTTTTATATGCGGGCGAAAAAATGCATACCTTTTCAGCCGAGCGGATTGATACAAAAAACACGCATGGCACCGGCTGTACCTATTCAGCAGCCATCACAGCTTATCTAAGTCAAGGCTATAAATTATCTGACGCTGTTCAACAGGCCAAAGACTTTGTAACCGCAGCCATCAGGGGCGCCTTTTCAATTGGACATGGAAGCGGTCCGACAAACCATTGGGTACACCGGACGGAAAGGGTGACATAAATGAACGACAACATCATTCAAAAGGTTCGCGAAACAACACCACTTATCCACCATCTCACCAATCAAGTGGTCATGAATTTTTCAGCGAACGGGTTGTTATCGTTTGGCGCTGCCCCGGTTATGGCAAAAGCTGAAGAAGAAGCGGCGGACATGGCGTCCAATGCCGATGGTCTCCTACTTAATATCGGTACGCTGACTGCTCAAGAGTTGCCGTCGATGATTCAGGCAGGCAAAGCGGCCAATGAAAAAGGAATTCCGGTCGTGCTTGATCCAGTCGGTGTTGCTGCAACCCCTTTCCGGACAACAGCGGTGAAAAACATCCTGGATGAGGTGCAGCCGACCGTGATTAAAGGGAACGCTGGTGAACTCGCACACCTCGTTGAAATCCCATGGGAAACAAAAGGTGTCGAATCCATTGGTGACGGGAATGCCGATAAAATTGCTTCCAAGGTGGCTGAAATGTATCAGACTACCGCCATTGTCACCGGGAAAACAGACGTCATTTGTATGGATGGTGCGACGCTGCATAATGACTCTGGCCATTCATTTTTAAGCAAAATCACCGGGGCCGGCTGTCTGCTCGGTTCTGTGTTAACGGCGTGCCTGACAACAAACGAAGCCATCGGGCAACAAGCACTGACTGCTGCTGAATTTTACGGATTGGCCGCAGAACATGCAGCCAAACGATCAGATGTCAATGGCCCAGGAACGTTTCTCCCTCGTTTCATCGATGCCCTGTCACTTGATCCTGCTGAGCTGGAAAGGAAATAGCTTATGAACCTGAGAAAATACTTTATCATGGGTAGTCAGAACTGCAACTACACACCAGAGGATGTTTTGGAAAAAGCAGCACAAGCGGGTATTACAGCTTTTCAGTTCCGCGAAAAAGGAGAAGGATCACTAACTGGTCAAGACAAATTGGCGTTAGGGCGCAGACTGCGCGACATTTGTACGCGTTATAACGTTTTGTTTTTCGTAAACGATGATATTGATCTGGTTGAACGATTAGGCGCTGACGGCATCCATGTTGGACAGGATGACATGCGGCTTAAAGAAGTGCGAAAGATGTTTCCCGATAAAATAATTGGATTGTCTGTATCCAGTCAAACCGAGGTCGAGAACAGTTCCATTGAGTTAGCTGACTATCTTGGAGCGGGGTCAGTCTTTGCAACATCATCTAAGGACGATGCCGAACAAGCAGTTGGCACCAAGTGGATTAAAACATTAAAGCGGCAATTTCCCGACATGCCGATTGTCGGGATCGGTGGGATTACAGAAAAAAACGCAGCCTCTGTCATCAACGCCGGGGCGGATGGGGTTGCCGTTATTTCAGCGATTACGAAAGCTGACAATGTGGAGGTTACTGTTCAAAACCTTTGAAGTCGATGGAAAAGGCAGAAGGGGTAGTCTCTTCGCCCCTTCTGCCTTATTCCACCCTTATTCTTCTCCTCCCTTTCAGCCAAAAATTGTGAACTTCAGGTTTTTAGTTGTGAACATCGGGTTTTTGACTGTGAACTTCGGGATTTCCGACAAAGTCTTTATACTGCGAAGGGGCGGTTGTGAACATTCTGGCCGAAAACCAGCCAATTCTGTGACAACTTCAGTCAAAATTATTCCGGTCCGCATACACGGCCATCGCATCACGCATGAACTCGGCCAGACCATCACCATACTTATCGATGTTTTTCGTGAAGCGTTCATCATCAACATACATTTGACCAAGCCCTTTGAAAGCTTCAAGTGAATAGTTGCCAATCTTATTCAAGTAGTCATACCAGACTTTTATGCCCGCTTGTGCTTCATCCGAATCAGGTGCTTGATGCCGGATTGCAGCAAGATCCCGATAAATTTGGTCAAATTCTTCACCCAATGCTTTCTGTTCATCGTTTGACATCTTGTTGATTTTGTTATTCGACTCATCAACCGCTTCATCACCCCAGCGTTCGCGGGCTTCCTGTTCGTATGGGTTTTTGCTGAAATCAAAGCCCTCAAACTTTTCCAAATCACTCATGTAAATCGCCCCTTTCATATGCTGGATCGTCTTATCAATCGTCGCAATCATGTGATCCAGTCGGGCGCGCTCCTCCAGCAGCATCTTCCGCTGAATCTGAAATGCCTCCTCCCTGTCAAATGACGGACTATTGATTATCGCTTTTATTTTCTTCAAAGGGAAGCCCAGCTGTTTAAAAAATAGTATCTGCTGCAATGATTCAAGATCCTTTTGTGAATAAATCCGATAGCCTGATTCAGTGGTATCCGGTTTGAGCAATCCAATGTCATCATAATGATGCAGTGTACGCACACTGATGCCAACTAATTCGGCTACTTCTTTCACTTTCATCTGGATGACCTCCCTTCAATGGTTACTGTAAAGGATAACGTAACGTAAGAGTCAATGGGAATTAGCCAAAAAATATTAAAAGGCGCCGGAATAAAATACAATTCGGCCGAGTTATTTGAGACGTGATCGGTATTTTATCTAAGACGGTCGGATCAATTTCGGAACAGGCATCTATTCATAAGCCCAATCAATAGTAGACGAATCCCCATATAGTGAAGGGAAAGAATTTTTTGGGGAGGCGAATGTCAATGAACCATTCACCTTATGATGATACAAGACTATATAATTTTCCCTGGTTCCAGGGAGACGGGCAAGACGCAGGCCCTCCATTCGGTGGACCACCCGGGCAGACCGGCGGGGGACCGCCATTTGGAGGAACACCCGGGCAATCAGGCGGAGGGATACCGGGATTCCCAGGTGGACCGTCACAAATGAGCGCGCCCACATCACCGCCGCCAGCATTTACACCACAGCAGCCGCAAACACAGCAGGCACAGGGTGGATTCAGCACCTTCGCAGTTGATCCGGGTTCCATAAGGGGGTGTCTGTTCCGATTTACGTATATTTGGTTGAGATGGGATGCGTTCTGGTTTTTCCCTGTATATATCGGCAGGCAGTCAATCGCCGGATTCAGGTGGCAACGAAATCGATGGGTGTACTATGGGGTCGATCTTGATCACATTCAATCGTTTCAGTGCTACTAGTGAGCCACCAGTAAATCATCAAAACGAAAGCCACTATTCAACCGAACAGTGGCTTTCCTTCATTCGTTTTTAATATCGTCAACAATCGTTTCAACCTCATCACGCGATATTTTGTCGCGTCCTTCTTTCAGTGCTTTGACGGTTCGTTTGGCCAAAGCGAGTGGAATTCGGCAAAATAGTTTAATCGTCCGGGTGTTGATGTCTTTCATATATGCATCTGCCTGGGCCAGATTCTTTTCAGTATAGCGGAACATATCCTCCCTTGTCCAGCCATCCGGCACAAAGTTGACACCGCGTTCACTGTCTTCATCTTGATTCCGCAAAACATTGACAGCCTGAAGGCCCCGACCGTAACTAATCGCCAGCTCCCGGTCTGTTTTTGTCCCATCATACCATTCCCAGATGTCCGACAGCATAACGCCGACAAGTCCGGCAACATAATAGGTATAATCGTCAAGATCAGCTTTATCCCTAATATTCCAGCCTTTTTCCGCCCAGTCAGCCATCCCGGCGGCCATGATGCTTGTCGATTCTTTGACATTCGCCACAATCCCATCCGGGCAGAGGCGGACCCAATCGCCGAGTCTCAGTGTCACTTCAGGCAGGAGAGATTTATATGGCTTGAGCAATTGACGGTACGCCTGATCGTCAAAGTCTTGCTTCAATAGCTTGCTCGTCGACCGGAGCAAATGTTGTTTAACCTCTGAATCCAGCTCTTCATGATCTTCAATTTCATCAACTGCACGCATGCACAAATAAGCCGACCCGACCGTCTGATTCAGTGGTGATTTCAGCAAGGTGATTGGTATGTAAAATGTCCGGCTTGTCTGTTTCAATATATTATTCGCATCTTTTTGCAGCTTCTTTATTTCACGCAACCATGACGCCTCCTTAATGCTAACTCTATTATACCAAAAAGATCGCCTAAATAATATGACGATGATTAAACAAAAAAAGGAGTACTCTAAGGCGTTCACTTACCGTGGAGAAACTTAAAAACACAGTACAATTAGCGTGTGATAGTTGTAATTAAAATTAAAACAGCTCAATTGCAGTTAACTGAGCTGTTTCCTTTATTTATTTTCACTCGCTTCTTCCACAATCGCGCATACGGTCAAGCAAAAGGATGGTTATTAGTTTAACAATCCACATGGTTATCGTTCCAGCCCCAATTTTAAAGGCTGGAACAACTTTATCTACTGCAAGGGACGTTTAGTGGGCTTATTCTTTGATTTGTCCCTCACCGCGGATTATATATTTCGTTGAGGTTAACGCAGGCAAACCCATCGGTCCGCGGGTATGTAATTTTTGCGTGCTAATGCCGATTTCAGCACCAAACCCGAATTCAAAACCGTCTGTAAAACGCGTCGAGGTGTTGTGATAAAGGGCTGCCGCATCCACACCGTTAAAAAATTTCAGCGTATTGTCGTCCGATTCGGTAATGATTGCCTCGGAATGCTTTGTGCCGTAACGGTTGATGTGTGCGATGGCATCATGAACGTTTGAAACAATTTTGATGGCTAAGATTTTATCGAGGTATTCAGTTTCCCAGTCTTTTTCTTTCGCCGGCACAAGATTCCCGGCGATTTCCTGCGCTCTGTCATCGGCCCGCAATTCAACGTGATGGTCTTGGAGGGTCTTAACGAGCTCAAGTAAATGGTTTTTCGCCCACGCTTCATGTACAATGACCGTTTCCGCAGCGTTACACACTGAAGGGCGCTGTGTCTTTGCGTTGACGGTTATATCAATCGCCATTTGTGCATTTGCGGTTTCATCAATAAAGATGTGACAATTTCCCGAACCCGTTTCCAATACCGGAACTGACGATTGTTCCACGACGGTTTGAATGAGGTTTTGTCCGCCGCGTGGAATAAGAACGTCAAGGTATTCGTTCAGCTTGAACATTCGAGCAGCTGTCTCCCTGCTCGTATCTTCAAGCAGCTCCACGGCATCCTTAGGAACGTCCGATTGTTCAAGTGCGCGGTGAATAACTTCTACAAAAGCCTTATTGGAATAAAGAGCTGAGGAACTGCCTCTTAGAAGGACCGCATTTCCAGTTTTCAAACAAAGACTCGCAGCATCCACCGTCACGTTAGGTCTTGCCTCATATATCATCCCAATCACACCCAGAGGAACCCTGACCTTTTCGATATTTAATCCATTAGGGCGATCCCATGATTCCAACACGTCACCGATGGGATCACTTAGTGTTGCCTGTTGTTCGAGCGCATCCGCCATATCGTGAATTCTTTGTTCGTTCAGTACAAGACGGTCGATCAGGGCCTCATGAAAACCGTTTTGTTTAGCGCCTGCGATGTCTTTTTCATTTTCGTTGATGATAAAAGTCGTTTCACTTATGAGTTGTTCAGCAATCAAATGTAATGCTTCGTTTTTTTGATCTGTGGTTTTAGTGCCAAGTACTTGAGCAGACGCCATTGCCTTTTTTGCTTTCGTTATCAATTCGCTCATAGAATTTCCTCCCTTAAAGATAGTACCAATCGGTCGCGGTGAATCACTTCTGGATGATTTCGCTCCGTTTTTATCATGGCTTCATCGCTCGCCAATCCCTTGATCGTGTTCAAATCCGAGGACGAATAATTCACCTGGCCTCTCGCTATAACTGTTTTGTTGGCGTTGATGATTTCGACCACATCCCCTACGTCAAAGATGCCTTCAAATGCTTTGATTCCCGCCGGTAACAAACTTTTTCCGTTAGAAGTAATCGCTCGTTCCGCCCCGTCATCGATTTCGATCTTTCCTGAAATTGGCGAGTGAAAAGCAATCCATTGTTTCGGCTTTCTTAAATTGTGGGTCTTGCTGTCACCGATATAGGTGCCATCGCCTTTCCCATCCAAAATATGCATTAGTTTTTCCTGCCCGGAGCCAGTTCCAACAAATACGTGAACGCCGAGTGATAGAGCGGTTTGTGCAGCTGACAATTTCGATTTCATTCCACCTGTACCGAACTTTGAACCCGAATCGCTGTTGGTTTGATAAAATAGTTTCTCTGTGATGGCAGGCAAAAAGTCGTAGCGTTTTGCTAAGCGGTTTACCCTCGGGTTGTGCTCATACAGTCCGTTAATATCAGTCAACATGATCAAAAAATCGGCATGGACAAGGCCACTGACCAATGCAGATAACATATCATTGTCCCCGAAGGTCAATTCATCAACTGCAACAGAGTCATTTTCGTTTATAATTGGTAAAACCGACCGCTTTAAAAGCTCGGTCAGTGTACTGTAAACATTCCCGTATTGTGCTTGATTGACAAAAACATTTCGCGTTAACAGCAATTGCGCGGCAATGATTCCATGTGCCTTGAAAGCCTCTGTATAAGCCTGCACCAACAATCCTTGCCCCACCGCCGCTGTCGCTTGTTTACCTGCCAGTGTAACGGGGCGGGACGGATAACCAAGCTCGCTAAAGCCGGCCGCAACAGCTCCCGAGGAAATCAAGATGACTTCATAGCCTTGCTTTTTTAGATATGTCAATGCCTCTGCGTGTTCGTTCAGTTTGCTTTTGCTGAGCTCTCCATTTGTATTCGTTAACGAACTGCTGCCGATCTTCACCACAATTCGTTTTTTTGCCATAGGATCACCCCTTTCCTCTACAACCTAAAAAAGACTCTTATCCGCCCTTCACATAATGTTGCAAAGGACGGAAAAGAGTCTACGTTCCGCGGTACCACCTTTTTTTGGCATCAAAAAACAATGATGCCCTCTCTTCCCCGTAACGCAGGAGAACGGTTGGGTTATTCGCCCAACAGCTCAAAGGGTAGGTTCAATAGCCTGAAAAACGCTGGAATCTTTCAGCCGATGGACTCCACTCTCTTTCGTTCCGGGTACTATTTACTAACCCCTATCAACGCCGAATCTTTCTAATTTAAAATTTATTATGTCCCACTTGTCAAGGAATGTCAAGGTTTTTACTATCATGAATGACAGCTTTAATGAATAATGTATCCATTCACACGTTGTTTTACCAGTAAAAAAATAGCGTACTAAATATGATGTGATTTAGCACGCTAAATATGATTTTATATTTTCTCCACCGTAAGTGAGCTACTTTTTATATCGTTAAAAAGTGTCAATTTATGGATGACCTTATAAGAAAGACTTCGGCACTCGCTATAGACGTGGTGAGTACCGAGTTTTTCTAATGATCAATTTTAATGGGTCTGCCTTTTCGTGGCCGTTCCCACATCAGTCCTTGTTCCAATGCCATCTTCTTCGCAATCTGTGGTGCATTCCACAATGGCGGCAACAATAGGAACGATACTGGAACGGCCGTTATGACAATCGAATTTTGAATGGCTGTAACACTGCCTTCACCAATTGTTAGGATGACCATTGTCGTTCCACCGAATATCAGCGCCCAGAAAACACGCAGCCAGCGGGCAGGATGATCATTGCCGGTCAGCGTAACAGACACGGTATAGGACATCGTATCGGTCGTTGTTGCCACGAAAACAACCGAAATAAGAAGGAATGCCACTGCCATGATCGTTCCCATCGGCAATTGGTCCATAATCGCCATCACAGCGGCGGGCATGCCCGCCTCATTCAAGGCCCCGGATACAGATCCCGCATTCTCCCTTTCAAAAAATACGCCAGTTCCACCCACAATGGAAAACCAGAAATTCGTGACGAGCGGTGCCACAATAGATACGGCGGTGATCAACTCCCGTATCGTCCGGCCGCGGGATATCCGACTGATAAAGATGATCAGCATCGGACCATAGCCGATAAACCAGGCCCAGAAAAAGAGCGTCCATGCACCAAGCCAGGCACTGTCACCGCGGTAGAAATTCATCGTAAAGAAGTTCTGCAAATGTACGCCGGTTCCGCCAATAAACGCATCAATGATAAACAATGTCGGACCAATCAGCAGCATGATCATTCCCAGCAGGAACGTCATGCTTACATTTAGACGACTCAGTAAAAGAATTCCCCGGTCAACCCCGGTCGCTGCAGAAATCGCCGCAATCACGACCAGCACGCATACAACCAGAATACTTACGCCGGCTGTATTGGGAACCCCGAATAAATGATTAAGCCCATAAGCAATTTGCAAACCAAGAAAGCCTAAAGGCCCCAATGTTCCGGCAGCTGTGGCGATGATGGAAAAAATATCTGCCGCCGATCCGAGAATACTTTTATGAAAGATTTTTTCCCCGAATACCGGATATAACAATGCCCTTGGCCGCATTGGATAGCCTTTACTGTAATGCACATACATCATGACGATCGTTGCCAGGGTTCCAAGTATCGCCCAGGCCAAAAAGCCCCAGTGCATAAAACCTTGCGCAAACGCCGCCCATACATTATTAAATTCGCCGCCACCGAATAACGGAGGCGTTGTCATGTAGTGATACATCGGCTCAGATGCTGCCCAGAACACACCACCACTAGCCAGAAGGGTTACTAAAATCATCGCAACCCAGCGATAATAACTGTATTTCGGTTTATCCATTTTTCCTAAACGGACTTTCCCAAATCTGGAAAAGCCTAAAAATATACCAATGACAAAATTACCAAACAACAAGAGCTGCCAGTATGCTCCGAAAAGATTAGCAGCATAATCGAATAACATTGTAATCCATTTCCCAACCACTTCACTGTTAATGAAAGATAACACAATAAATAAAATCAAAAACCCGCCACTAACGGCAAAAACGGTCCAATCCGTTTTCCTTTTCTTTTTTCCCTGCAAAGTTTGCCTCCCATATTAAGGAGCAAGTGCCTATAACAAGTGCTGTCATTACAGACCATTGGATGGAAAATGATTATCCTTTGCTTAAACCATTTATCTACTCTATCTCTCTAAAAGCCACCAGCTTGCTCAAGTTATTTCCAAACATAGTCATTAATTATAGTTTGGATTAAACGAACAGTCAATAAAAAAGTAAAAAATACAGTCTTTATTTCATGAGAGCAATAAATCCGCATCAGGAAAAAGTTGTCGAAGCAGTCTGGCAGCTCCATGTAGATATGATTCTTAAAAAGAAAATGGATTCAGAATATTTTTGTCAAATTGACTGGTTCGCTATTATAATAGGGAAAATGTTTCTTTTTTGATATGACGATATAACTTGCAAAAACCAACGCGCCATAACATATAGGGGGGACTACCTATTGAAGGAATATCTCCGGGAACTACCGGCTATCCATGCTATTCAAAAAGATCACCGATTTACAGTGTTACAGGAAGAATATGATATCCCGCTTTCAGCATTGACAAAATGGATCAGGAATATCATACATGATATACGCGAGCAGATGCTGAATGGCAGTTGGCAACAGGAATCGCCAACAACAATAGCCTTGGAAGATCACATTTTCACCATGCTTAACCAAAAGGCCGAAGCATTCCGACAGCATAATGTACGACAGGTCATTAACGCTACAGGGACAATCTTACATACCAATCTCGGGCGGGCCAGATTAAGTCAAAAAGCCATGGAACAAGTTGTTTTAACCGCGGGGAATTATTCGAATCTCGAATATGATCTGGAACAAGGCCAGCGTGGCTCCAGACATCAGCTGATCGAATCCATATTAACGGAGATCACCGGTGCAGAAGCAGCAATGGTCGTCAATAACAATGCTGCAGCCGTTTATCTGATTCTGCGCGCATTGGCACATGAAAGAGAAGTCATTGTTTCCCGGGGTGAACTTGTGGAAATCGGCGGCTCCTTCAGAATTTCATCCATCATGGAAGAAAGCGGCGCAATTTTAAAAGAAGTCGGGACCACCAACAAAACCCATGTATATGACTTTGAACAGGCCATTAACGACGAAACGGCCATCCTGATGAAAGTACATACAAGCAACTTTAAAACAATTGGATTTACCAATTCAGTTCAAGCGGAGGAACTGGTTGAACTGGCACGAAAACACCGTGCGCCACTTATTTATGAGGACCTTGGAAGCGGGGCACTTTATGATTTCGAGGCAGGTGACGAACCCGTCGTACCCGATGTGCTAAAAACCGGTGTGGATATCATTTCATTCAGCGGTGATAAGCTGTTGGGTGGCCCACAGGCAGGAATCATTCTCGGACGGCAGGATCTGATGGATCAATTAAAACGACACCAGCTGGCACGGGTATTACGTGTGGATAAAATGACGCTCGCTGCACTAGAGGCCACATTAAAAAGTTATGCAGCGGATAACACTGAGGAAATTCCCGTCATTCGTGATATGTCACTCTCCACAACCGAAATCAGAAAACGTGTTGACGCATTTGTGGCAGGTGTCCGTGAGAAAAGCGGGGATTGGCATTTCGATATACAAGACGACACTTCCCAGATTGGCGGGGGAAGCATGCCGGAGGTCGAAATGGCGACATTGGTTGTAGCGGTATGCCATACAGACCTCAGCCCACAACAAATTTTCGACCGCCTCCGTACAGGACAGCCTGCCGTCCTTGCAAGACGCAAGTATGATCAGGTCCTGCTTGATTTTCGCACCATTACAGAGGAAGAAATCCCATTATTAGTTGATCGATTTACTAATATCTAAAACGCCTGTGTCCTATGTATATTGAATTTTTTTCTTTTCTACTGTCATCCATTGGTGAGTCCTCCCTGGTTTTTGCTTCGTTTGGGGCCGTTACGCATCGACACCCTGAACAGTACCAAGGAGGCTTTTTTGTATCAAACCTCAAATGTCCTCATATTTCTTTATTACAGGAGTACTCTTTATTTTAGGTACATCAGATTGATAACGAAATAAAAACCTAGTGTCTCAAAATATAAGTTATCACGGCTCATATGACCCATTTCCGCTTATCTCCGACCCTTTTAGTCAATTTATGTTGATCCAACAGCTCCAAAAACGGAATCAAGTATTTCCTGGATACCTGTAGTGCATCTTTCGCCTCTTTTAAACCAAACAGCTCACCTGTGTTAACTTTCAACACCGCCAAAGCATCGGTAAATGGTTGATGATGAATAATATGTTCATTCGTTAACGGATAAGCCTGTTCAGTATGGATAAGGTATGCGTTCAGTTCGACTGTCTCTTTTTTCGGCACTGTCTTATGCACCATATAGTCATCCCATTTCTTCACCTGCAGGCCGTCCGCTTCAAGCTGGCCGATAGCCGTCTCCATTTGCGCCTTCCATTTTCCAGGCAAATGTGGTGTAAAGTCAGATAAAGCAAGAAACCGTTTATCCTTTTGAATCGCACCTGAGGCAAGCATTGATTCCAAACCGAATTCCATTAACCGCTTTGGAAACTGTCCGCTGAACGATTGCACGATTTCCGCCTTGCTGATTCCCGGGCGCATCGGAAAATCGCGATGATAATATTGCAGTTGTCCCGTTACCATATCCTTCATGATCGTAAAGTCGTTCGTAAGGGCATACTTATTTCCTGTAACCGGAAGCAAATGCCCGCTTTCAACCCCTTTGTCAACTGCGGTCTTTACTGCATGTTCATCAAGCGATGTATACTGAATGAGCTGCTTCACATCCAGTAGTTTATGCTTCATTAACACATCTTTCACAAGGTCATCCGGTGTCCCTTCTTTCTTTTTTTGTAACATCTCAACCGTTGCTTCTCCAAAGCGGTATTTGCTTCCTTTAGGTTCAATCACCCAACCACCGCCAAGTGTTTCAACCGGTGTCGGGCGCCTTAGAATAAACCGGTCACCACGGCGGACAACAATATCCTCCTCCAGGCGAATCTGACACAGAACGGCATCATGGTTTCTGTTTACTTCATTGCGGTCAAAAAAAATGATTTTTCCCATCACTTCAGACGTGCCAGTATGGACTTTTACCGGCATTCGCTGCTTAACAGGCGAAGACAACTGATCAACAAACTGTAGACTGACGTCAATGGTGTTCGTTACTAAAAAATGATCTGAAGCAACAAGCACATCCCCTCGCTGGATATCTTCCTTATTAACCCCGCCTAAATTTATAGCTGTTCGTTGACCGGCCCGTGATGTTTTTTTATCTTGACGGTGGACCTGAATTTGCCGCGCCCTAACTTTGAAACCTCCAGGAAGGATTGTTAGCGTACTTCCTTTTTGCACGATTCCCTCATATATCGTTCCTCTAACAATCGTACCCTGCCCCTTCACTGTGAATACTTGATCAATCGGCAGACGAAACGAACCATAAGCATCCCGGAATTCCGTCTTTTCCAATTCAAATACGATCTGTTGCCTCAACTGATCGATACCTTTTCCAGACACACTGTCAACACAAACCAATGGCCCCCCATTAAAAATGGTTCCGGCTAAACTTTCCTTAATATCTTCTATCGCAAGGTCAAGTAGTTCCGCATCGACACGATCTATTTTGGACACCGCGACAATACAATGTTGAATACCGAGGAATTCCAGAATTTGAAAATGCTCCTTTGTTTGTGGCATTACCCCTTCATCGGCAGCGATCACGAGGACAACAAGGTCAATGCCCGCCACTCCGGCAATCATCTGACGGATAAACCGCTCATGCCCAGGTACATCCACAATTGAAACGTGGCTGCCATCCTTTGTTTCCAAAGGCGCATAACCAGGTTCAATCGATACTTCCCGCTCTCTTTCCTCCTTTAAGCGGTCCGTATCCACATCGGTAAGTGCTTTTGTCAGTGTTGTTTTGCCATGATCAATATGACCGGCCATACCAATCGTAAAGTAAGCATCATCCATTTTTATTCCCCCGTTTTACATGAAAAATTATTTTCAACCAGAGACATTTTTGACGTGCGCATTGCCGAAAAATATGATACTATATAGACATAATATTCGTATTATAAAGTTATATATGAATATTAGGAACCCTTGTATTTATGGGGCTGGCTGAGTGACTGGTGTCCTCCCGGGTCTTCAAAACCCTGCGGGAGACGCGTGCCGTCTTCGGTGGGTTCGATTCCCACACAGTCCCGCCATACAACGTTTTGTATCGTTACTGCTTTCCCCGGGTCTAAAGAACCGCCACCCGTTAAGTGCCTTCAACAGGTAGCGCTTTTACAGTGTTTATACGTATCCCCTTATGTCAAAAAACCGCTTGGATTGACAGCCCTTTTTCCAACTGGCTCCCAACCCAAGCTTTTTAAAAAACAATAATCCGGCCTTTATTTTCGCTTGTCACGCTGCCAATGATGGCCGCCTCGACATAACGATTCTCAAGCGCACGCATCAGCGGCTCTGCCTCCGCTTCAGGTACAGACATAACGAGTCCTCCTGATGTCACCGCATCACAAAGGATTAACTGATCCCTAACACGAATGGAGTCGGCATAATCGACACGATCGGACAGCCACTTGTGATTTTTCTTCGTACCGCCTGGAATAATACCTTTTTCAGCAAGCGTTTTTGCCCCCTCCAACACTGGTACTTCCTCACTTGATATCGTGATACCAACCTGGCTGCCTTCAGCGATTTCCAGAGTATGACCAAGCAGTCCAAAGCCGGTAACATCCGTACAGGCATGCACATCGTAATCGGCCATAACCTCTGCCGCCACCTTATTTAAAGCTGTCATGATGCCGGTAGCGTTTGCAAGTTCTTCCTCTGTCAGTAAGTCTTTCTTAATCGCTGTCGTCAGAATGCCGATACCGATTGGCTTTGTAAGAATCAGTACATCACCCGGTTGTGCCCCCGCATTAGATAAAATGCGGTCCGGATGAATGGTGCCGGTAACCGACAGCCCGAACTTCGGCTCCTCATCATCGATAGAATGCCCGCCAACTAACGTAGCACCCGATTCGGCAACTTTTGCGGCTGCGCCAGCCAGGATATCCGCCAATATGTCCTGACTAAGTGTGTTCACAGGAAATCCCACGATGTTCATCACCGTAATTGGTTTCCCACCCATGGCATACACATCACTCAAAGCATTCGCAGCTGCAATTTGCCCAAACATGTAGGGATCATCAACAATAGGTGTAAAGTAATCCAACGTTTGCACAAGTGCCATATCCGTGTTGATTTTATACACGCCGGCATCATCGGAGGTATCCAAGCCTACCAGCAAATTTGGATTAGGGACAGACGGTGGTAAATGACGCAAAACTTGCGCCAGGTCTTCCGGACCAATCTTGCATCCTCAGCCACCTTTACTGGATAACGTGGTTAATTTAATTTCTTCTCTGGACATGGCATCACCCCCTTTCATGGATGGACGTTCCAATATCAGGCATAAATATAAAACAAAATTTCCTGGCCATTGTTAACCGGGTCAGTTGCCAATTGGTACCCACGCTTCGTTGCTTCTTCGGGGACATTTCTAAAAGATGACGGACAATCTGTAATGACTTTCAAAAGCTGCCCTTTTTCCAATTCTTTAAGTGCATCCAGTGTGTAAATAACCGGATAAGGACAGGATTCACCTTGTAAATCCAATGTAAAATCAGCTTGCACTTGTTCCAGCATGAGTCCCCCTCCTTTTTTTCATTCCAAACCCAACATGATGATTATTCCCACGTATGACAACAATCATATACATGACAGCAAGCATGAATAACGTGATCGCAACAGCACCAACAGGACCAACAGCAGGGACAAGATTTAGCTCCCGACCACTGGCAACGAGTATGTTATAAATGCCGAGATGATCCCAGCCAAATGCGAGGAAGGTTGCGCCTACTATATTGCCGGCAAATACTGTAAAATATAGAACTTGACCTTCCATTAATCGGTACATCATCCCGGTTTCGCAACTGGATGCCATCACAATACCCAAACCAAACAATAACCCTCCAATGAAAGTGCCTGGCGCGGCAACTTGTGTAATAGGTGGTATACCATAAAACGCAATCACCACAATCGTCAATATGGAACTGATGGCCATACCGGCTATGATAGCTTTGGCCATGATGCCGCGGCCCATAATCCACAAATCACGAAAGGCTGACGTGAAACAAATTTGCCCTCTTTCAATCAGGATACCAAAGAACGCACCAAACAAAGCACCGAAGCCCAGTAACATGTGCCCCTGTACAAAAAAGACCACAATGAGTGTCAGATACAAGACCGCAATCACCCCTCCGACATAAGGCTGTCTTTTCTTTGACACCTTGGCCTTCGTTTTGCCGTTTCCTTTCGTTAAGGCAGGCTTTCCTTTCCACCAGCGTGTTTGCACAATTTTCGCCCCAATATAGGTACCGGCACCTGTTGCAACGATAAAAAACCATGAATGCAAGGAAAATTGTGGCACACCGGTGAAAAAGGCAGCAAGGTTGCATCCAAGCGCAAGCCGCGCACCAAATCCTGCAATCATACCACCGACAAGCCCTTGTACATAGCGGCGCTTTTGCCGCGGAACACGAATCTTAAAACTATTACTTAATAGTACCATTATAAGAGCGCCGATAAACATCCCCCAAACCATCCAACCAGCCGGCCGTGTCAGTGTTGTTCCGTCCATCTGAATCCTATCAAAGTAAGCCCAGCCCGATATATCCACGCCAAAGAGGCCAACAAACTCCCCACCCAGCCGTGTGAATTCACCCGTGACAGCCCACACGGCTCCCGTAAAGCCAAAATACAAAGCACTCAGAACCCCAGCCAAAAGGAGCGCAATATACGGGTTCCAATAGTTCAGAACTTTATTTTGGAAAAAACGCATCACCTATTTCCCCTTACATAGTCATGTCGATACAAAAAATTGCACAATATTAGAATGATAGACAAGGGGGTCATGCTAATCCCCTTCTGGGAGGGCGTTAGGATTAACATGTCCCCCGGTGTCCGTTACTCAGCCCTGTTCCAATATTAATTCTTCAATATTTTCTTTCGTCAGGTCACCACCTGATATCCGGTTCACTTCTTCACCGTCCTTGAAAGCAAGAAAAGCTGGCAGCCCCATCACACGATAGTTAATACAAAGGCGTCTGTTTTCAGCAGTATTCAATTTGACAATTTTTACTTTATCCTGGTAAGTTTCTGATAAATCCTCCACATCAGGCATCAGCTGTTTACACGGCACGCAGCTCGGCCCCCAGAAGTCAACAATAACCGGTTTGTCAGCTTCCAGCACTTCCTGATTAAAGGTTTCTTTGTTCACATCAATCATGATTCACTCACCCCTTCATTTTGTTCAATAAGGAAAGACATCCCATCGGACAGGTTTGTCATTTTACCAAGGAAAAGGCTTCCTTTACCGACAAACATGGCATTATTGATTTCACCGTTCATGATCATTTCCCGTGCATGACCGAGGAATGGAATCGCTGAAGCAATATGGCCCTGGGTTGGTGAAAAGCCGGTCATGCCATGTTTATACTCGAACTGATTCATTTCCGTTTTTTCCATTTCCCCTCTGAGCACTGCCATCGCGGCAATTGTCCGATAGTTCGTTTTAGGAACGTTCCCATTACCGTTAGGTTCTGTCACATCAGGGTTATGCAGCTCAACAGCGTATTTATCAATATCCAGAATACCCTTTCCAAATTGCTCCAATGGCTTAATAATCAATGATTTGTAAATAGCCTGTGCAGATGACCCGGCGGAAATGTCATGTTTGCCAATGCTGTCTGTACGGATCACCGGGCTCTTGCCATCATCTTTACCAATGATCATGGCAATGGCTCCCATCTGATCTTCCACAATCGGCATATCATTTTTTAAGTTCCCAGCAAACTTCATCCCCAGTTTTGCCAAACTGCCACCACCAACAATAACGATTTCCTCGTAGATCCCCGCCTGAACGAGTCCTGCAGCGATATTCACAGAATGGGCAGGGGCACAGCAAAACGCTTTAATATCAGAACCAGTTGCATTGAAACAGGCAGCATGTTCGGCAATGGCCTTAGCTATATTGCCACCGCCGCGCTGATAACGGTCACCAACCGCTTCCTCGTCACAGCCAAATACGTAGTCAACGTCCTCTGGTATGACATCAAATGAATTGAGAACATGACGCATCGCAATAATACCTGATGCTTTATTGCACAAGTTTTCCAAAATGATCGTGGCGGTCAGAAATTGATCTTCATCATGACCTGTTTGCACACAGCCAACCAGCTGGTCACGGTTCACATGCAACGGTTCAGCCGTTCCCTGATCCAGCTTTTCCTCTATTGCAGCCATACTTTCACCATCTCCAAGGCGTTCCAAATCGTTCGGTTGTATTAACGGATGGTGTGCCAGCTTTTCCTTCAATTGCGATAGAAATGATTCTTCCAAATGAACTAACTGAAAGTCATCAGCGAGTTTTAACCACCCGTAAAATTCATCTTCGGGAACGATGTCACCGGACGGACCAAACCGCTTAGCATCCTCAAGCCTCACATCGGTCCATGGTCGGGCGTAATCATTTAAATCATCAGGTCGCATATTCCCAATAAACACCTGGTTTGGCGGATATGCGACTGCATCGTCGTGGTTCCTCAGATTAGCCAAGATCTCCTCAAGCAAAGCATCATCTTTTGCTGTTTCCCTTGTCGGCTTGGATCCGTGACGAACTAAGCCCGGCGTATGGGTAATGACAAACGAGGCACCTTTGACAACCGGTGTTATCATGTTATACCTCCTCACCCGCGTATTGTAATGCTTCCGTTATCTTTTCAACATAGTCCTGGGCTGACTGGGCCGCAATACTGCCATCACCCGTTGCTGTTACAATTTGTCGTAATCTCTTTTCGTTCACATCGCCAGCTGCAAAAATACCTTTAACATTGGTACACATATTTTCATCCGCCGTGATGTATCCGCTTTCATTTGTAATGCCAAGACCCTCTACACATTCCGTTAGCGGATCCATACCGACGTAGATGAAGACACCGTTACACGGGAGTTCTGATTGTTCACCTGTAACAGTATTTGTGAGCGCTACCGATGAAACCAGCCCATCTCCCTTAATCTCATCGACAACATGATTCCAAATAAACGTAACCTTTTCATTTTCAAATGCCCGCTTTTGCAGCAGTTTTTGCGCCCTTAATTCATCGCGACGGTGAATAATGGTCACTTTTGAAGCAAATCGGGTAAGAAAAACGCCTTCCTCCACTGCTGAGTCTCCACCACCGACAACAACAATTTCCTGGTCCTGGAAAAAGGCACCATCACACACGGCACAATAGGAGACGCCGGAACCCGATAATTCCTTTTCACCTGGTACGCCCAGACTTCTGTGTTCAGCACCTGTGGTAATGATAATTGATTTCGCCAATATCTCCTTATCCGCAACCGTCATTTTTTTATGAGGATAGCCATCTTCAACCTGCTGGATATTACCTTGAAGAAAATCGGCGTCGAACTTCTTCGCATGTTCAAACATTTTATTGGACAGATCGGGGCCGAGTATATGCTCGAACCCCGGAAAATTTTCAATGTCCTCTGTATCAACCATCTGCCCGCCTGGTACACCACGTTCAACCATTAATGTTTTCATCTTTGCCCTTGATGCATAAAGCGCTGCGGTCATACCAGCCGGACCGGTACCAGCAATTACCACGTCATAGATATGCTGTTCATTCATGTTATCCCTCCGTTACCGTTAAACAAATTTTTCCCTTGCCTCTTCCATTGCGCTGCATATGGTATCCCTTTCCAATGACAATTCCGCAACGCCAACTTGTTCCTCGTATATTTCCTGCGGGACTTCCGCTTTAACCACATCTTCCAGGACGTGATATACAGGAAGTTCCAATGCAACACCTGCCAAAGGTCCCGCATAAGTTGGATCACCTATTCTCACTGTTTCGGCATAAATATCAGCGCTATCGGCATCCGGAGATCCCAACAGAACAACAACATTTTCTTGCCCATGCACTTCCGCCGCTGTTTTCAATTTTTCCTGGACCACCTGGTCCATTGCGCCGGCGGCCGTTCAAACGAAACAGGCCGTGTCTTTGTAAATGACTTCGCCTCCTACAGCATTGATACACTCCGCAATTGCCGGTGCGGGTACCCCGTCTCTTTCTCCCAGAATGAACACCTTTTTACCATTCAACATGCTCATACACGCTCCTTATCATTAAAATTATATTTTGACCTCAAAAATTGAGGGTTCCGCAATATTTTGCATTAAACCATCGAGCGCAACCTCAACGCGATGTTTACGCAAATTCCATTGTTCTTCTTCCGTCAAATTCGGGTCACCCAATGGATGTGGAATGGATACCGTCTGAACAATCCGATTGGCACCAATCGTTTCGGCAATCGTCACGATATTGGCCATTTGCACAATTGGAATGCCTTCCCTTTCAATTTCTTTCGCTATCGTTGCCCCGCAACGCGTACAAGTACCTCAGGTGGCTGTCAGAACGATCGCTGATACATTTGCCTCGAGGAGCTCATTGGCAATCTCTTTACCCATCCGGCTTGCCTCTGCCTGACTGGTTCCTGTACCAACTGTCGAGTAGAAGTGGTGATACAGGCGGCCGATTTTGCCTTCATTTTCAAAGTGCCGCATCGCATCCAATGGAACAATCACATTCGGATTTTCATTGGCGGCATTCGGGTCAAATCCGGCATGTATCGTCTCCCACTCACCTGCTCTCAGTCCATCCTGTCCGGTTATGTCATATTTGCCCCATTTTGTAGCCGAAGCGGACTGGATTCCATCCGGATTTCCCTTAGGAACGATACCCCCTGACGTCACGAGCGCTACTGTTTCCTTACTTAAATCCTCCGCCGGCGATGCTATAGGGACTTTATTAATTTTCGGTATTGGGATTTCTGTCTCGTACTCATCACCGTTCAGTTTTTGCAGCAACATGTCAACAGCCCGATCTGCTCCCATTTTCGGTGGTTTAACAAATGTTTCACCGCGAACACCCATCGGAAAATAGCCCTCTTCCTTGGCTGACAGTGTTTCCTCGCCGGCAAGCAAACGTGTTGTGAAGTCAGCCATTGTCGGCACATCTTTCCGCATTGCTGCAGCACTTCTGCCACCGGAAAAGATATAAATATCCTTCCTAAACATTTCGACAGCGGGGTTTTCCACGTTCATACTTGTAATGACAGGCACATTAAATCGTTCTTTTACCGCCTTACAGATTTCACCACAGGCAAAGCCATACCGCCCGGCCATGAATGCTGGACCTGCAATAAAAACATCAAACGTTTTATCTTCCAGAAGTCCTAAAATGGTTGCAATGGCTTCATCTTTTTTTGAACCGAAGAAATTATCCCCGCAAACAACGGTATGCGTCACCTCAATATTAGGGTCAAGCCAGTTTTTTAACAGCATCCCCGGCCCAAGCACACCTTCCTGAATATCCGGCTTATAGTCAGCCTTTTCCTCACCACCGATTTGACCAAAAAACTGATTAAGATAATAGATAGCTTTTTTCAACCAACCTCACCTCCTTTTGATAATTAATACTCAACAACGGTCTTGAAGTGATTACCGGTGTTTGCATCTGCACAGAAAATCCCGTTATTTTCCATCTCTATTGACCCATCTGCTTTAATACTGCCTTCCCAGCCACCGGAATTGCCGTCTCTGGCAAGTGATTGAAGATCACCTACAACCATTTCCATCGGGTCAAGCCTCAACAACTGCGACACATTACCAGTTGAAACAAGCGCATCTGCCTTTATAGACAAATCGACCAGCGGCTGCGAGCGTCCGTCGCGCCCTGTTGCTTCATTTGTAATTCCAACGGTTCTGATACCGGCATCCTCCAGTTCACTTATAGCCAGTATAAAATCAGTATCAGGGTTTCCATATCCCTCTTCACACACAACCGCCCCTTCTGCTCCAAGTGAGTTGGCAATCTGTTTAACGCGCATTGCTGAACGTTGCTTCTCCTCAAGGGCAACATTCAAATTAGAAACAATCACACCGAGGAAATTAATCGTTACACCATGTTCCCACATCAGACGCTTAACAGTTGCATTATTGACATGTTGATAGGTTGATATTTTTGACGATGATGGCATAAAACTACCCGAAACAACAGCCCCATCCAGTAATTCATTCGGGTGCAGCAACGTTGGGAGCATATTTCCGGTATCCCAGCCATAAACAAGGGAATTGTATCCGCTTTCAATCATTTGCGACTGTAACTGCAACACATACACAACACCCGGTAGTTTCCTTACCCTGTCATCCGATTGATTGAGCGGTGGTAATTCATAAACTTCCAATCCATCCGGTTCCATATCCCGGACACATTCCCCGAGATATTCACTGAGTCGCATTGCGGCATGCCTTAGTGCCGTGTTCCTCTTTTGCTGTTCATTATTCTCTTCGTCTTCATTCGTATCAGCAACAAGACAAATGTTAACCAAATAGGAAAACATCGTCTGATATGACCCCGGACCGCTCATATCTATCAAGCCATCCTGGAATCCGCCCCAGTGTTTTCCTACCGCTAAGACACATCCCCCTTTCAACACGTGCATTCTCCCTGTACCCGCTGGAACAAGTTTATTCGTCACACCGGGAAACATAGCATCATCTGATACTTTGCACCTTGGCTCAACAGCATCCTTAACAGGTGTAATGCGAATCGGATCATTCGGCCTTGCAATAACAATATCGGCGTCAGTAATACGATCATCTTCATAAACAACCTGTAATGCTTTTTCTTTGTTGATTGTCAGCAAACCATTTTCAAAAACAGTCTCATCACCAAAATCAACATCCTGGATGTGAAAATTGCCAATTTCTAGCCTCATAAACGCCCCTCCCTTGATATAAGTAAAATAACTGCTGTAAGGTTGTTATATCTTCATAATACTTCTTTATGATCATGAATGTGCTAAAATTTAAATTGATTATAATCCAGTATTTTCTAAATGTAAATAGTTTTTCATAATTCAGTAAATAAAGTTTTTTCACTCAACTCAGTTTATCAAGTATAAACTGTACAAAATTTATAAAATTTGAAAAACGACGAAAGTCCCGCATCAATAAGTGATACGGGACATTATCTGTGGCAACACCTGAAATGATTGCCTAATTCATGAATTTGTCGGCTCAACAAAGTGAAGGTTTAGGCTATCATGATAATCCAATTGAACATCGTCAGGAATTTTCAAGTAGAGCAGCCGTTCACCGCCTGTATAAACATTTTCCAGCATCCGTTGCTCGCCTTCTTTACCTGTAAACTGTGAAATCGGGAATTCCTGCTTGAACATGGAAAGTTCGATCACAGCCGGAACAGGAGCGTCAATCCTGATTATTCCTGAAGAAAGCTTGACATCCATTGGATTCAACTCATCTGACATATCTCGCCCCTCTACGATAAATGGTGTCTGATAGTACGCAGCTTCAATGGTGTTGTCCCGATCAGAAACCCTTTCCACAAAAACAGGCATTTCGGCATGGGGGTCATGGCCGCTTACCATTTCCAAGCGAAGCGCCTCACGTTCCGTTGTCAGCTCCCACATTCCCTGACGATAAACATGGCCGGCGGTTTCAATGTCGCCGTCTGCAGCCAGCTCCCACAATAATGGGAGTTCTTCTGGTACTTTCTCCACCTCAGCCGGAAGATCCGAGGCTTCGGGAAGCATGAACGCCGTCGGGACAGTAAGGATAAGCACCACCATGTAAACGCCAAAGAGCCGTTGTACCAGTTTACTATAGCTATGCCGTTGACGCGTTTTCGGTGTCATCTTAAGAACAACCAATACCAGAAAACCAATGATCAGCAACAGGATGATAATTGGCATCAAATCATTTAACAGCATTACGTCCGCACCTCCAATCGGTGGGAAATCACGATAGAACCAGCCAGCAAAACCCCTGTAGTCACCATCATTTTACAAGTGAACAGCCAGAATGACCTTTCCTGAAAGTAAAACTCGCCAGCTGCCGGTAATAAATGAGTGCCGGTTATCCGAGGCCAGAGAATGATCAAACCAATGACCGCTGCAGGGATGATATAGGCTAGAATTTTATGAAGATGAACGAATGTTCCAGTCAGATAGCCGGCACTGCTCAACATAAAAATAAACATGGCCGCAGCCAGCATCCCCGTCAGCAATTCGCCAGGTGTATCTGTGAACCCGGACTGAATAATGGGTGTCGAATCGAACAGAAAATAGACGACGACTTTCAACAAAAATCCGGATAATAGCGCTGTTATACCTCCCAGCAGACTGGTCACTGCCAGAAAGACAATATTAGCCAGGTCACTGCTTAACCGGCTGGTCACAAATATAAAGTCATCTTCTCTATACGCTTTTGTTTTGATTTGCGTGGCACTCATGAATCCCCACAACATCGTAAATGCTACAACAATATCAGCCGAATAGTATTGAATCGAAAGTTCGGTGCCAGCGTTCGTACTTGAAAAACTAGCATTACCTGTCAATGAAAACAGTAATCCAATTAATTGCAGAATAAACAAGGTCATGAACATGCCAGCGAACCCCTTCAGCTTAAAGCGAAATTGCTGTTGGACGGTTTTGGCCATGCTAGGCTTTGTCAAAGACATCATCGATTCCTCCTTTCGTCCTTTCAGTCAGGTAAACGCACAAATCGCCCGGTGACACAGTTGACACATTGATGGCGGCCAATGTCATTCGCTCCAACTCGTGATCCGAAAAGTCATTTTTCACAACGGCATACATCCCCGCATCCGTCCTTTTCGAGTAGATGACTTCCTTGCCACGCGTCCACTTCGTCATCTCCTCTGGGGAACCACTTAAGCCAACTGCATATTCCTTCAGTTCTTCAACCGGCATGTGCAAGTAGTTTTGGCCGTCTTCAATCAGGAGCAAATCTTCCAGCAATTCCTCGATCTCATCCAAATGGTGACTGGAGATGATAATCGAACGCGGATGGGCCAAATAATCTTTCAGAAGTGCCCGGTAAAAGTCTCTCCGAACCGCTGCATCCATCCCGGTTGTTGGCTCATCTAACATCGTCAGCGCACATCGCGAACATAACCCGATGATCATATTGAACGTACTTTCTTTACCTTTTGAAAGACTCGAATAATTTTGACCCGGGCGAAAAGAAAAGTAATCAAATAGCCGCTCTGCCAGTTCCATATCCCAGTTCTCATAAAACTGGTCCGCCTGCTCCAGAATTTCCTTTAGCGTCAGGGCAGTTGGGAAGTTCATTTGGTCATCAACAAAAATCGTATTGGCGGAAACGAATAGACTATCAAATGGTCGGCGGGAAAAGACATTAACTTCCCCGGACGATTCACGCCAGAATCCAGCCAATATTTTCAAAAGCGTTGTTTTGCCGGCGCCATTTCGTCCGACGAGGCCAGTAATCTTGTTTTCTTCAATCGTTACCGACAGCTGATCCAATGCTTTATGCCGCCCATGTGTTTTGGTTAAATTCTTACATTCTATCACTTTCACGTCACATCCCCCTTACGTTCATTGACAGTTGTTCGAATCAGCTCCATTAATTCCTGTTCATCAACATGCAGCCGTTCAGCCTCCACCACCACCTCTTGAATAAGCCGTTTCAATGTCTGATTTTTTCGCTTATCGGAAATAATCGCTTTCGCATCATGTGCAACAAATTTTCCGAGGCCGCGCTTGTTATACAAAATTTTTTCCTCGGATAATAGCGTCAGACCCTTCGCCGCTGTGGCCGGATTAATATTGAATAGATCGGCAAGCTTGTATTGGGAATGTACTCTTTCATCCGGCTTGAAGTTTTCGTTTAAAATTTCGTTCTCAATCCATTCCGAGATCTGGATGTAGATTGGCTTCGTGCCATCTGTATTGATCATTCAAGCCTGCCTCCCTTTATGCAGGTTAGTGAATTAGTCGTGTAATGTAGTATATTACATATGTAAAGAAAAGACAAGAGGAGCAATTAGAAAAACTTGGCTTCCGCCTCGTCTTTCCAGTGGTCAGAAGTCGGATTGGAAACGTCGTCCAAAATTTTAAAAAAACCGCCTTATTAGCAGTATTGAAGGGTTGTCTATCTGCGCGTATGACGGTTTTATCAGCGAGCCCATTTTTGACAGAGTGGTCTCCCAGTTCAACATCTGCTAAAATGACCGTATAAACAAGACAGGAGAGATTCAAGTGACGATATATGTGGACGCGGATGCTTGTCCGGTTAAACTAACGATTATCGCGACTTCCCGGGAATTTGAGGTACCGGTCGTGCTCGTGAAAAGTTTTTCTCACTTTTCACATGATGATGAACAGCCGGGTGTTGAAACGATTTACGTCGATACTGGGGCTGAGGCGGCCGATTACCGGATCATGAAGCTGGCGAAAACAGGCGATATCATCATTACACAGGATTACGGGCTGGCATCGCTCGGGCTGGCCAAAGGTTGTACTGTCTTACATCATAAAGGCTTCACGTACACAAACGAGAACATCGATCAGCTCCTGTATTCCCGGTATGTCAACGCCATGGCACGCAAAAGCGGCAAGCGGACAAAAGGGCCGAAAGCATTTTCTTCTGAAGATGAAGCGGCATTCAGCGCCCTATTCCGAAAAACACTTGAGGAGGCATTACGTTAGTTCATGTCGACAACCGTGCTTCTCGCGCCAACATAACAACATCACGCCAGACACCGTTTAATGTGCCGGGTGGTTTTTTAGTGCCAACTTCGGCAAACCCTCATTTTCTATGTAAGTGAAAGCTGCTTGTATTGTTGTACTTAAATATCCATTAACAATTAAAAAACCCTTGAAACGACACTGCTGTTTCAAAGGTTTTCAAGGGAATACTTCCTGATGCTGAAGTCATTCTGTAATACCGGCCAATTTTGCGGCAACGGCACGCCCAGGTCCCAATAACTGACACCTCTCAAGCCGTCTGCCTTCACGGTGTCCAATTTGGCCTGAACACTGCGGGCATCCTCAAACCAGACTTCGTGCACCTGACCGCTTTCATCTGTATAACGGAAAAATGGCGATTGATATGTGTCATCATACTGAATGGATGCGCCATACCTTGCCGCCAGCCGGACTGCTTCTTTCGGACTCATGGTACTTGCAGTCGTCCCCTCCACCCATGGAATTTGCCAATCACGTGCATACAAAGGTATGCCCATGTGGATTTTGTGCCGCGGAATCACGCTTACAGCATAGTCGACGACATCCCGTACTTTGTTAATTGGTGCAATCGCCAGTGGTCTTCCGCCAGCCCAGCCCCATTCGTATGTCATCAGGATCACAACGTCAACGATGTCGCCGTGTGCCTCATAATCAATCGCTTCATACAACAGCCCTTCCTGATCAGCTGACACTTTTGGTGCCACGGCCGTTGTAACGAGAAAACCTTCCGGATGCAGCCGTGCCGTCACACGCTTTAAAAAATGATTGTAAGGCACCCGATCCTCCGGGTACACATATTCAAAATCGAAATTGACGCCTACATAACCTTTTGTCCGCATTTTTTCCAGCAAATTCGTCATAAATTTCTCTTGAATATCAGGATTTCGGAGCAGAGAAGCCACCAGGTCTGAATTGAACTCACCCTTGGTAAAATTGGTCACGACCAAAAGTGGCGCTATATCCGTCGCCTCGGTTGCCTCTAACACCAATTGATCCTGCAGTTCGGTCAGTAGGCCCTCCTCTGAGAAGCTATACATAAATGGGGAAAGATACGTTAAATCGTTACCAACACGCAGGACTTTAGATTGACCCGCTTCATTCAAATCCGTCATATAAGCGTTGACGTCGATTACCGGCCCTGGCGCTTCTGGAATCCGTAATAGTTGTCCCGGAAATATCAGACCGGGAGCTTCCATCTGATTGGCCGCGATTATCTGCTCAACACTAGTGCCATACTGCTGAGCAATGCCCCAAATGAATTCACCTGCATGAACGGTATGCAGAAGATACGGATTTTTCAGCATTTGACCGGTATAGATTACCGACGGATCAGCTATCCGATTAGCCACGGCAAGTTCCTGAACCGTCACCCGAAACATTCGGGCAATCGCCCATAACGTATCCCCTGGCTGGACGACATATTCACGACCGGGCTCCGGAATCACGAGCGACTGACCGGTAACTAAGACGTCAGAATCATCCCATTCATTTAACAACACAATCTGATTAATATCCGATCCATAACGTTGTGCTATTTGCCATAATGTATCGCCACTTTGCACGACATGTGTTTGCATCGTTACGCCCCCAATTAGATTTCTACATATCATCCTATTCATGGGATGATTGTCCTAGTACTAATCGGGAGAGATTTTTTAGCGATTAAAAAACGCCCTTTAGACAAGGACGTTCTTAAAACGTTATCGAATGGTCACATCCTGCATCACAAATCTGCTTTTCGGAATGGATGGCACGCGGACCAAACTGTAATTCAGATTTTGTTTGGGAACGGTATAATCAATCCGGTTTGCCAAAAAGGACAGACTCACTTTCATCAGATCAATGGTTAGCCACTCACCGGGACAGCGGTGCCCGATATCATAATCACCGCCGCCCTGCGGAATGAAATCAAACGGACTGCCATTCCATTCCTTGAAACGCTCCGGCTGGAATTCATCCGGTTTTTCCCATAAAGCTGGATCATGGCTGGCCCCGTAAACATCAAGCAGGACGAGCGTTCCTTTTTTGAAGTGGTGGCCACCCCACTTAAATTGATTGCGAACCTTTGCACCTAAAAAAGGGCCGAATGGGTAATAACGGCGAACCTCCTGGACAAACATCCGGGTATACGTTTCATCGCCTTTCTGCAGTTTCTTCTTCGTCTCCGGAAAATCGTTCATGGCTAGGGCACCAAATGTCACGAATCGGCCGACAGCAACAGTCGGTCTGACAATGTTAAGCAATTCTACCGCTGCTGTCTGCAGATCCAGTAAGCGATCCTTTAAATCACGGTGCCAGGCAATCGTATACAAAGCCGTCTCTTCACGTGGCTTTAACTGCCCACTCCGGACTTGTTCAATAATGGTTTTGATCCATCGTTCAGACCGGTTTCGCGCCGTCCTTCCCTGCCAATGTCTTGGTCCGACCGCCCCGAACGCATCAATCATTGCCGATAAGTCATGTGCCCGCTGGTCCAGTTCGTTTGCCCACAGTGGAACACCGGCCCATTCACAGGCAATGCGGCACATAATTTTTTCAGCTTCGGGAAATAAAATAATCCGGCGTTTCTGCTGCCAATCAGCTATCGCGATTTCCCACTGCTTTTCCGCGATGTCCATCAATTCGCTGAGCCGCTCGGCTGTCATCAGCGACATAAACATCCCTTTCCGGTGTCGATGATCTGCCCCATCCTGAACGTGAACACCGTTCTTCCCGAACAGTGACTCCTTAATACGATTTGGCACAGCACCTTTTCGGGTAAATTTGTCCTCATCATAGAAAATCTCTGTCGCTTCCTCACCGCCCATACAAATGACTTTCTGGCCCAGCAATCTGGTTTGAAAAATATTTGACTGATACCGGCGGCGTCTGTTGAGTATATAGTTATAACCTTCCGACATGAGTGTGATACTATTATCCAATACCTTTTCGCGCGGAATTGCCATCTATGCTGACTCCTTTCCTGGATGATATTCACTACCCATTCTTTTCCCCTTCTGCCCAAAATTTATGCCACTTTGAATACCACTGGTTCAAAACGTGGCAGTTGCTAGGCAAACTTGTTACGATGGGTTAGATGAATTTAATCGTTAAAGTGCGTGTTCAAAGAGGAGGATAAAAAGGACCGAGAAGTTCGAGGCGGCGTAGCTTTGAGCAACGGAGTGTATGCATTTAAATACATGAGTAGCGGAAAAGCAAGCCAACGAGCTTCCACAGGATGTGGTGACTTCGGCGTTCGACACAGGACGTGTCGGCATTTAGTCGAAGGTCCTCTATCGAAGTGTCATTTTTACCGGACTTTTTGAACAACCTCTTGAAAGAGGGTGAATATATGTCCCAAAAAGTCATCATAAATGATATGACGTTCCACGCATTTCATTTTCAAACGGGATCAATTACCGAAAATGGCAGGAATTGGACGAAGGTCAGCTTTGCTTTTAACGTAACACACGAAGATTATCATGATGTGACGACCCTGTTGTATAAAAATGATTTCATGGTGAACATTCCAGCGGAAAACCTCGAATTCCCGGCTGTCATCCATAACTATTCGACATCAATCACCAATTTATATGAACCAGGGAATACCGGGGAGTTCAGGCTCGAATTGGTTGAAAAACCACACAGCTGACCATTATGCTGTGTGGTTATCCATTTGCGTTCTCGTCAGTGACGACTCCGCTCTTATCCATTTGTAAAAGGGTTACCTGATAATCAGGTAACAGGGCTTCAACATGGCTGACGACAACACCGCCAGTCCCTTTTGGCGTAAGCGACATCATTGTTGGCCCAGCCCCGCTGATAACGGACCCATATGCTCCATGTTTTTTCGCCTCAGTCCTGATGTCATCATAATGCGGTATCAGGTCTTTCCTGTATGGTTCATGGAATAAATCCCGTTCCATCATCCTGCCCGCCAGCTCATAGTCACCTGAGGCAAGAGACGCAACCAGTACATTGCTGACCGCACTTGCGGAAGCGGCGCGTTCCATTGGATACGCACCAGGCAAAACATTTCTGGCCGTTTTCGTTTCCAGCGCATCGCCTGGAATAGACACAACGACGTCAACCTCAGGCGACGGTAATTGAACCCAATCAATCGTCCGATCAGTGCCAATTGCTATGATGAAGCCACCCATTAAAGCCGGCGCAATATTATCCGGATGCCCTTCAATCGCAGTACCGAGTTCCAGTTTTTGTTCTCGTGTCAAAGACAAACCACATACCTGATTGGCCAATTCAATACCGGAAACGATCGCCGCGGCACTGCTGCCGAGTCCGCGGGCCAGAGGGATATCACTCCGAACGGTTATGTGACAGGCAGGCAGAGCCTTACCCCAGCGCGTTGCTACATCGCGGGCGACTTGTACAATATAGTGATCATCAACGCTTGCCAGTTCCGGCAAATGTGGTGAATGCTGCTCAATCGTCCACTCATCGGCAGGTGACACATCAAGCGTTAAATACAGATTCAAAGCCATGCCCATCGAATCAAACCCTGGCCCGATATTGGCCGAGCTCGCCGGAACGCGTATTTTGAACGATGTCATGTTTTCACCAGCTTTGCAATATAGTCCGTGACGGTTTTTTCATCGTTCGGCAGTGTGATCGGTTCTTCATCCATCTGATCGATAGCCGTCTGCGGGTCCTTCAAGCCGTTACCGGTCAAAACGGCCACAACCTTTGTTCCCTCAGCCATCGCGTTCTGCTGCCTCTGTTGGATGATACCTGCAATCGACGCGCAGGATCCCGGTTCAGCAAAAACGCCTTCTTTAGTCGCCAGCAGCTTTTGTGCCTGAGCAATTTCTGCGTCAGTCACCGAACCAATTGTGCCACCTGATTCATCCCGTGCCTTTACCGCCAGATTCCAACTTGCCGGGTTGCCGATCCGAATGGCCGTGGCCATTGTTTCCGGCTTGGAGACCACTTCGTCCTTCACAATGGCAGCCGCTCCCTCTGCTTCAAACCCAATCATTTCAGGACGACCAGTCCCCTTTATATCATCGTATTCCTTGAATCCTTTCCAGTACGCACTGATATTGCCGGCATTGCCAACAGGGATGGCGAGATTATCAGGTGCTGATCCGAGTTCATCACAAATTTCAAACGCAGCCGTTTTCTGCCCTTCCAGCCGGTATGGATTAACCGAATTAACAAGTGTCACCGGGGCGGTCTCACTTAATCTCCGGACAATTTTCAGGGCATCATCAAAGTTACCGTCAATCGATACGATATCCGCCCCGTACATGACGGCCTGAGCCAGTTTCCCAAGGGCAATTTTGCCTTCGGGTATGACTATAATAGCTCTGATGCCGGCTCTGGCAGCATACGCCGCGGCCGAAGCAGACGTGTTGCCGGTCGACGCACAAATAACGGCGTTGCTGCCTTCTTCAATCGCCTTGGCAACAGCAAGTGCCATGCCCCGATCTTTGAAAGACCCGGTTGGATTTACCCCTTCCACTTTGCCGTATAATTCGATGCCCAATTGCTCAGATAACGTCGAAAAATGAATGAGTGGTGTGTTGCCTTCCTGTAACGAAATCTCCGGCGTTTTTTCTGTAACAGGTAAATACGATTGATAATGCGCGATCAGACCTTGCCACGTCATGCGTCAGCATCTCCTTCTACTTTGTAAAAACTCTTGACGTCAAGCACAGCATCAAGGCTGTTCAGTTCATCCAATGCCTGATACATTTTATCTAAAGATGACTGATGCGTAATGACGACAATTTCTGCTGTCCCGACATGTTCCGACGGGTTTTGCAAAATTTGTTTAAAACTGACGTTCCACTCATTGAATAATGCGGATACACGGGAAAACACCCCAGCTTCATCTTTAGCATGAAAACGGACGTAATACTGGCCAAACCGCTGATCATCTGTTTTCAATTCTTTTTTGAAACGTGGTTCAACAAATTGACTACCTGTCACACCCCGGTGCATATTCTTAATAACGGTAACCACATCGGATATGACGGCTGATGCAGTTGGCATACTCCCTGCACCTGCACCGTAAAACATCGCTTCGCCCACCGCTTCACCGTATACATAAACAGCATTGTATTCATTCTTGACATCTGCCAGCGGGTGCTCTTGGGAAATCAGTGCCGGCTGGACGTTGACTTCCACTTGCTTGCCGTCAAATTTGGCAAATCCGATTAATTTCATGATAAAGCCAAAACTGTCCGCATACTGCAGATCTGCCAATTCAATACCATTGATGCCGTTGACTTCAATATCTTCCAGATCGATATAGGTTGAAAACGCCAGCCGTCCCAAAATCGCCATTTTTCGTGCGGCATCGAGGCCTTCCACATCAGCGGCCGGATCAGCTTCCGCAAACCCGAGTTCCTGAGCTTCCTTCAAGGCATCCTCATAGCTGACACCTTCATTATGCATTTTGGTTAATATGTAATTCGTCGTCCCGTTCACAATCCCCATGACCTGCTCAATATGATCGGAGGCAAACCCATCGGTGATTCCTCTTAAAATGGGGATTCCGCCGGCGACACTGGCTTCATAGTAAAAGTCACATTTATGTTTCGCTGCAGCCTCATGCAACTCAGCACCGTGTAAGGCAACTAAATCTTTATTCGCTGTCACGACATGTTTTTTAGCGGCGAAAGCGTTCAAAATGTGTTCGCGTGCTTCGTCTATCCCGCCCATTACTTCAATAATGATATCAATATCCGGATCATTCAGCACATCTTCAGGGTCCAATGTGAGAACAGTCCCATCAATCTCAGCTTCAATATGTCGTTTTTTGTTGGGGTCGCGGACAAGCGCCTTTTTCACATCAACGCCGCATCCGAGCTGATGCGCGAGTTTTTCCTGATGTTTTTCAACAAGTGTGATCACGCCTGAACCAACGACGCCAACACCCAATAAACCAACCGATACCTTATCTTCCAAGTTACCACCCCTTCTGCCATTTTACGATTTAACGATATTTTATACATTTAAACATGAATAGGCGCGTATGGCAATAGCGAATTTTTAAAGAATTTAATTTTTCCTTTTATAATAGATGACTGTTCTTAAAGATACCGCTTAAATCAGACATGTCTGATACGGTGGCCATAAGGAAAATAAAGAAAACGGAAGTCTCACATATTGAATCAGTTGACATGGTTTCCATACAAGTATTATAATTTACTTGAATTTAAATAAAATTAATTCAAACTAAATAATGCTGGAGCGGGATTGATTATGGAAGAAAATTTATCATTAAAAGCCTTTGTAGTCCTGATGAAAGCATCGAAGTCGGTAACTGAACACGTGAAAAAGGATATCAGCCGTTACAATATGAAAACAACCGACTTCGCCGTGCTTGAAGCGTTATATCATAAAGGAAATCTCACAGTGAAACAGATTGCCGAATCAGTCCTCATTAATGCCGGTTCCATGACGTATGTGATTGATAAGTTGGAAGACAAAGAGCTTCTGGAACGCCGTCCATGCAAAGATGACCGCCGGGCCGTTTATATCCATATCACTGACAAAGGAAAACAGCTGATGGATGCTATTTTTCCAAAACATGAGGCAGCCATCGAAGAAATGTTTCAGAACATCACACCGGATGAAAAGAGAACCGTTATTAACATCCTGAAACGAATCGGCCAATCCAATCATGATTGAAATAGAAGGCTGTTTTCTCAAAGTTTGTTGCTTTTGAGATAAGAAGAAAAACATTTACAATCTCTGAGCAGTCCGAATACACGTAGACTCCCGCGGGAAGTAAGCGATAGGCAAGACCCCACAGGGCGGATGCCCGAGGAGGCTTGCCACTCGCTCGCGGAAAGCGAAGTGTATTCGGACTGCGGGTTAAATAACAACAATCCTTACGAAAAGAGCCAAATAGAAAGGGGATCATCATGCAGCACATTTTTCAAAAAGGGGACGACCCATCAAAACCAACATTCCTTTTGCTTCACGGCACGGGAGGAACTGAGCAGGATCTACTGCCGCTTGCCGGTGAAATCGACAAAGAGGCCAACGTCTTAAGTGTCCGTGGCAACGTGGCGGAAAATGGCATGCCGCGCTTCTTTAAACGGCTCGCGGAAGGCGTGTTTGATGAGGCAGATTTGATTACCCGCACGACTGAACTGAATGAATTTCTCGATGAAGCGGCCGAGGAACACGGTTTTGACCGGGATAATATAGTGGCAGTCGGCTACTCCAACGGTGCCAATATTGCTGGCAGCCTGCTGTTCCATTATCAACATGCGCTACGAGCAGCGATTCTGCATCATCCGATGGTACCACGACGCGGCATTGAACTGCCGGATTTATCCGGAAAAAACGTCTTTATCGGTGCTGGAACCAATGATCCAATATGTTCAGCTGAGGAATCAGAAGATCTTAAATCCCTGCTGGAAAATGCCGGCGCCCGTGTTGAATTGCATTGGGAAAACATGGGCCACCAATTATCAATGGGTGAAGTGAAAGCAGCCGCTGAGTGGTATAACAATTTATAGGATCGATCCCATTATAACTGTGATTTGGCGTATTTACACTAATCCTTAGCGTTTATATATCAAAATTTGGTGGTTCCCAGTAATCGCCAGCGATTTTCTGTCGAAGTTAAGCGTTTTTGCTTTTTTGCATCCATTTAAAAATCGTTCGGAATAACGCCGAACGATTTTTTATTCTGGCAGTAGCATATGAATTTCATTTTCAGAAGGATCCTTAACAATATACGTATCATTTTCCTTTTTAACGTTTACACCTAGGCTCTCCAGTTTTTTTATTTTTTCCTCTCTGCTTTGTTCATCCGGAAAAACGAGCGAATACCAGTTGAGTCCTGCGCTGTTATCGGCTGGTGCCGGTGCATTTTCCCCATTCCATATATTCAAACCGATATGGTGATGATAGTTTGCGGTTGATGCGAACAATGCTCCGGGATAGTTTGTGACAATTTGAAACCCAAGACCATCCACATAAAACGTTTCTGTACTTTGGAGATTCGCCACATGTAGGTGAATATGCCCCATGACTGTCTCTTCCGGTAATCCATCCCACTTATTTTCACTTTCACCAAGCAGACTGTCGACATCAAGGGGATCAGTCGACATGGCAACCTGTCCAGCCGACCAGTTCCATTCTTGTGATGGCCGGTCACGATACACTTCAATCCCATTGCCATCCGGGTCATTCAGATATAATGCCTCACTGACCAAGTGATCAGATCCCCCAAGACGGGCTCCTGCTTCGGCGACATGATTTAAAAAGCTGGAAAGATCCGCCCGTGACGGGAGCAGGATGGCAAAGTGAAACAATCCGGTCGTCCGTTCCGCTTTTGGCAAAACATCTGCCGGCTGTTCCAGTGTTAACAAGGGCGTTTTCCCATCTGCTGTCAATACAGCTTTTTGGTCTGTTTGTTCCAGCACGCTAAATCCGATGATATGTCGATAAAAAGACAGCGATTTCTCCAGATCTGTTACGTTTATATTCACTTCCCCGACATAGATTGCGGGTTTCTTAAAAAATTGCTTTTCCAATAGCTCAGCCCTTCCTGTCAAACCATATAATTATTATTTCATACTTAATTACTTTATGTAACCTATTGTACTAACTTTTTGCGGCTCTAGCAAGGTTCTATTTGAACAACGAATATATTTTTGTATACTAACCATAACAACGTTCAGGAAAGGATATCGTTAAATGATCGTACGAGAACGTCAAAATGAGTACATTATGATTGAACAGAATCACCATGCGCAGGTTTCCGGTCAAATGGCAGCCAACCTGAAGGATTCGTTCTTTTTAGAGGATAAATTCAAGTCATCCGTTCTTTATGCCATTGAAAACCATGATTACGCATGGAAAATGATTGATAAACAGCCATTCTGGAACGATCAAAAGCAGCAGCCGTATACGTTTACCGATTTTCCCAACCCACCTAAAACGGTTTTTTATAAACACGGTATCGATCAAGTAGAAAAACATGATTCTTATGCCGCCCTATTATGTAGCAAACATTATACACGCTTTCTTGTAGATGATACGGAAGAAACGTCCCGGTCGTTTGTACAAGAAGAACAAGAACGGCAACAGCGGCTAATTCATCTTCTTGAGGATTACGATGAGCCTATATTTAATGTCCATAGCGGCTTGCTGCAGTTGTTTGACAGTCTTTCACTGTATCTTTGCCTGAATGAACCCGGCGTCGCCAAGGAAGATGGGCACCCTTTTTTTAAAGACGGAGTTCCTGTTCCCCAGTCCCTTACTTTTTTCCATACGAACAAAATTCATCTTTATTGGACAGATGAACAATCCGTCGAAATGGATGTCGTTCCTTTCAAAAGCCCAGTAGACATAACGATTCAGCAGAAATCTGTTCCGAAAAAAGCCATAGCAGAAAATGGCTTGATCAAAAGTTACGAGCAAGCAGAGCAAGAAACAGTCTCAGTCCAATTGTTATAACTCTTTCTATTGGGTGCTGCGCGATCTGGGTTGGGTGCTGCGCGATCTGGGTTGGGTGCTGCGCGATCTGGGTTGGGTGCTGCGCGATCTGGGTTGGGTGCTGCGCGATCTGGGTTGGGTGCTGCGCGATTGATGCACTGTCGTAAACTCAGTGCATCAATTCGTTAATAATCCCGTGGCTGCGTCGTCAAAAGCCGCATCTGATACGCGTTCATGGCTGTTTCACCTAATGTATCAAGCAGATTATGATTGGCATATGCGCCAACAATGGCACCAAAGCCCGGAACAAGCTGCAGCAGCTTAATCAAATCCATATAATCCCGATACTCCTGCTGAAACACATGCCAATCCATGTCAGCGAGCTTTTCTTTTTCTGATTCCCAATTTGCAAGTATATAAAAGGTTTCCTTGCGTTTATTATCACTTGAAAAGGCCAGCTGAAAGACATGGAGAATGAAAAGTCGCTCCTCATATTGACGTGTATCATACCCGTAAATTGCTGCAGCTTCAAACAAAAACTTCATTTTAATGGATAAAAGCATCGGGAAATCAGCAAGCCCCAGGAAAAAACCGCCCGCACCCGTCCCAGCCCCTTCAACCACAGCTGTTTTGCGGTAAGATGTGAGCTTTTCCTTCAGCAATTGATCCTTTTCAAAAAGACTCAGATCCGCCGATTGCTGCTTATTTGTTGTGATATTAGATCCAATCAGGGTTGCTTTAACCATATTTTTAATACTTTCCGTTATAATCTTATGAGCCTTTTCAGGAATCATCCCATTTAGTTTTGTCTGCGTCTTTTTCGACAGTTGCGTGAAGAGACCTGACTTTTTCAATACACGTTGCCGCCATGTTTTCAGATCGTCATAAACTTTCTGTTCATAAGCATTCATGTTGATACCATCCTTTTTCCTTCTACATCATATATACGATTTTTCTGGGAAAAAGATTCAGATATGTTTGACCGGCTGGCTAAAATCGCGACAACATTCACCAACGCCGGCACTAACACGTCCTGAGCGTCGTGGCGTCGTCGTTTCGTGCACAAGAAAAGCTTCTCCGGGACGCCGCTTCATCCGTCTGTTCGAGCACGTATGATGCTAGGCGTTTTTCCACATCCTGGGGGCTTACCGGTAGACATGTCAACGCCTCCTCCATCCTATTAACTTTATAACAGGACGTTCGGCAATGAGTCATTTGATCACACCCCCGCGTTCAAACAGTACACTTCATCAAAAAAAGACTGATATTTCGATTGAAAAACGGATTAAATTGATGGTTAATGCGCAAAATGAAAAGGATCACGACATAAAGATGGAGGTTGATGAAGATGTCTGAAGACCAGCATCAAAACAAGCAGACAAACATCGAAAATGAGGACACACTAACCAACAGGCAGGGGCACCCTGTCACAAACAATCAGGATATCAGGACAGTCGGCAATCGGGGTCCGGCCACATTGGAAAACTATGATTTCATTGAAAAAATAAGCCACTTTGACCGCGAGCGTGTGCCGGAACGAGTGGTTCATGCACGGGGCGCCGGTGCCCACGGCTATTTTGAATCATACGGGACAGCCGGCGATGAACCTGTTTCCAAATATACAAGGGCTAAAGTTTTTCAGGAAAAAGGCAAACAGACACCGGTATTTATCCGGTTTTCGACGGTCGTACACGGCACGCATTCACCAGAGACACTTAGGGATCCGCGCGGGTTTGCCGTGAAATTTTACACAGAGGATGGAAACTGGGATCTTGTCGGTAATAACATTAAAATCTTTTTTATCCGTGATGCCATCAAATTTCCTGACATGATTCATGCCTTCAAACCTGATCCGATCACGAATATTCAGGATAGCCAGCGCTTCTTTGATTTCTGCGCCAATTCACCGGAGTCATTCCATATGGTGACGTTCATCTATTCACCATGGGGCATCCCGGCCAATTACCGGATGATGCAGGGATCCGGTGTCAATACGTATAAATGGGTCAACCATGACGGGGAAGCCGTGCTCGTCAAATACCACTGGGAACCGAAACAAGGCATCAAAAACTTGACAGTGAAAGAAGCGAATGACATCCAAAGTGACAACTTCAATCACGCGACACAGGATTTATACGACGCAATTGAACGCGGTGAATATCCGGAATGGGAACTGTTCGTGCAAATCATGAGCGATGATGAGCATCCGGAGCTGGACTTTGACCCGCTGGATGACACAAAAATCTGGCCGGAAGATCAATTCCCATGGCTGCCGGTCGGACGGTTGGTATTAAACAAAAACCCGGACAATTATTTTACCGAAGTGGAACAATCCGCATTCGGTACCGGGGTTCTTGTCGACGGCCTTGATTTTTCCGATGACAAAATGCTGCAGGGTCGGACATTTTCCTACTCTGATACACAGCGTTACCGGGTAGGCGCGAATTATCTGCAAATACCTGTCAACGCCGCCAAAAAACGGGTCGCCACGAACCAGGAAGGTGGGTCCATGCGGTATGAGCCAGAACGCTCACCCAAAAAGAATCCGCACATCAATTACGAACCATCATCTTTGGGGAATTATAAAGAAGCGGAGCAAGTCGGCAAGGAACACACGCCAAAAGTGGAAGGCAACATTGTCCGCGAATCGATTGACCGGAACGACAACACCAAACAAGCAGGCGAAACGTTTCGCTGGTTTGAAGACTGGGAAAAGGATGAATTGATTGCGAATCTCGTCGGCGACATTTCTGAATGCACACAGGAAATCCAGGATAAAATGATCGCCCTTGCCGAAGAAGCTGACGACGAATACGGGCGTCGTTTGCGTGACGGATTGGAAGAAGCAGCCAATATGATGTCTGATGGTTCCAGCAGAAACCCGCTTGGCAATAAGGATGCGGAAAAAGCGCCGGATAAAGCAGTTGGGAAAGGACACGATGCTGACCCGTATTGAGGTGGTTTGGCTGACACCTCTTATTTCCGAGGTCAGATGCCAGAAACTGGCGTTGATGAAATCGGTGAATTAGCCGACTTCTAAATCCCCGCAGCTTCTGAGAGCTGGGGGATTTCGTGTCGTTTACTGTCCTTGAATATCCCGCCGATTATAGCCAAGCATGCCCACAATTGTTAACCCAATCGCAACAATAGTCAAGATGACAACAGGCATCCATTCCATTTCATCCACCGGCAACTCCGGGATATAGCCGAATGGTGACAGCTTACTGACCCAGTCCGGGAATTGAAAAATGTTACCAAAATACAAGACGACAAACGAATAAAATAGATACAGCCAGACAAGGCTGCTTAATTTGGGCATGAGTCCAATAAAAAGCACTGCCAAGCCAATCATCACAAGCACTGCTGGGTAATAGGCCAGCCCGGCCCCATAAATTGTGCCAAATTCAAATGGCTCATCCGTGACACTTGCGCCTGCCGCCCAAAACCCTGCCACAGCCAGGGAAAGCATCACAACGCCATTGCTAACAGCGATCATCAAATAACCTGAGAGCAGACGTGTACGTGATACCGCTCTTCCCAGCAGGTGATCGAGCCGGTTCTTCTTTTCTTCTCCATTTAATTTAAGCACTGCCATAACGGCTGGGAGTGTTGCAATTAAGGTCATCACAAACATCAGCACGGACACAAATTGCATGGTAAATGAAGTGCCTTCCTGCGATTCCAATACTTGCCTCAGGGCCTCATTACTTTCGAAAAATGATTCCAGATCACCCATAACCGATCCATAAGAAACACCGACCACTATCATGGCAATCGCCCACGAAATGATCCCGGTCCGCTGCAGCCTGAGCGCCAAACCAAACGGGCTGAGCAGTGACTGTGACGCATGCCTTCTGCCTGGTCTTGATGGCAAAAATCCGGCATCAAGGTCGCGGATGGCATTCAAGTAGAATGCAAGTGCCATTAAAATAATGGCGCCGCCAGCCAGCAACAACAGCACCCACCAGTTATTGTCACTGTATACCTCAGCGGCTGTAACCCATCCTAACGGCGACATCCAGGATAATGCGTCATGACTGACATCTCCTATTGCCCGTATTAGGTAAGCAATTAACAGCAGTGCCAATGAAAATGCAAAGGCGGTTCGGGCGTTTTCTGTTATTTGTGCCATCAGAGCAGTCACCCCGGCGAAAAATATACCTGTCGCCCCTAATATCAGGCCATATAATAAGGACCCTGACAGCCCCATACTATCGATTCCTAATGCGTATAAGCCAACGCCGGCTATAACCGCCAGCAATATATTTATGAAACTTAAAACAATGAAAGAAGCATTCAAATTCGCAAGCTTCCCTACAGGCAGCGAACGAATCAATTCCAGTCGGCCGTCCTCCTCGTCAGACCGTGTATGCCGGTTCATCAACAGAATGTTCATTAATCCGACGACGACTGCTGTCAAAAGCAGCATCTGATGGGCCGTCATCGCCCCTATTGTGTAATTCCCTAAATCACCTGGGCCTACCATAGCGGTCATCGCAGGGTTTTCCATCGTCTGAGCCATCGCATCACGATCCTGCTGCGCCGGATACAAATCGGTAAAAGCAGCCGCAACCGCCATGGTGAAAAGAGACAGTGCAGCAAGCCAAATCACCATACGCAAACGATCAAGCCGCAGTATGAAACCTATCAATTTTCCGGTACTGGCAAACGAATGTTGTTTCATCAGGAGTCACCCCCTGAATCTCCTTCATAATGGCGCATAAACAAGTCCTCCAGTGTCGGCGGGGCACTTTCCAGTTTGAGGACACCGAACTGGCTAATATGCCGGATAACATCATCCAAATCCTCTGTGTTAACTTGCAACGAAAACTTCTGTTCTTTTCTTTCAACATTATGAACACCTTGCATCTTATCCAGGTCGATAATGGGTTGCTTTGTTTCGACATTCAGATTGGTTCTTGTTAAGTGACGTAGTTCATCCAATGAACCTGATTCAATCATTTTCCCATCCCGGATAATACCTACACGATCACAGAGCCGCTCCACTTCAGATAAAATGTGACTTGAGAGCAAGATACTTTTCCCTTCATTCCGTGCTTCCATTACACACGCCTGGAACGTCCGCTCCATTAAGGGATCAAGTCCGGACGTCGGCTCATCCAGAATATATAAATCGGCCTCAGAAGCAAATGCTGCAATGAGCGAAACTTTTTGCCTGTTCCCTTTTGAATACGTTCTGCATTTTTTGGAAGGGTCAAAGTTAAACATCTCAACCAACTCTTCGCGCCGCTCCTGATTCATAGTGCCGCCACGCAGTTTCATAAACAGATCAATCACTTCACCACCAGTCAAATTCGGCCACAAATTCACGTCCCCTGGAACATAAGCAATGCGTTTATGGACATCAACAGCATCTTTCCAGACATCTTTCCCAAAAATGGATGCGCTGCCGCTTGTCGCCTTTAACATCCCCAGCAAAACGCGGATTGTGGTCGATTTTCCTGCCCCGTTTGGACCGATGAAGCCGTGCACTTCCCCTTTTTGCACCTCAATATTGATACCATCAACGGCTTTGACGTTCCCGAACCTCTTTGTCAGATTTTCCGTTTTTAAAACCGCCATCCACAAACTCCCCCTTTAGTTATAAAAACTTTTCTTCAATATATCCAGATACGCATAAAACTCTGCCCAGTATGGATCAAAGTCAACATCCGATAGCTTCTGATCTTTTAAACGACCGATAACTTCATTTTGGTAGCCGTCCATCGCCCATTGAATCAGTTTGAAGACTTTATCTACATCGACATCGCCTCTGAACAGGGTCTTATCGATATTCTCATACATGATGGCATTGCCTTCTACCAACAATTGCTCATACTGACGCTGCAGATGAGAAGGCAAATCTGGTACACTTTCCAGAAAAAATGTTCCCAGGAAATTAAATACATTCGGAGACTCAGCAAACGATGCCATTTTAACTTTTGTTGCCTGTTTCATCCGTTCAATAAAATCGGTCTCCTGTTTATCGATTAAACTTAAATAGTGGTCACGTACGATACCCAGGGCATGATCAATCAAATAATGATACAATTCTTTTTTACTTTCAAAATAGTAGAATAGCATGCCTTTTCCGATTCCGGCTGCTTTAACCATTCGGTTGGTTGACGCGCGATCATAGCCATTTTCCGCAAATTCTGCGAGCGCTGCATCCAAAATACGGTGTTTTTTATGTTCATCAAGGTTTTGAAATGTTTCTGTAATGGCTTCTTCCCCCTTTCATCTCATCCCTATTCATCATTCAGACACAATAGACCATATCGGTCGACTTCATCGTAGCACGTTAGACCACATTGGTCAACAGACAGCTTAAAAATCGGGAGAACGCAAACCACGTCTCCCGATTTCGTATTATGATTTAGTTGTCAGAGTTATCCTGTGCTTCTGCATCATCAGATGACTGGTCATCGCTGGCATTCTCCATGTCATCAGGCATATCCGTCTCAGTTGACAAATCCAATTCTTCCAGCAGGCTTTCCAGTTCGCTCATGATGTCTGCAGCCTCCTGCCAATTGCCTTCAGACAACGCTTCCTGATAGGCATCAAACAGCTCGGAAAACTCTTGTAATTGACCTTCTGCCTCCACGATTGGCTGCGAAGGATCTTGCTGTTCATCCGGCTCGCTTTCCTGATCTTCCGGGTCATCCTGCTGTCCGCCATCCTGATTGTCCGAGTCCACGATGTTCAGCATGGCCTCGAGCGCAGCATCAAAGTTAGCTTCCATGACAATCTCATCCTCATAAGCCATGACAACCCGTTTGACTTCCGGCAGTGATGTCTCATTATTTGATTCGATATAAATTGGCTCAACGTAAATGATTGTATCCTCTATTGGTATGGCCAGCAGATTTCCACGAATCACATCCGAGCCACCTTGTGCCCATAAATTCAATTCCTGAGAAATCTCACTGTCCTGGTTAATCCGGTTTTCAATTTGCTGCGGCCCATAGATATTCCGCTGCTTCGGAAATTCATACACAAACGTCTCACCATAATGCTCGCCATCGTTTCTGACACCCATCCAGGCGATCATATTTTGCCTGTTTTTAGGTGTGTAAGGCCTCATCAGAATAAACTCTTCCTCATCCTCCTCGGGCAGCTTCATGGTTGTATAATACGGCTCCATTTCAATGTCCTCACTGAAATAGCGCTCTGTCGGCGTTTGCCATGTATCTTCCCGGTTGTAAAACACCTCTAAATCAGACATATGATAGGTGCCATACATGGAAGCTTGAATCGAAAACAGGTCGGTCGGATAACGGAAGTGACTCCGTATATCGTCGGGTATTTCCTCTGTTACTAACTCAGGGAATATATTTTCATACGTTTGCAATAATGGATTATCCGGTTCAGCGGCATAAAAGGTTACCTCACCTGTATACGCATCGACCGCTACCTTCAGCGCGTTCCTGATATAGTTTGCCTCACCCTGGAACGCTTCGGCGTACGGATAATTTTCAGCTGTCAAATACGCATCAATCATCCAGACAAGACTACCATTATCCCGTACCACTAAATAAGGATCCTGATCATACGTGAAAAACGGTGCAATGCGGTTAACACGGTCCATAATATTCCGGGTTGCCAACAGCTGACTGTCTTCTGTTAACTGGTCAGACACAAACATCCGGAAGGACCCTTCATTAATCGCAAATAACAGCCGGTTGAATCCTGTCATTGGAATACCTAAATCGGCTTCATACCGTGTGTCGACGTTTTCATCACCTGATGGATAATCAAATTCATCCACTTCACTGTTGGTGATGACGTTGGGCGCATTTTGCTCCCCGAAATAGACTTCCGGGCGACTGATATCCAGTACACCTTCAGGGGGCAGATCCTGCAACATATACTCCGGTTGGCCCTGTGCGGTCACGTTGTTGACATGACTCATCGACAGACCATAGCCATGCGTATACCGCAAGTTCTGGTTAACCCACGTTTGTGCCTGTTCCGGCAGGCTGGACGTATCCAGTTCCCTAGCGCCTAAAAATACTTGTTCATACTCGCCGTCAATTTCATAACGATCAATATCGACATCGTTAAATTCATAGTATGTCCGGAATGTCTGTACCTGATTGTAGACATCAAGCAATGGCCGCACATCATTCATTCGGACATTATCGATCGTTCCGGCGTTTCGCTCCACCATTTCCGTATCCAATGAATTATTGCCCGGATGCTCTTCCTCGTTAATGTCGTCTAAATCATAGGCAGCTCTTGTATAGTCTAAATTGTCCTGCAAGTAAGGTTTCTCTTTAGCAAACTCATTCGGCGACACCACAAAGTTCTGTACCGCCACAGAAACCCCCAGCCCGACAACGGCCAATCCGATATAAATGGCAATTGGCGTCAGCATTGACTGAATGTTGCCTCTGATCAGCTTGATGATCATCCACACCGTCATCAGCAAAGCCACTGCCGCCAGGACGTAGGCTTTCGGAATGTTGACGACTTCATCTGTATAGCTCAGGCCCTCTACCACACTTTTCTGAAATAAGTTGACCTGGTTCGTCGCCAATGTCCCAAACGGCTGTAAGAGATGATAACCAGCCAAAAGCAGTCCAATAACACCAAGTGTTATGCCTAAGTGCAATTGTGCGGATCGGCTCATCCGGTACATATGGAAGACCGAGTATGCACCCATTTCCACTAGGAGGAAAAAGATGCTTAAACCCAACAGGACAAACACAACTAATTCAATCATCGGTAATACAAATAAATAGAACGAAATATCCAGACCAAAGTATGGGTCCGTCTGACCGAATGACGCATGATTGAGTAATTTAAGCGCGCTTTCCCAGCCGACTCCTTGGATAATACTACTTCCAAACAGCCCTACGACAGCTGATATACCGAGCATAATCGCCATCATGATTTTTCGCTTTTCCAGTAGAGGCGGCAACTGACTTGATTGAAAATGCTTTAGATATGAACGGCGAATCCAGAAAAGCGTCACAAATGTACCGACGGCAAATAACACAAATCCGGCAACACCGAGCAGCAGTTTACTTGTCAGAATGGTTGTGAAAACACCAGAAAAATCAAGCGTGTCCATCCATATGTAATCTGTTATTAATTGCAGCGCAAACAAACCTGCTATCACAACAAGTATGATGGCAAGCACGATATAGCCAAGCCAATTAAACTTCCGATTCCATTTTATTTTCGGTCGCTGATTAGAACCTCCGTCAAAAACATCCAATGTAAACCTCTCCCCCTACTATCTCTCAAAATGCCTGCTACATTGTTCGATATCAGCAGAAACCTTCATTTCCATCATACATGACTCATAAAGGAAATGAAAATGTTTGTTATCTTTTTATACGATAATAAAAGGGAAAGGTTCCAAATAACGTCGGGATTTACATTTTATTGGTTATTTATCACGGTTGTCACGATGATTTTCGCCTTGACCTTCCAAATCATCGTGATCAAATTCTTCGGCAAATTCAGTCTGCAGCTGGCCGGCTCGAGGTGACTTTTCCCGTTCCTCAAACCTTTCTTCCTCAAGGTTCTCCGTCATATACGTATGAATAAACGGCTCACAACATGTGATAAAAAACGCAGCCATCAGGGCAGTTGTCGCAAGCGGGATACTTGCTTCGATGAACAGGCCTCCAAGAAACCAGAGTGACAGGAAAGCCAGAGGAAAGTCGGCAATTGAAGCCGTTACATTGCCAAATCGGCGAAGCACCAATAAATCACCAATGAGAAAAGACACACCTGTTGTCAATAAACTGATCCAAAATAAATTCATCACGTTCGCATTATAAAAAATGCCAAATAACGAAAATACGGTGATACCTATTGCAATGGCTTTAATGCCCAATGTTTTTAAATAAACCATGTCACGTTCCCATCCTTTCCAGTGTTCGTAATAGTTATAGTCTGGCTGAAAAGCATGGGATTATACATGGTGGGGGGATTACTTCAAGATGATGTTTCCATTTTCGTACCCATCATGCTTTCTTGCTTTAGGCACATGTTATTCTAAGCAAAATGCTGCAGCCAACAACTGCAGCATTTCACCTATATTGATTCTGCTTTTTGTAACGCGTTATTGATCGAATCGGTGGTTATATCCGAATGGGATGTATGCCAGAGAACTTCCTTGTCTTGAATCAAAAAAATCTGTGGGGATTCATGCTTTACGTCCGTCTCCTCCGCAATCTGATTGGACAGCTCCCTGGTTTCAATAACCTTGACCATAAAAGCATCCACATCAGTACCGGCCGATTCCAAATACGTGTTATATTCCTTGAACGCGCCGGCACTGATCGGACAAGTGGTGCTGTGTTTGAAAAATAGAACCGGTTTTTCCATTGAGCGTTCCCACGCCTGCTCTAATGCCTCTTTTGACTGCAATTCTTTTAACTCTGCCATTTACAATCTCCCCTTCATTTATTTATTCCGAACACGCTTGGCCACATAATGAGTAGCATACATTTCCCGTCGAACCATTTGCACTATCTTTTGACGGCTCCCTTCACTCAACATATTCAAGCCCATTATCTTCACAAAATTCAATAGCAATTTGTTTGTAGCGTTTATCCCGATAATCGTACCAATCTTCTTCCAGGTCCAGGTCAATAATCATATCCTTAAAACGTCTGAAGGCTCCTTTTCCGCGGATGGCGTGCAGCAGTTTGTCCTGTGCTTTGGAATCTTTGATGGAAAAGCAAAAATCTTCCATCATACCGTATTCGTTGATGTCAAATTGTGACGGGATCGGCAAGTATTTCGCCATATCATATTCCACAAAATCGATGGCCAATTCCATCTGTTCCTGCTGCCAATCCGGTAAATGGTCATATGGCTCACCATCTTCTGCTATCCTGACCAGGCTCTCCATGATAATAACGATCTCACCAGTTTCTTTATTGACTAATTGAAAGTGGTCATCCATTTGCATGTCCATTTCATCCGCGAGTTCTGATAGTTTTACTTTGCTGCCCATTCGTTCACCACCCTTTATTAACCTTCCAACATTTTCACATGAACCTTTCTCGTTCTTGGCCCATCAAATTCACAGAAATAAACACTTTGCCAAGTGCCCAGAATGAGTCGGCCATCAGAAATAATCAATGTCTCACTCACACCGACAACAGACGACTTCATATGCCCGTCGGAATTGCCTTCCATATGGACGTATTCTGGCTTATTCGGAAACGTCTCGTCCAACCCACGTTTCAAATCCGTTTTGACATCGGGATCGGCATTTTCGTTGATCGTGATGGCACCTGTCGTATGCGGGCAGAAAACGATCATGATACCAGCCTGCACGCCGCTTTCCTTTAAGGCCTTGTCCAGATAGCTGTCCAAATTCGTAAACGACTGCTTTTCATGTGTTGAAATCGTAAAGGTATGCAACGTTTTCGCCACGGTTAACCACTCCTCTTGCAAGCGTTCGGCCAGAGACGCCATGGGTATACGTCCGGCGGTAGGGATTCGCTTTCCGTCATATCCTTCTTTGTCGGATGTTCAAACGCCAATGTGTGCGACCAGAGCGCAATCTGTTGGCCTGGCTTGTTCACCTTCTGTCCATATTTCTGATCACCGTAAATGGGACAGCCGATGGACGCCAATTGAACTCGTATCTGGTGTGGTCTGCCGGTGTGGAGATTGATCGAAAGTAGACTCAAACCATTTGCTTCCCCTAACACCTCATAATCCAGCACCGCTTTTTTCGCTTGTTTCGTTTGCGGTGAAACAACATGGACTTTATTTTCCCGGTGGTCTTTGAGTAAGTAGTCTTCCAACGTGCCATGATTTTGTGAAGGTTTGCCCCGGACGACAGCCAAATAATGCTTCTCGAACGCACCCCTGCGAATCGCATCCGAAAGACGCGAGGCTGCTTTGGACGTTCTGGCAAATACCATCACACCACCAACCGGCCGATCAAGCCGGTGGACAAGCGCCAAATAGACATTGCCGGGTTTCTGGTAACGGACTTTGATATCGTCCTTCATGATGGTCAGTAAATCGTTATCTCTTGTGCTGTCTTCCTGAACGGGTATATTAACCGGTTTTTCAACCATAAGGAGATGGTTGTCTTCATAAAGAATTGGAATCTCCACCCACTGTCACGTCTCCTTCAGCTATGTTAGGTATAGCATAACATATCCAAACTTACATTCTCAGGTCACTGACTCTTTTTTTCCGTTACCGCCTATCAAAAACAGCCCCAGCCATAATCCAATCATCTTACAGTCGAACCGATGCGTTTCAATGTTTATAAGCTTAATTGAGATTCAAAGCATTCAACAGGAACAAAATCGCTGACGCGACTAAATCACGTCCCAAGTGAGGATTAATCACTTGGGATGTTTCTCGCTCTAATCATAGTACCATTGCAGTGAGGGCAATGAAGTTCCACTTCTTCCCCTCTCTTTTT
>NZ_JBHTNH010000059.1:0-64551 GCF_042679865.1 Lentibacillus salinarum | reverse complement strand
GCATGTATTAGGCACGCCGCCAGCGTTCGTCCTGAGCCAAGATCAAACTCTCCAATAAAAAGTTTGCGATAAGATTGACACCGATCAATCTTATGCATATCTTAGCTTCAAAAATTGATACAGGGTTGTGAAGTCTTCTGCCGAAATCAACACGGCTTTCAACTTCTTAACCTGACATCTGTTTCAGGCTGGTTGTTTTGTTCAGTTTTCAAAGATCAATGATCGCCGTCGTTTTCAGCGACGAATTATAATTTATCATGGTTGCAACAAAAAGTCAATAACTTTTTCGATCAATTTTTTCGGCAAAGAACATTATTCTTTTGCTGACAACAAAAAATAATATAGCATAATAAACGGCTTAGTTCAATAGGTAATATAAAAAATCATTGAGCCAATTTTTATCCGTCTCAAAAAGAGTGCTTCAGCTATACACGTGCCTCCAATCATCGCCTATACTACCCACAGCAAATATGCAGGGGCACCCTTTTACAGCTTTCCGCAATCCAAGCTGTTTCTATTGGACCAACAGGTAACCTTTCTACTGATTGCCCGTCCGTTTGGGCATATACTTCATACATTCCTCTCGGCTGGCAATCCGTCGATATAAATTAAATATCGTCCGGTAACGCTCTTTCATCGCGCTTTTAACCATCTGATCAATCCGATGATCCTCCAGATCCATTAATAATTCCTCTAACTCACGTCTGATTAAATACTCCATTTCCTTCGATTCTTCATCATTAAGCAAAAATCCAAGCATCCTAACCACCCGGCCTTCTATGTTAAATCAAATGAATTGTCATTACACCGTGTTTGATGTGCATTCCATCATAATTAACTCGTACAGACTTTACTATTCCCCGAATGATGATATTTTTATCCTCTTTTTTCAACATTTCTTCTTTCTTCCTATAGAGCTTGTTCATATTAAACGGTTTCAGACATAGAATTCAATTAAGGATTGTTTTGAGAGGAATGATGGCATGGATCATTTTTATGTGATGAAAGTTAAAAAATGGAAACGTTATGCAGTGGTGGTTGCACTCGCGTTTTTTGCCGCGGTATTACTTTGGTTTGAACGGGACGGGGCTTTCTCCGTTTTATCCGATGACGAGTCATTTGCGTTAACCAAAGGGAATGCTGAGGAATCTGGGGTAGCGCTAACCTTTAATATCAGCTGGGGCGAGGAAAAAGTTCATGACATTTTGGAAGAGCTTAAGCAGCATGATGTACAAGCCACATTCTTTGTCAGCGGGGAATGGGCCGAGCGTCATCCGGATATTTTGGAAAAGATAACAGACCAAAAGCATGAACTCGGTATGCTCGGCTATCGTTATGAAAGTTACCTCGACCAGGAAGTGGATAAAGTGAGAAATGATTTATTGGAGGCAAAAGAGGTATTCGACAAGCTGGGGTATGATGATGTTGAACTGCTGCGTCCGCCCCATGGCCATTTTGACGAGGAAATTATTGAATTGGCCGAAAAACAGGGTCTTACCGTGACACATTGGAGCGTTAACCCGAATGACTGGGAAAATCCGGGAACGCAAGAAATTACCAACATGGTGATGGAACAAACAACAAATGGGGATATTATTCTCATGCACGCATCCGATTCGGTTAAACAAACAGCAAATGCATTACAGACCATTCTACCGGGACTTCAAAATAAAAAATTTCAATTCGTGACCATATCTGAGCTGATCAATCAAGCACATGCTGAATCACGGCTGACCGATTAATGTGGACTGGCATTTTAGACTGAGACACCACCAGACAAGCCCTGAGCGTAGCCAAATGTCCATTGCCAGTCGTCTTCCCTCGCCACCACAATGGAGCCCCAATGCGTTGGGACACATTGGGGCTCCCTTTTTGCTATCACGCTTTCGTTTTTCCTGTCCTGGCAGAATGATTCGATTTCGTCTCACCGTCCGTTTTCCCACTGCCTGTCAGCCGATGCAGGATGAGCAGCTGATACGTGTTGCACGCAAGCAACGGTATAATCATGAGCCAGGCATAATCGGTCCCGCTCGTGCGCAACCCCGGTACCCACTCAACTGTTGTGATAACGACCATTAGAAACAGCGCTGGGATGAAAGCTCTCCGATTTGTCTCGCGTGCTTTGATTTCCGCTACGATCCAGCCGTAACCGAGAATGGCCGCGGCCATTAATATGAACCAGAATATGGAGACATCACCATCTGTTCCACTATATGGAAAATAAACAAGGTCAAATACAACAAAAGCGATCAACAGCACTTGAACCGTCGGCCAAAATGTCCGGAACAGACTAAGCCCAAACCGATGAACGAACAAATAGGCAAAAAAACCGGTTTGACTGATGACACTGAACACAAAGCCCAGCCCGAGGAAAAAGAGGATAACCCCGAGTAGTTCAAACGCATCAAACGGACTGAAATTATTTGTATAGTAGGCCGGCTTAACAAAGAAGCTCGTGATTAACCCGGCAACACCACCAAGCAGTAACGTTTTAATAAATAAACCGACCCATTTTCGACTCGTCAATTGATTTTCCTCCCACAACTATGCTAAAAAGCATGGTAACATGCATCCTACATTTTAGCACGAACAAGGGCGTTTTTCCTTTATTAGTGATTGTATAAAAGTCGATTCAATCTCATTTTTGAACGTCCTCGATCAATACATATTTTTCAGCTTTTATCACATAGTAAATACGACAGGAAGGAGGATCTGAACCATGTTTCGGATATCTTTGATTTCCCTAATCCTGCTGTCCGTTATCGGTATTGCCGGCTGCGGTGGGCAGGGTGCCTCCGGGGAAGACGCGGATTATGATGCAACCAAAAAAATGGTTGTTGACATATTACAGACAGAAGATGGCAAAAAGGCACTCCAAGACATTATGTCGGATGATAAAATGAAACAAGAGCTGGTAATGGATTCTGATGCTGTTCAGCAATCGGTCGAGGATGTACTCTCATCAGATAAAGCCACCGATATGTGGAAAGAGGTATTCAATGACCCGTCATTCGTGAAAACATTCGCTAAATCCATGGCGGATGAGCAAAAAAAGCTGATGAAGGATCTGATGAAGGATTCGGAGTTCCAGCAGCAAATGCTTGATCTGCTGAAAGATCCCCAAATGACTGAGCAATTGGTCAGCATCCTGAAAAGTCAAGAGTTTAACCAACATCTGGAAGACACCATTCAGAAAACGTTGGAAACCCCATTATTCCAGGAGAAAATGAGCGAAATATTACTGAAAGCCGCTGAAGAACAATCCGGCCAAAAAGATCAGCAGTCCCAGGATGGCGGCGGCAATAACACCGGCGGCGGTAGCTCCGGCGGTGGGGGTGGCGGATCTGGCGGTGGAGGTGGATCCGGTGATGGCGGACCATAAGCTCATGCTCATCCCAAAAGTGATGCTTCCTCATATATCTGAAAGACGACTGTAAAAAAAGAGGTGACGACTGCCACCTCTTTTTTTATGAACCCAACAGAAGCGACGTGTTTCCGCTTTTATTCCTCCACTTTAGCCACAATTTTGGCCGCTATTTTGTGATATTCCTTTCCAAGCGGATGGTCTTCTTGGTAAACGGAAGGTGCAAATTCATCTTCATCTTCATACGGCTGCTGCAGCGGCAGCTGTCCCATCACCTTCGTTTGCAGCACGTCAGCAAGCTTCTGGCCGCCGCCATTGCCAAAGACATATTCTTTTTCCCCGGTTTTTTTACTTTCAAAGTAGGCCATGTTTTCAATGACACCGAGGATTTCATGTTCGGTTTTAATGGCCATCTGGCCTGCACGCGCTGCTACGAATGCTGCTGATGGATGTGGTGTCGTCACAATCACTTCTTTAGCCGATGGGATCAGCTCATGGACATCCATGGCAATATCCCCTGTCCCCGGTGGCAAATCAAGCAGCAGGTAGTCCAAGTCACCCCACTCTACTTCCTTGAAAAAGCTGTTCAGCATCTTCCCGAGCATCGGACCTCTCCAGATGATTGGTGAATTATCCTCAACAAAAAAGCCCATCGAAATAACCTGGATACCAAACCGTTCAACCGGAATGATTTTTTCACCGCGCACTTGCGGTCTGCTCTCAATACCCATCATGTCCGGAACACTGAAGCCGTAAATATCCGCATCAATGATGCCGACTTTTTTGCCCAGCCGCATGAGTGACATCGCGAGGTTAACAGTTACCGTTGATTTACCCACACCGCCTTTTCCGCTAGCCACTGCGATGAAGTTAGGCTGTTTGCTGACACCGAGCAAAGACTTTTCCTGCTCCGCTTCAGCTGTAGGCTGGTATTTCTGGATAATGTCATCAGGCAATTGTTCAAACCGGAGACCGACCGTTTTGGCCCCGTTTTTCTTCAAAAGACTGACAATTTCCTGTTGCAATTGCATTTGCTCAGCTGTGTTTGTTTTCGCAATACCGATTTTTACGCTGACATGCTTTTTATCTTCCTTAATCGAAATGCTTTTGACGCCGTCTGTTTCCTCCAGCGTTTTATGTATAAATGGATCCTTGACAGAGTTGAGTAGCTGCTGCACTTCTTCTTTTGATAACACGATCCGTCACCATCCCTTTCTAGCGTATCTATACAAAGTAGTCCCTTCATACTTGTGCACACCGCTAGTATAACACAAATTGTCCAAATTCTAAGTGATTTGAATCATAAAGATGTCGGATGATTATTCTTCTTCCGGATCTTCGGTAGCATAGCGCATAATCCCTTCATAAATGCTCCCGGCCATTTTTTTCTGATAGGCATCCTGTTTTAACTGTTCACGTTCCTGTTCATTGGATAAAAACCCGATTTCAATGAGTGCACCGGGCACTTCGGCATGCTTCAGCAAATAGACATTATTAAGTGCAAGCGAGGATCGTGTCGTATTGTCAAGATTGCGGGTGATTTCTGCCTGGACCACCTCTGCCAGATGCTTGCTTTTTTCCTCTTTCGGATGGTAAAACGTCTGGGCACCATGCCATTTTTCCGATGACAAGGCATTCAAATGGAGGGTGATAAAGAGATCAGCATCCTTGTCATGAATGAACTGCAGCCGCTTGCGGATGTCCTCTGCTTTCCGCCGTGACAAACCTTTCGTATCTTCCACAGCCAAATCCTTATCGTCTTCCCGCGTCAAATAGATGAGTGCCCCCGACTGCTGCAGGAAGTCACGTGTTTTTTTAGCAACCGCCAAGGCAATATCTTTTTCCAATGTATCGTCTTTTCCGACAGCTCCTCCGTCTGCGCCACCATGCCCCGGGTCAATGACAATCGTTTTTCCGGACAGTGGCAATGACCATGTTTCCCATGTTGATGCCGTTTTTTGAATCGGATATTGAATAAGTAATGCCAAAAGAACAAAACCTAATCCCCATATGATTATTTTACCGGATCGTTCCATACTGTTCGCCCCTTATTATAGTCAATATGCCTGTTTTCAATTGTATGGGACGAGTGTATCGTTTATGATAAGATATAAGTGGGTATCGCTATTTAAACATTTAAAAGTGCGTGTTCGAAAAGGAGGATAAACCGGACTTTTTGAACAACCTTTAAAAAGGGGGGATGTTCGATGGATTGGGCAGGACTTGGTGTCATCATCATTGGTTTAGCCTTACTCGGTCTCGTTTTTCTGTTGATTAAACCGCTGAAATCATTAACGGACATACTTGCCAATCTGCAGCAAACAACAAAGGCGCTTCCGGTACAGGTGGCGAATGTTTTCGAGGATACTCAAAGCACACTCAGCTCAGCTAATGGTGCCATCAGACAACTGAACGAGCAACTCAGTAAGTTGGTGCCGGTTTTTCAGATCATCAGTCATATCGGCCTGGCGCTGCAAAACCTTTTCAACGCTATGACAACGATTAATGACGAGATGAAGGCAAAAACCGATAATCCCATGATGCGCCGGTATCGTCTGGAAGGACTCTATGGTGCGATGGCGCTGGGGTATACGATACTTCAGCGCAGAAAGTAAACGACATGACAAAATCCCCTGGCATCAGGGGATTTAGTTATGTTGCTCACGCTCGTCCGCTTTTTTGTTCAAATTGCCGCTGAATCGGGCTAACGGCGAAGTCAATTTCCGCGACATTTCACCAACATCATGCGCCATATAGAACAACGGACTTAATGTACGCAGCTGGTCGTTCACTTGTGATATGGTGACATTGGTCTGATTAAGCATCTGGCCTGTTTCCCGAAAAATATCATCAAGCTGATCCGGCATTTGTTCAACCGTTTTTTCAATCCCGCGAAGCACGTTGGCCAGATTGTTCAAGGTCCAGGCCAGGTAGACAGCCACGACGAGAAACGCGACACCGATTAATATGACACCAATTCCTGTCAAACTCATAGAATCCCTCATCTCCTGTTATTGTTATTGGCGCACCTTACATTTTTTGGGGCGTGTTACCTCACTTTTTTATAAAGCTTGTACGCCACATCGACCCATTTGATCATATCTGTAGCCCGCTTCCGATACTTGGGTGATGTGAATGGGGACGCCTTTTCGGTTTGTCTGTTCAAATACCGACTTCCTTCATTGATGGAAATGCCCAAATTATCAAGGGTGGCAAACAGACTGTCGGTGGCAGCCAGTTTTTCCTGCAGGTCATCCACTGTTCGTCCGGTTTCATCGATTGTTTTGCATAATTCAGGCGTGATATGGTTCATTTTTTGCTCGACTTCGCCCAACGTTTCACTGACACTTTCCATTGTGCTGGCCGCACGCTTCAAGACAAAAGCAGCATAAATAACGACAAGCGCAAAAGCCAGAGCGCACATGAAAACGCCTATGTAAACAAAATCCATCTAATATCACCCTCCTTTGTCAAACCCATGATCAATGCACGCAGCATTATATATCAAGTTTATGACCCTGTTTATCCCGCATGTAACGGTCAGTAACCCGCCCAAAACAGCGGCTAACTGACCATAAATGTCCGATTCGGTTCGGGCCTACAGGATGTAGGTCACAAAGGCATTGCAACAGGACAAGGAAAACGTCGACAGCGATACATCGCACGAAGAAAAAGTGCTTTCCTTTTTCGAGGACGTTGCGAATTTAGCCTTTGTTCCTTATATCAGCGGGAAAAGCACCCCGCTGAATGAAGTTTCACTTTACCGTGACAATAATCCTATGACCATATATCTTTTCCAGTCTACATTATCATATTTCCCCGGATGTTTCCATTCTATGTCATCCAGCTGTAGTGGCGTTATAAACACGGACTGATCACGGAATTGGTCGTTATCCGCTTCAGCGATCAGTTCACCAGGACTTACGTCACCCGTGATTTCTACCAGCTCATCCATATGGATGCCTTTTTCAACAGGTTGCTTAACAAGCAGTCCCTTACTGGTCATTTTCCATAAATGGCTGCCGAAAAGCTGCTCCGACATGACTGCCGTAGTGCCAAGTGATTCTTCGGTGGTAATGGACAGGTCGGCATGGTAGCCGGGTAATAAATCGTCCAATGGCGATTGTTCTGCTTCCGCTGTTTCTGCCGGGGTGTCTGATTCTTCAACCGGGTCCGCATCATCAGAGGAGGGCCCACCGGTTTCGCCTGCTGTATCTGCTGAACCCTCAGCTTCCTCCGCGGATTCTCCAATGCGTTCGGTTGATTCGGCTGCTTCTTCGCCGTCTTGTGTAGCACGGGAGGCTGCTTCCCCTCCGTCTTCTACAGCTGGCGCCGATGATTCCATCTCCTCTGTAAACGTCGCTGCAAACGGATAAACACTTGTACCATGGACTGTGACGGTATCCGGTTGATCACTGAGCTCATTGACTGTTCCTTGCAAGACAGTATCATTTTTACGGATAGCAATCTCAACAGGCATGTCCAGCTCAACGTCCATCCGTTCCTCTTCGGTTAAGTCACCTTCTGCCTGTAGCTTAAGGTCGCGAATCGTGATCACTGGGTTGGCCAGTGATTCGGATACAGTCGTCACGACCCCCTGATAGGGGCTTTCAACTGTGATCGTCTCCCCCGTGGATTCCAGATCCGACAGCTGTGCTTGGATGGTTTGTAGCTCAGCTTCTTTCTGCGCACGTTCTTTTTCCTTTTCCGTCATATACTGTTCTTTCATATAGTTGGCATCAACTGATCGGGCCGTTATCTCAAGGACGCTATTGTCTCCTTCAAGTGTTGTGTCCATATCGGTTTCCGGAATCGGGTGAGCGGCAATCGACGCTACTGCCGCTTCAATCGCCTGGATGTCACTGGTCAGTCGTTGCTGCTCGCTCTCCAGTTCAGCCTTTGTGGTGGCATAGTGATCCACCTCATAGGAAAACAGCTGATCACCGGGATTCACAACAGATCCCGCTTCAGCCAAAAATTCCCGAAAACTTCCTTTGTCACTGTCGAAGTAAACATGTTTTTCCTCAACTGTCGACAGCACACCAGCCGTTTCAACCGTCTCAAACAAATCGTCTTCAAATGTTTCCGACCAGTCTTTTATATAAGATAATCGTGCCACTTTATCGCCATCATCCAAATAGACCAGTAAACTATTGATCGCAACAAACAAAATCACAGCCATCCAAATAAGTCTTCTCCGTCTCATCCAAACCACCCGCTTACCAAGTGACGATCCAGAAAGGCCAAAGCTGCCGTGCCAGCCCAATAAAGAATATGTATACCAATCACACTCAGCCAGATCCAGTATTTCCTAATCGATGATAGGTAGCCCAGGCACCTCGCTTGAAACCAGATGATCCATAACTGGAACAGGGAGATAGCACCGAAAAAGAAAATCACCCATGTAGCTTCCGTCATATAAGATGTGATAATGCCGAACGACCATGGTGATACAAACCAGTCCAGCCCGAAAAAGACAGCAAGCGGTATCCATAATAGACGCTCAATCAACATAACAAAAAGGACACTTTGCTGGATAATGATCAGTTTTCGATAAGGTATATCTGTCACAGCATAAAATATTAACGATGAGCCAAATAAAACCAATAAAGCAAAGCCAACAGCGAAAATCATCCGGCCAAGCACAAACCAAACCTTGGCCGCCTCGTACTGAAACGGGGTTAAGGACGCCGCTTCAGCTGAAAGTATATTGGACCCGATACCAAGCGTCGCCATCCAGCCATAGACGACGATGGTGCCCATCATAAGCAGCATCGTTATGTTCCACACATTTTTTAGCGATTCCGCTTTTTTGAGCCGGTACAAATGATCCTCAACCGGAAAGAAAAATTTGATTGGGTTCGTATAATAGAGCATGGGCGACAGTCCTTTAGTCAATAATCGTCCTGTTAACTTACTATCTATTTTAACGCAATTTACGAAAATATCACACTCATTCTATCAGTTTTTGCCATTATGGGTCCTATTTCCCAGATAATTAAAAGAAGTCAGGGAAATATGTCTGCTGCTGCGGAATGACGTTTTCCAGTTGTTCGACGGAATATTTGTCCCCGTGAATAAGGCCGGCATTATAAAGCTCGAGCGGCCGGCTGAAGCCTGTGACCATTGACGTAAGCTGCTGCACGCCGCAATGAATGCTGCCCGCCTGGCCATGAATGTCAGTCCGTAAGTGTGTCACGTTCGTATCAGGCCCGATGTGTGACAACTGATAAGTCCCGTTGTTTTCCGGCAAAAATGGATCAGCGATATGCAGGGTTACCGATTCAGCTGACCCCGGAAGAAAGGGATATTGTTTTAAAAAGGCTTGGACATCCACAATCCGCGCCATGAAATAAGGTTTGATCGTTTGCTCGAAACGCGGTTCGTCGACCAATAACGGCAAATGATCGTTTTCCGGCACGGCCATTTCCACCGTATCCACCATCGAATCATGATTGGCGATAAAATGAAGCAGCAGCTTATGCGCATTCGGTGTGTTGTATACCAGTTCATGAACCGTCAATCGCCCATTCTTCACGTTATAAAGCAGATATCCTTCTGCCTGTCCATATGTGCTGTAAGCTGCTGCCTGATGCCATTTCCCTTGCAAAACACGCTGTGTCCACCATTTATCATCACGGACAAGCGTCCCATTGAACTGTTTGGCATAAGCCGTATAAATGCTGTCCAAAGCCGGAATATCATCGTTCATACGGCGAACATAGCCCTTAGCGCCCCATTCACGCTTTAAACGATCAATTGGCATGGTGTATGTCTTTTGCGAAAACGTGTGCTCCCAGCCGTACTTCCGGTAAAAAGCAAACGAAAACGGGTGGAGAAACGAAAGGGTCTGGCCATTTGTACGCATATGCTTGAGGGCGTAGTACAGCAATTGTTTCACAGCGCCCTGCCTGCGGTATTCCGGCCATGTCGCCACAGAACTGATACCGCCCATATCGAATGTTTTCCCATTAATATAGCAGGCCAATGGTATCAGGTGCAATTTGGCTGCAAGGCGGTCATCATCCATTAACCCCCAAATGATGTGCCGTTTCGCTTCTACTTGTTTCTTGCTCAACGCATCACCTGACAGCTCGTATTGAAAAGCAAATTGTGATAAGGCAAAAATGTCATCCGCGTCTGTTTCGACGTCTAACCGTCTGATGTCTGCCAATATGGATCCCTCCTGTGCTGTTTTGTTAATGATACAAGGGTTTCGGATAAAATGAAACGGGTCGATTGAACAACAGCTAATAAAAACTCGGCTCCCGCTTCGTGTTTCTAGAGGTCAGAGATTTGAAGAAATCAGTGTGTTAGCCGATTTAGGTGTTGAAAACGTCGTCCAACATTTTATACGTCTTTTTATTTTGTTTCTATATGAAAAAGAGAAATGAATTGGTCTTTTTTAAACTTATGAACAAAAATTCTTGTTTTTTTCGTTAAGATTAACTTCTGGAAATTGGTTTGAGGTAAAGAAAACCCTTGATATCACAGGGTTTTCTTTATAAAAACGAAGGTAATCATGGATATTTATGTTATAATAGGAGATAGATACTCATTCAATTTATCATCCTTGATGAAGGATAGGGCGGTTGGCGTTATCCCCGAGAGAGGGTGATGCCATGACAACTTTTGAAGTTCTGACGCTGATGGTTTCGTCTTGTACGATGGTCATAGCGCTGATTGCAGTTGTTGTCGCTATTTTTGACACAAAAAAATAGCCCCCCTGTTCAGCAGATGGGTAAGGGCTATTTTTTCTTTCTAAAGATCAGATAACGCCAATCCCCTATCAAGAGAATGGGTATCTACGGCCACAGTGGGAGCTGTGGTTTTTTATATGAATTTCTATTTATAGTATACCACATTTTCACAAAAAATACACGGGGTGAATTCATTTGTGCAAAGCACGGCTTATTTTACGAATCAACACCGGCGCGCACGCAATGACCGGAATTCATCAACGTAATTTGCATGATGGTCCAGAAGTACGCGCAGGCTGTCGGCAGCAACGGTATAAAATCATACCCTTTCCATTCTCCCTTTTTCGTTATTCCTCCCATTGTCACCAACATATGGACATGCGGATTAAAATTCACTCTCGAACCAAATGTATGTAAACCGGCTATAATACCCGGTTTCACCTTTGCCTTCTTGCCAAAGAAGTCCGAAATCAATCTGGCAGCCTCATCCATCAATGGCTTTAAGAGATGTCGATGTAACAGAAATATATCGCGCAAACCCTCATCAATCGTAAAGATGACATGGCGGTGATTGACTTGCAGCACGTCCTCCATAAGCAGACGACTCCATTCCTCACTCTCGCCCAGTGAGCAGGTTGTACAAAAGCGCCCTTTGCACCAATAAGGTACTTTTCGAACATCATGGCAGCCTTCACAAACAAAGAGTTTAAATCCATTTTTCGAATGCCCGCATTGAAAAAACCCTCTCTGCTTTATAAGAGCAAAGAGGGCAAACCCTTGATATATAAGGTTTATTACCGTTTTGAAAATTGTGGTGAACGACGGGCACTTTTGAGACCGTATTTTTTACGCTCAGTCATACGTGCATCACGTGTCAGATAACCTTCACGCTTCAGTGTTGCACGGTATTCCGGATCAGCTTCCAGCAGTGCACGAGCGATGCCGTGGCGGATGGCACCAGCCTGGCCTGTAAAGCCTCCTCCGTCTACGTTGACCAGCACATCATACGTCCCTTCTGTTTCAGTCGCATTAAGCGGCTGATTAAGGATGATGCGCTGTGTTTCATATGGGAAATAGTCTTCTGCATTGCGTTTGTTGATGACAACACGGCCGGTTCCCGGGACAAGACGAACCCGTGCCGTTGATTTTTTACGGCGTCCGGTGCCGTAATATTGTACTTGTGCCAAATTGATTTACCTCCTTTTGATTAACCGCGAAGCTCGTAAACTTCCGGTTTTTGTGCTTGATGATTATGCTCAGCGTCTCTGTAGACGTGTAGTTTTTTACCCATTTTCCGACCTAAAGGGCCTTTAGGAAGCATGCCTTTGATGGTTGTCTCCAGCATTTTTTCCGGGTAGCGTGTACGCATTTCGTTTGCAGAGCGTGCTTTCAGTCCACCTGGGTGGTTTGAATGGCGGTAATACATTTTATCCGTCAGTTTGTTGCCGGTCAATTCCACTTTGTCAGCATTGATAATGATGACATGGTCACCAGTATCGGCATGTGGTGTATACGTTGGTTTATGTTTGCCGCGTAGGATGGCAGCAACTTCACTTGCCAAACGGCCAAGACGTTTGCCTTCAGCATCCACAACCAACCATTTGCGTTCAATATTCGCTTCATTTGCCATGAACGTTGTGCGCATGGTGATTTCCCTCCGTTTACAATCAATTCGTTATCATTGTCGTCTTATTTTATATTTCATCACAATTAGTTTCCGGGGCTAATCGTGGTTCAAATAAAAATGCCATAAATCATCATATACCAGAACCGTATGGATGTCAAGCTTTACAGGCGGTTTTCTAAAAGACTGTTGCTTAGTATCACCGCAGCTGACAGACACTTCGTTTTAACCTGAATTGTCACAGCTTGTCGATTATTTCCCGGGAAATTGCAGCAATATAGCTACTGTGTTGACAAGCTACGACGAGCCGTCCGTATACCTTACCTGCCATAAATACAATCCTTGCGGTGGCAATGTATCGCCACCGGCCTGCCGGTCTTTCATGGCAAATAACGCTGCGATGTCAGACGGATTTTGCTTCCCTCTCCCGACATCAAGCAGTGTGCCAACAATGATCCGGACCATATTATATAAAAAACCATTTCCTCTTAACACAAATTCAATCTCACTACCATTCAGCTGACAGGACACCTCATATAACGTCCGTATCCGGCTGCCTTTAATATCAGCTTTAGCTGAGGAAAAAGTGGTGAAGTCGTGTGTGCCTTCGAAAAACTTTCCCGCTTCCTGCATTTTTTTAATATCGACTTGATAGGGATAATGATATAAATAGTTTTGTTTAAACACATCCGGTTCCGCGTCATTTAAAATATAATAGCGGTATTCTTTTTCCAACACATCAAACCGGGCATGGAATGAATCCGGCACCTGTTCTGTTTTGTCCACATGGATATCGGGAGGAAGCAATGAATTAATTGCCCGTTTCCAGTCAGCAGGCGTCAAGCGGTAATCTGTCTCAAAATGTGCTGTTTGTGCCTTGGCGTGGACTCCTTTATCAGTCCTTCCCGATGGGTGGATCGGTATATGGGCACCCTTATGAATTTTGGCGAGTGCTTTTTCCAACTCTCCTTGCACCGTCCGTACCTGCGGCTGAATCTGCAAACCTGAAAAATTAGTGCCATCATAGCTGAACACACATTTGATTTTTGCCATACGTCCTCCAGCTCTTTCTTAATAATGCCGTGCCATAAACAGTGCGGCGACGACCAGAATGAATAAAAGAAATATCATAACGTCACGCTTATTCAATTTCAGCTCGCGCAATTTTGTCCGTCCTTCACCGCCCTGATAGCCGCGGGCCTCCATGGCCATAGCCAGTTCCTCCGCCCGTTTGAACGCACTGACAAACAGCGGTACCAACAATGGCACGACGGCTTTAATTCGCTCTTTGATTGGGCCGGTTCGGAAATCAACGCCACGGGATGCCTGGGCCTTTGATATCTTATCCGTTTCCTGCATGAGCGTCGGGATAAACCTTAGTGAAATCGACATCATTAGTGCTAATTCATGAACGGGGAATTTCACCTTCTTCAGCGGGTTGAGCATGTCTTCAATCGCATCGGTAATTTCAATTGGTGTAGTCGTCAGTGTCAGTAAGGATGTCACCAGAATCAGCAGGAAAAACCGCATCGATATGGCAAACCCTTGAATGAGTGCGCCTGAATAAATGTTAAACCCCAACAAATCAATCAGGACAACCCCTTCATTCGTTACGATCAAATGCAGAATGAACGTAAATCCAATCAGAAACCAGACGGGTGTTAGGCCTTTTAAAATATAGCGGATGGGGATCCGTGTCGTCAGCATGCTGCCAAGGGCAAAGAGTGTCAGAACACTATAACTTAATAACGAGTTGGCTAAAAATACAATGAAAACAAAGAAAAAAATGACCGTGATCTTCGTCCTTGGGTCCAGTCGGTGAACAAGGGATTCACCCGGTACATACTGACCGATTATCAATGCATTATTCATGTAGCCCGGCCCCCTCCAGAATCTCCCGGATCTCCCCGGCGAGTTCGGCTGCCGACTGCCGCCGAAAAGGGATCCCGTGATCGAACTTGTCCGCAAATGCGTTGATGAATTGTACCATTTCCGGTACATCCAGCTGGACGTTATGCAGTGCTTCTTTCTTTGTCAGCACGTCTTCCGGTTTTCCTTCCATGTATTTGGTGCCGTTATTCAAAATCATGACGTTATCAGCATATTTGACGGCATCTTCCATACTGTGCGTCACCAGAATGGTCGTCAGGTTCTGTCGCTGATGCAGATCATAAAACATATCCATCATGTCACGCTGCCCCCGCGGATCAAGGCCTGCTGTCGGTTCATCCAGGATCAGCACATCCGGTTTTGTGGCCAATACACCAGCAATCGCCACACGGCGCATCTGGCCCCCGCTCAAATCAAACGGGGAGCGATCCAGCAGTTCATCGGGCAATCCCACCTCCGAGGTGATCGCCTCAATCCGATTTTCAATCTCTTTCTGGGGTACCCCGAAATTTTCCGGACCAAAGGCAATGTCCTTCCTGACCGTCTCCTCAAATAACTGATGTTCCGGATATTGAAACACTACGCCAACACGGCTGCGCAATGTCTTCATATTGCTTGGTTTTTTGTCATGCGTTAATCGATAGTCGCCAATGATGACCTCGCCTTCACTCGGACGTATCAAGCCATTCAAGTGCTGAATCAGTGTAGATTTGCCGGAGCCGGTATGACCGATGACCGCCGTAAATGCGCCGGATGGGATGTGAAATGAGAGATCATCAACTGCCTTGTGGGCAAAAGGTGTCTTTTCCTGATAAATATAACTTACATTGTTGAACGTGATATCCATAGTTCCTCCAGCAGCTCTTCGTGATTCAAGGCTTCATTGGCAACCGGCAGCCCCGCTTTTCTCAGCTCATCGGACAGAATCGCGATGAATGGTACATCCAAACCAATTTGACGCAGTTCCGCTTTTTTGGCAAAGATGTCCCGTGGTGCAGCTTCATCCCAGATTTCACCCTCATTCATGACAATGACCCGTTCAGCCTGGACGACCTCGTGCAGATCATGCGTAATCGTGATCAGCGACAGGTTACGTTGTGCCTGTACATCGGTTACGGTTTTCATGATCTCTGTCCGGCCTTTCGGATCAAGCATTGCGGTCGCTTCATCGAGGATCAGCACATTTGGGAAAATGGCCAGCACACCGGCAATTGCCACCCGTTGTTTCTGGCCGCCGGAAAGCTTGTGTGGCTCAGTCAGCTGGTATTCCTGCATGCCCACAGCTGATAAGGCTTCATCAATCCGCTTAACCATATCACTTCTTGGTATCCCACGGTTCTCCATCCCAAAGGCGACATCATCCTGTACGGTTGTCCCGACAAACTGGTTGTCCGGATTTTGGAACACCATGCCAACATCCCGGCGAATCTCCCAAATCGATTCCCTGGTTACGGTGCGACCATTGATGATAATTTCCCCCTCTTGCGGAAACAGTAGGCCATTCATCAATTTTGCGATGGTCGACTTGCCTGATCCATTGTGCCCGATAATCGCCATGGCTTCATTTTTATAGATTTCAAACGAACAATTTTTTAACACCCAGGGGTGCTCGGCGCCGTATCTGAATGATACATTTTTAAATTCAACCAGTTTATCCCGCACCTCGGCTCTCCTCTCTATTGCAACTCCGCTGAAATCGTCTGCCTCAATTTACTTTTTCCAGAGAAAGCTTCTTCTTAAAGAAACTTCTGGCTTGTTTTAATCAAACGTAAACGCTGTTCGGTTAATTTATGATCCATTTTAATGCAAAAGCTCTTTTCGCACATTTTGTTAAGCTTTAACCTTCGCAGTCGATATAAATTGCGACACAGTGAAAAAGGATATTTGAGTGCTGTGATACCGCTCCGGAAATACACTACGCTTTCCGCGGGCGGCTGATGAGCCTCCTCGTGCTCGTCACGTTGCAAGCTATTTCGGTGAGGCATACGCTCCTCGCAGAAAAGATTGCTCGTCGCACTGCGGGGTCTCACCGATGCCTTTGTTCCCGTAGGATCTCCGTGTATTTCCTCCGCTGGTATTGACGTTCTACATATTGAATGTTGAAAACCTGGAAAAAGTGTTAACGGGTTTTCTTTCACTATGGCAGAACACAATATTAAGCTGCGGAAAAATGCGAGACTCCTGCGGGAAAGGAACAGTCTGAAGACCCCGCAGCGAGCGGTTTTTGCGAGCGAGGAGGCTGAAGCGTTCCCCGCGGAAAGCGAGTATTTTTCCGCAGCGACGAACTAGCACTCAGCCCCGATAGACTTGGAGGAAGACTTTCCAGCAGTTACGTCGCATTTTATGGATTTTGTATCAAAGCCATAAGCTTTTTAAAAACAGCCGATGCAAAAAAAGGGCCTGGATTCACCTCGTGGAAGAGATTCTGTCCTGCCCTTATCATATCGGCTGTATTAAACCAGTTCAATGATCGCCATTTTTGCACCATCACCCTGACGAGGCCCCAACTTAAGGACACGTGTATAACCGCCCTGTCTTTCCTCATAGCGTGCAGCGATGTCATCAAACAATTTTTGGAGAACTTTTTCATCCTCATTTGCCTCCTGATCATACAGGAAAGCTGCTGCTTGGCGACGCGCATGAAGATCACCGCGTTTGCCAAGTGTGATCATTTTTTCTGCCGTTGATTTCAGATCTTTGGCTTTTGCTTCTGTCGTTTCAATCCGTTCATGGATAATTAAATCCGTTGTCAGGTTACGAAGCATAGCCGTACGATGATCTGTTTGACGTCCTAACTTTCTGGCCATGGACTATCCCTCCCTTAAATGAAAATCTCAAGATGCCGTTTCATCATGTCGATCAGTCGTCGTCACGCAAACCCAAACCAAGGTCTTCCAATTTTTCTTTCACTTCTTCCAGCGATTTGCGGCCCAGGTTACGCACTTTCATCATATCTTCTTCCGATTTGTTGGAAAGCTCCTGAACCGTATTGATGCCGGCACGTTTCAAGCAATTATAGGATCTTACCGATAGATCAAGTTCTTCAATGGTCATCTCCATGACTTTCTCTTTCTGGTCTTCCTCTTTTTCGACCATGATTTCCGCTTTTTTCGCTTCATCCGTCAGACCGACAAAGATATCAAGATGCTCATTGAACACTTTCGCCCCTAAGGAAACGGCTTCTTCAGGGCGGATGCTTCCATCTGTCCAAACATCCATTGTCAGCTTGTCATAGTTGGTGATTTGTCCGACACGGGTGTTCTCCACCTGATACGTGACACGCGACACTGGTGTGAAAATAGAATCAACCGGGATGACACCAATCGGCTGTTCATCACGTTTATTGGCTTCGGCCGGGCGATAACCGCGGCCCCGCTCTGCTGTAATCTTCATATGCAGACTGGCATTGCCGTTAATGGTGGCAATAATTAGATCCGGATTCAATACCTCAACATCGCTGTCATAGGTCAAATCGGCAGCCGTAACTTTTCCTTCACCCTGCACATCAATCTCCAATGTTTTCACATCATCCGAATAAACCTTCAATGCAAGCTTCTTCAAATTCAAAATAATCGATGTCACATCTTCAACAACCCCTTCGATTGTTGAAAATTCATGATGAACACCATCAATTTGAACAGCTGTCACAGCAGAACCCGGAAGTGAGGATAGCAGGATACGACGCAAGGAGTTTCCTAGAGTAGTACCATATCCACGTTCAAGCGGCTCGACGACGAACTTCCCAAATTTGGCATCATCGGTGATCTCTACCGTTTCGATTCCCGGTTTTTCAATTTCGATCATTCTGCAAAACCCTCCTTTAAAACGTCGAAATCCCGGCTAGACGGCCATCAATGTCTAACCGAAATTCCCTGAACAGGCAGTTGGCGCTTTTTTTGCGCTAAAGAACGTTTCGTACACCTTTGTCTCTGTCTTGCTGTTTCAGGTTCGTCAATTGGATTATATGCCCGCGTTTACACGGTTAGCCATTATTCAAAAGGGATGGTTGATGCCCTTTTGGAACATGCGTTTTTTAAGCTATCATAACCCATTATAGACAGGGTGACAAATTCTATACAATTTAATGATTATACACGACGACGTTTTGGCGGGCGGCAGCCATTATGTGGGACCGGGGTTACGTCACGAATCGCGGTAACTTCCAATCCGGCTGCCTGTAATGAACGAATTGCTGCTTCACGTCCGGCTCCAGGACCTTTTACCGTTACTTCAAGCGACTTCATACCGCTATCGACTGCACTTTTGGCAGCTGTTTCAGCAGCCATTTGAGCAGCAAATGGTGTTGACTTACGAGATCCTTTAAAGCCAAGGGCACCTGCAGAGCTCCATCCGATCGAATTTCCTTTGACATCTGTAACAGTTACGATTGTGTTATTGAATGTGGAACGGATATGGGCAACACCCGTGTCAACATTCTTTTTCACGCGGCGCTTGCGTGTGGTGTTTTGTTTACGTGCCATAAATGATTACCCTCCTTTACATTACTTTTTCTTGTTAGCCATCGTACGGCGTGGGCCTTTGCGTGTACGTGAGTTGTTTTTCGTTTTTTGACCACGCAATGGCAAACCGCGGCGATGTCTGATACCTCTGTAAGAACCGATTTCAATCAGGCGCTTAATGTTAAGGGATGTTTCACGGCGAAGATCACCCTCAACCGAATAATTGCCGATTGCCCGCCGGATACGGCTTAGTTCATCCTCTGTCAGGTCGCGTACACGTGTGTCCTCGGAAACACTTGCTTCTTTAAGAATTTCCTGGGCAGTACTTTTCGCGACACCATGAATATATGTCAGTGAAATAACGACGCGTTTATCACGTGGGATATCAATACCTGCAATACGTGCCATAAGTGTTGTGCACCTCCTATTTAATATCTTTCAAATCGGCTGCCTCGCCGATTTTGTACCAATCCGATCTCTTACATCCGGCTTCTAAAACGCGTTTAGCGTTTTTAGCCTTGTTTTTGCTTGTGTTTCGGATTATCGCAAATAACCATTAATTTACCTTTTCGCTTAATGACTTTGCATTTTTCACAAATTGGTTTTACAGATGCTCTGACTTTCATCATCTTACCTCCTTTTAGATCGGAGCTCGTCGTGAGTCTATTTATAACGGTACGTAATTCGCCCTTTGGATAAGTCATATGGCGAAAGTTCAACCGTCACTTTATCGCCAGGTAAAATGCGGATGAAATGCATGCGGATTTTGCCGGAAACATGGGCCAATACCGTATGACCGTTTTCCAGCTCCACATTAAACATCGCATTCGGCAAGGTCTCGGTCACGGTACCTTCTACTTCAATTACATCATTTTTAGCCATCGTGTTGATCTCCCTTCTTCAAATCAGTCACAATTTCATTCATAAATTTTGTAATAGCAAACCGTAATTTGCCATTTGTGACACGACCAGTTTCCAGAAGGCTGTTTTGGACTTCCGGGGATATAAAATCCATCACTTCAATATGATACAAGTTCTTTTTCTTTGGCCGATCATATTTACGTTTTTCCCCATCCGCCAGCAAGACATACCGGTCATCAAGCAATTTCAACACAACTGCATACTGACCTGCTTCACGTCCTTGCAATATACGAACAACTTGACCTATTCGCGGAATCGAATCAGCTTCCTTCAACAACGATCACCTTCACTTAGGCTATTAATATCATAACAAACGTTGCTCGGCAACAGTGCGGCAGAATCTGCTGAACAACCCCTATCCTGCTGTTACCGAACCGTTTTAGGATCGTTATAAATCACCACGGAACCCATTATACCGTTAAATGTGTCGGATTGCATCCATTCGACATGATAGCCGGAACAGTTATTGTTTGATGGCTGATTGAATAGCCTGAAATACCTGATCAATATCCTGATCACCGTCTATTGTGACAAGATAGCCCTTTTCACTGTAAAAATTCAGCAAAGGTTTTGTCTGCTTCATATTGACGTCAAGACGGTTTTTTACCGTATCGGCCTGATCATCTTCGCGCTGTATCAATTTGGAGCCGTCACGATCACATATGCCCTCTTGCTCAGGCGGATTATAGATGACATGGTAAGTTGTGCCGCATGTCGGACAAATTCTGCGACCCGTCAGACGCTCAACCAGATGGTCTTCCGGTACATCAACACGGACCACATAATCAAGGGATTTCCCCATGTCAGTCAATATGGACTCTAACGCTTCGGCCTGTGCAACCGTCCGCGGAAAACCGTCCAGCAGGAAACCATTCCGGCAGTCATCTTTACTCAGACGTTCCTTTACGATTCCTACTGTTACATCATCCGGGACAAGGTCACCTTGATCCATGTACGCTTTAGCTTTCCTGCCGAGTTCAGTCCCTTCCTTAATCGCCAAACGGAACATATCTCCTGTTGAAATATGAGGGATGTGATACGTTTCATTTATTTTCTCTGCCTGCGTACCTTTACCGGCACCGGGCAGACCCATCAAAATTAAATTCAATCATTTTCCCCTCGCTCTCATTGCAGCATGCTTTACTTGATGAAACCTTTGTAATGCCGTTTCACCAACTGGCTTTCCAATTGCTTCATCGTCTGCAGGGCAACCCCTACAACAATCAGTAAGCTTGTGCCGCCGATTTGTACTGCTTGAGGTAGATTTGCAAGACCGCCTAATATAATAGGCAATACAGAAACTGCTGCCAGGAAAAGCGCTCCTACAAATGTTAAGCGATACATCACACGTGTCAAATACGTCTCCGTGTTTTTACCAGGACGGATGCCCGGTATATAGCCGCCTTGTTTTTGCAGGTTTTCCGCCATTTGTTCAGGGTTAACCTGCACAAATGTATAGAAGTACGTGAAAGCAATGATCAACGCAACGTAAATGACCATCCCGATCGGCTGGGTATAATCAAAGATCGTTTCAACTGTTGCCGCAATCTCATTACCTTCAAAAAGTCCGGCAACCGTACGGGGAGCAATAATGAATGCTATCGCAAAGATGACCGGGATAACACCCGCAGCATTCACTTTTAACGGTAAATGCGTTGAATGGCCACCCACTGGTGATCGATTGACAAGCTTTTTGGCATACTGGATTGGTATTTTGCGCAGTGCCTGCTGGATGAAGATAACACCTACTGTAACAGCCACCACGACCAATGCGATTAATGCCACAATCACAATGTTAATGAACAATTCATCACCGGCATCAACGAAATACTGGGTGTACAACTGATTCACACCATTCGGAACAGCCGCAACGATACCAGCAAAAATGAGAATGGATATCCCGTTACCCACACCATTTGCGGTGATTTGTTCACCAAGCCACATCAAAAAAGCTGTTCCACTTGTCAATATGATAGCAATGACAAGGAATTTCCATACACTTGGCTCACTTATCAGCATACCGCCCGCCATCGCATTAAAGCCGATGGACATGGCTATTGCCTGGACAAACGCAAGGACAACCGTTCCGTAACGGGTAACCTGAGCAATTTTTTTACGACCCATTTCACCTTGCTTTTTCCATTCCGTGAATTTCGGTACAACATCCATCTGCAAAAGCTGCATAATGATAGACGCTGTAATATAGGGCATGATCCCCATGGCAAAAATGGAGAAATTCTGCAATGCTCCGCCGCCAAATGTATTGAGAAATCCGAAAACATTTTGCTGGTTCATAAAGTCGATAGCTTCTTTATCTGTATAAGGTACCGGGATAAATGTACCCAGACGGAAAACAATTAACATCAATAATGTAAATATGATCTTCCGCCTGATATCCCCGATTCGCATAAAATTGGAGATTGTGCGGAACATTAAACCACCTCTGTTTTACCGCCCGCTGCCTCGATTGCTTCTTTCGCTGAAGCAGAGAACTTATGAGCTTTTACAGTGAATTTCTTTTCAACATTCCCTTTTCCAAGCACCTTAATGCCGGCTTTCGGTTTGCTGACAATACCTTCTTCAAGTAATAGCTCAGGTGTAATTTCCGTACCTTCCTCAAAACGATTTAACGCATCCAGGTTAACAATCGCAAGTTCTTTACGGTGAACGTTGGTGAACCCACGTTTAGGCAGGCGCTGGAACAAAGGCATCTGGCCGCCTTCAAAACCTGGACGTGTGTTGCCGCCTGAACGTGCTTTTTGTCCTTTGTGGCCTCTGCCGGATGTTTTTCCATTGCCGGAAGCCATGCCACGGCCAACACGATTACGTTTTTTGCGGCTTCCTTCTGCCGCCTTTAATTCATGAAGTTTCATTTGTGCGCACCTCCTCTTCCGCTATATGATCGTTACACTTCTTTAACCGTTACAAGATGGGATACTTTATCAAGCATGCCGCGTACAGCTGCTGTGTCTTCACGTACGACCGATTGACGAATTTTCGTCAGACCCAGCGATTGCACCGTTTGCCGCTGTTTTTCCGATTGGCCGATGATACTGCGTGTGAGGGTGATCTCTAATTGTTTAGACATAATTATTCCCTCCTTAACCTAACAGTTCTTCTACAGATTTGCCGCGTAGTTTAGCAACGTCTTCTGCCGTTTTCAGATTTGATAAGCCGCTTAATGTGGCCCGAATCATGTTGATTGGTGTGTTGGAACCGAGTGATTTTGTCAGGATATCACCGACACCTGCAAGTTCCAGGATGGCACGAACAGGTCCGCCGGAGATAACACCTGTACCTTCTGTAGCTGGTTTCATCAATACATTTCCGGAACCATATTGGCCGTGAATTTGGTGTGGGATCGTTGTCCCGACCATCGGCACTTTTATCAGATTTTTCTTCGCATCGTCAACTGCTTTCTTAATAGCTTCCGGTACCTCTTTCGCTTTTCCGGTTCCGAAGCCTACATGGCCATTTTTATCGCCAACCACAACCAGTGCGGCAAAACGGAAGTTCCGTCCACCTTTTACTACCTTTGCAACGCGATTAATCGCAACAACACGTTCTTCAAGATCTAATTTGTTTGGATCAATGCTCGTTTGCATCTATGTCCCTCCTTTACTCCACGATTAAAATTCCAGACCGCCTTCACGGGCGGCATCCGCTAGGGCTTTGACACGTCCATGATAAAGGTAGCCGCCGCGGTCGAATACAACAGCTTGATAACCTTTATCCCGGGCACGTTTTGCAACCAGTTCTCCGACTTGTTTAGCTGCCTCGCTATTGCCCGTCGACTCCAAGTTTAATTCGTTATCGACAGTGGAAGCACTTGCCACAGTAACGCCAGCAACATCGTCAATTAATTGTGCATAAATGTGTTTATTTGAACGGTACACATTCAGACGCGGGCGTTCTTCAGTTCCAGAAACATGCTTGCGGACGCGCGCGTGTCGTTTTTTGCGTACATCGTTTTTGTCAGGTTTTGTGATCATCCGGGTCACTCCTTTCTGCTCCCTAACTAACCTTACTTAGCTGTTTTACCTTCTTTGAGGCGTAATTGTTCGCCTTCATAGCGAACGCCTTTTCCTTTATAAGGTTCAGGTGGTCTGATGGCGCGAATATTAGCAGCAACAGCACCGACCAGCTCTTTGTCGATTCCTTTAACAACAATACGTGTGTTTTGTGGAACGTCAATGTCAATTCCTTCGATTGGATCAACTTCAACCGGGTGTGAATAACCTGCGTTCACAACAACTTTTTCACCCTGTTTTTGTGCACGGTAGCCGACGCCATTAATTTCAAGTGCCTTTTCAAATCCTTTATGCACACCCTCAATCATGTTCGCGATCAGGCTGCGGGTGGTGCCGTGCAATGAGCGATGCTCCTTTTTATCACTTGGACGTTCAACTGTTAATACCTGATCGTCTATAACAACTTTCATATCCGGGTGAATATTTCTTGTCAATTCACCTTTTGGACCTTTTACGGTCACGGTGTTCCCATCACGTTTCACTTCGACACCTTCTGGGATTTCCAGCGGTTTCAGGCCGATACGAGACATTCCATACACCTCCTGTCTAAAAGTATAAATTACCAAACATATGCCAGTACTTCGCCGCCAACAGCTTGTGTGCGTGCTTCTTTGTCGGAAAGTATACCATGTGATGTTGACACGATAGCGATTCCCAAGCCATTCAGTACACGAGGTACTTCATCGGCTTTTGCATAGACACGCAATCCAGGTTTACTGATGCGTTTGATGCCTGTAATCACGCGTTCATCATTGGCGCCGTATTTCATGAATAGACGCAGAATCCCCTGTTTGTTGTCTTCGATGAATTCATAATCACGTACAAATCCTTCACGTTTCAGGATATCCGCAATTTCTTTTTTTAGTTTGGAAGCCGGAAGCTCTAATTTTTCATGCCGCACCATGTTGGCATTACGAATGCGAGTCAGCATATCTGCAATTGGATCTGTCATAACCATTACTACATTACCTCCTTCCCGAATCGGGTTTTACCAGCTTGCTTTTCTAACGCCAGGAATTTGACCTTTATAGGCTAGTTCACGGAAACAAATACGGCACAGTTTAAATTTACGGATGACAGAATGCGGACGGCCACAGCGCTCACACCGTGTATATTCACGTACTTTAAACTTTTGCGGTTTCTTTTGTTTCGCAATCATTGATTTTTTAGCCACAATTTTCCCTCCTTACTTATTTCTGGAAAGGCATACCCAGTTGAGTCAGCAGTTCACGCGCTTCTTCGTCGGTATTTGAAGTGGTCACGATAACGATATCCATACCACGTACTTTATTGACCTTATCATAATTGATTTCCGGGAAAATCAGCTGTTCTTTAATGCCTAACGTATAGTTACCACGGCCATCAAAAGCTTTCTTGGAAATACCGCGGAAGTCACGCACACGCGGAAGCGATACGGCTATCAGCTTTTGCAGAAATTCATACATCCGATCGCCTCTCAGTGTTACTTTCGTTCCAATCGGCATTCCTTCACGTAGGCGGAATCCGGCAATTGACTTTTTGGCACGTGTTACGACCGGCTTTTGTCCGGAAATAAGTGCAAGTTCCTCAACGGCATTGTCCAATGCTTTTGAATTTTGCACAGCATCACCGATACCCATGTTAATAACAATCTTCTCGATGTTCGGTGCTTGCATGACAGAGTCATAATCAAATTTATTCATCAGAGATGGCAATACGTCATTCTGATATTGTTGTTTCAATGTGTTCATCACGAGCGCCCTCCTTTCGCCAGCAGATTATTTATCGATTGCTTCTCCGGATTTTTTAGCGATGCGGACTTTTTTTCCATCGCGAGTCTCGTAACCGATTCGGGTTGGTTCACCGGATTTTGGGTCGATTAGCATGACATTGGAAACATGAATGGCTGCTTCCTGGTTGAGAATGCCGCCCTGCGGATTATCCTGTGAAGGCTTGGCATGTTTTTTAATCATGTTGATGCCTTCTACCAGAACACGTTCCTTTTTCGGATATGCTTCCAGAATCGTTCCTTCTTTGCCACGGTCTTTACCGGATATCACTTTGACTTTGTCACCTTTTTTTACATGCATGTCTGACGCACCTCCCTACAAGGCTTTTCGTTATGGCTGGTAGTGAATGTCTAAAAAGTCCGGTGAAAATGACGAATCAAACGCCCGGTCTTTTCATCCGCCTTCTTAAACGCTCACTTACAATACTTCCGGTGCCAGGGATACGATTTTCATGAATTTGGCATCGCGCAGTTCACGTGCTACCGGTCCAAAAATTCGCGTACCCCGCGGGCCTTTATCGTCACGGACAACGACGGCAGCATTTTCATCGAAACGAATATATGATCCGTCATTACGGCGAACGCCGGATTTCGAACGAACAATAACAGCTTTCACAATCTCACCTTTTTTGACAACGCCGCCTGGTGTTGCGTGTTTTACCGTGCAAACAACAACGTCACCAATATTAGCAGTCTTTCTTCCTGATCCGCCCAAAACTTTAATCGCTTTGACTTCACGCGCACCAGAGTTATCTGCAACTTTTAAGCTAGTTTCCTGTTGAATCATAACGCATCTAGACCTCCCTTCGGATAACTTCCGAGCGAACTTTACTTATATAATAACCGCTTCTTTGACGATTTCTACCAGACGGAAACGCTTCGTTGCAGACAGTGGACGGGTTTCCATGATTTTAACGACGTCCCCGACTTTAGCTTGGTTACTTTCGTCATGTGTTTTAAACTTCTTGGAGTACTTCACACGCTTGCCATACAGTTGGTGAAACTTATACGTTTCGACTAAAACCGTGATGGTCTTATCCATTTTATCTGATACGACACGTCCTGTGTATACTTTACGATTGTTACGTTCACCCATTTTTGGTTTAACCTCCTCTCAGGTTAATTATTAACGCTCAGTTCACGTTCGCGTACGACTGTTTTCATACGGGCAATTGATTTTTTCACGTCACCGATCCGTGCAGTGTTTTCCAATTGGCCGGTTGCCAGCTGAAAGCGTAAATTAAATAGTTCTTCTTTTAACGACTGGACTTTTTGTTCGATTTCGGCAGTGGTCAACTCTCTAATTTCATTAGCTTTCATTTGTTTCACCACCAATTTCTTCACGTTTTACGAACTTGGTTTTGATTGGCAGTTTATGAGAGGCAAGCCGTAGCGCTTCGCGTGCCACTTCCTCCGATACACCTGCTATTTCAAACATGATCTTCCCTGGTTTGACGACTGCTACCCATCCTTCAGGAGCACCTTTACCGGAACCCATACGGACTTCAAGGGGCTTTGCAGTATATGGTTTGTCAGGAAAGATTTTAATCCAAACTTTACCGCCACGTTTCATGTAACGTGTCATGGCAATACGTGCTGCCTCAATTTGACGGCTTGTGATCCAGGTTGGCTCAATAGCCTGCAGTCCGTACTCACCAAAAGCTACGGTTGTTCCACCTTTTGCTTGGCCTTTCATACGGCCGCGGTGTTGCTTACGATATTTAACACGTTTAGGCATTAACATAATGCATGTCCCCCTTCCTTAGTTATCGTTTTTTGTTGGAAGGACTTCTCCACGATAGATCCACACTTTGACACCGAGTTTACCATACGTTGTGTCTGCTTCTGCTGTACCGAAGTCAATGTCAGCACGAAGCGTGTGTAATGGAACGGTTCCTTCACTGTAATGTTCCGCACGGGCAATGTCAGCACCGCCCAAACGACCGGAAACTTGCGTTCTGATCCCTTTGGCACCTGCGCGCATCGTACGCTGGATTGTTTGTTTCTGAGCACGGCGGAATGAAATACGGTTTTCGAGTTGACGGGCAATGTTCTCAGCAACGAGTGTGGCATCCAGATCGACTTTCTTGATTTCCACAATGTTGATGTGAACCCGTTTGCCTGTCAGGCTGTTCAATGATTTTCGCAGTGCTTCAACTTCGGAGCCGCCTTTACCGATAACCATTCCCGGTTTACCGGTATGGATTGTGATGTTCACACGGTTGGCTGCACGTTCAATATCAATTTGTGATACAGCTGCTGTTTTCAGACGGTTTTCCAGGTATTCTCTAATTTTAATATCTTCATGCAATAAATCTGCATAGTTATTGCCGGCATACCATTTTGATTCCCAATCACGAATAACACCGACGCGGAGACCATTCGGATTTACTTTTTGACCCACTGACTACCCCTCCTTCTTTTCTGATACCACGATCGTCACATGGCTGGTACGTTTGTTGATTTGACTTGCACGTCCCTGTGCTCTTGGACGGAAACGTTTCAATGTTGCACCTTCATCGACGAAGGCTCCGGAAATGACCAGATTGTCCGGTTCCATTTCATAATTGTGTTCAGCATTTGCAACAGCAGAATTTACAACCTTTTCGACAACCGGTGACGCGCCACGTTGTGTATGACGCAAAATAGCAATTGCTTCTCCAACTTCTTTTCCTCGAATCAAATCTGCAACTAACCGAACTTTACGAGGAGCAATACGAACAGATTTTGCAACGGCTTTTGCTTGCATGTAGAGTGCCTCCTCTCATTAGCGTTTTGTTTTCCTGTCATCACCTGAGTGCCCTTTAAACGTACGGCTTGGGGCGAATTCACCTAGTTTATGACCGACCATATCTTCTGTTACATAAACGGGTACATGTTTACGTCCGTCATATACAGCAATAGTATGCCCGACAAAATTAGGGAAAATCGTTGAACGGCGTGACCAGGTTTTTATAACTTGCTTCTTATCGGATTCATTCAAGCTTTCAACTTTTTTCATCAGATGATCATCTGCAAAAGGTCCTTTTTTCAAGCTGCGACCCATGGATAAACCTCCTTTCGCAATTAACGACGGGTTTATTGCCCGTCAGACTATACGATTATTTTTTGCGCTTACGTTCACGTACAATATACTTGTTTGAAGGCTTATTGCGCTGACGTGTCTTGTAACCAATCGTTGGTTTGCCCCAAGGTGATACAGGTGAATCAAGACCGATCGGCGAACGTCCTTCACCACCACCATGCGGGTGATCGCTCGGGTTCATAACAGTACCGCGGACAGTTGGGCGCTTGCCTAACCAGCGTGACCGGCCTGCCTTACCTACCCGGACCAGTTCGTTTTCGATATTGCCGACTTGGCCGATGGTAGCACGGCACTCAGACAGTATCAGACGGACTTCTTCTGATGTCAGGCGGACTAATGTGTACTTACCCTCACGTCCAAGGACCTGGGCATCTGCACCTGCCGAACGTACCAATTGACCGCCGTGTCCCGGCTTCAGTTCAACATTATGAATAACCGTACCAACAGGGATATCTTTTAATTTTTTAGCATTACCCAGTTTGATGTCAGCATTTTCGCCTGACACAATCTTCTGGCCTGTTTTCAGTCCCTTTGGAGCCAGGATATAGCGTTTTTCCCCATCTGCATAGTGGATCAGGGCAATGTTAGCCGTACGGTTCGGATCGTATTCGATCGTAGCAACGCGTCCTGGTATGCCATCTTTATCGCGCTTAAAGTCAATAATACGGTATTGACGTTTATGGCCGCCGCCTTGATGACGAACTGTCATTTTCCCCTGACTGTTACGTCCACCGCGCCTATACAACGGACTTAGCAGGGATTTTTCCGGAGAATCAGTTGTAATTTCTGCAAAGTCGGATGCAGACATATTACGATGACCATTTGATGTTGGCTTGAATTTTTTGATCGCCATCGTTTTCCCTCCTTCTCATACTTGTTTGTTAGCCTTCAAAGAAATCTAGTTCTTGACTGTCTTCTGAAAGCTGCACAATTGCTTTTTTACGGTCCGGACGATAACCGCCGTAACGGCCCATCCGCTTGAATTTACCTTTAATGTTCGTTGTATTGACACGCTCAACTTTAACATCAAAGACAAGTTCAACAGCGTCTTTTATTTCAGTCTTGTTGGCTTTCGGACTTACTTCAAACGTATATTTCTTTTCCGCCATCAGATCGGCAGAATGTTCTGTAATGACGGGGCGTCTGATGACATCACGCGGATCTCTCATTGCGCCAGCACCTCCCCTGCTTTTTCAGCTGCACCTTTGGTGATGATCAGCTTGTCATGCGACAGCAAGTCTAATACATTAACTTCAGCTACTGTCAGCACGTGAGCATTTGGCAGATTGTTAGCTGACCGGACGACATTTTCATCTTTATCAGCTGTTACAATCAGTACTTTCGTATCGACATTCAATGCGTCGAGCATTTTGACGATTTCTTTTGTCTTTGGCGCATCAATTGCGATGTCTTCCAAAACAACGAGATCCTCATCCTGTACTTTGGAAGAGAATGCAGATTTAAGCGCCAGCCGGCGAACTTTTTTTGGCAGCTTGTAACTATAGCTGCGTGGCGTCGGGCCAAAAACAGTTCCGCCGCCTACCCATTGCGGTGCACGGATGGAACCTTGACGAGCACGTCCTGTTCCTTTTTGGCGCCATGGTTTGCGTCCTCCGCCTCTTACTTCTCCGCGGTTTTTCACATCGTGTGTACCTTGACGCAGTGACGCACGGTGCATGACAACCGCTTCATGCAGTACATGTGTATTAGGTTCAATACCGAATACGGAATCATTTAATTCAACATCTCCGGCCTGAGAACCGTCTTGTTTTAATAGTGCTACTTTAGGCATGACATATCCTCCTTTCGTCTGCGTGATTAATTAGCCTTGGTTGCACTCGTTATTTTGACGAATGATTTTTTTGCACCAGGAATGTTTCCTTTAATCAATAACAGATTGCGTTCTGTATCGACTTTGACAACTTCAAGGTTCTGGATGGTTACTTGTTTACCGCCCATTTGGCCTGGCATTGTCTGACCTTTGAAAACACGCATCGAGTTAATATCGCCCAATGCACCCGGCTTTCTGTGAAAATGGGAGCCGTGTGTTTCCGGTCCACGTCCCTGCCCATGGCGTTTAATGGCGCCTTGGAAACCTTTTCCTTTCGTTGTACCTGTTACATCAATTTTTTCGCCGGCCTGAAAAGCATCAACGCCTATTTCCTGGCCAACATCATATTCATCAAGATCTGCGTTACGGATTTCACGAACGTAGCGCTTAGGGGTAGTGTTTGCCTTTTCAGCATGACCTGTTTCCGCTTTGTTTGAACGTGATTCCTTTTTATCTGCAAAACCGAGTTGTAGTGCTTCATAGCCATCGTTTTCGTGCGTTCTTTTTTGTAGAACGACGTTAGGCTCAGCTTGAATGACAGTTACCGGTGTTAATTCACCCTCTTCTGAAAAGAGTTGTGTCATGCCGATTTTGCGGCCTAAGATTCCTTTCGTCATCCGTTACACCTCCTATAATTATCAATCGTTATAACTTAATTTCAATATCAACACCAGATGGTAGGTCAAGACGCATCAGCGAATCGACTGTTTGCGGTGTTGGGTTGACGATGTCGATTAAGCGTTTATGCGTACGCATTTCAAATTGTTCACGGGCATCTTTATACTTGTGCACCGCACGCAATACCGTGTAAACAGATTTTTCTGTCGGCAATGGAATTGGTCCGGAAACATTTGCGCCGGAACGTTTCGCTGTGTCTACAATTTTTTCGGCAGACTGGTCTAAAATGCGGTGATCATACGCTTTTAACCGAATTCTAATCTTTTCTTTTGCCATTATTTCCCCTCCTTTTTCGCTCATTTTGGAATGAAGCTGCTCCACGAAAATTTCTTGATGACACCGCCATGGCAAAGGGGCCGGGTGTATCAACAACCTTCCACTTCATCGCTTTTTTGGCCAACATTAATAGTATACAAAAATTATGTGGCCGATGCAACCTTTGATTGCATGATTATGAGATTGCACATCTATGTATTATACAAACTCTTTCCCATGATTGCAAGGGAATGCTGGAGATTTTCTACCGTAAATTTAATGGTTCTACTGGGTGGAAAAAGGAAAACAGGCAGCGTATGTATGCTGCCTGTTTAAGATCCGGATCCGGTAAGCCTTTTTGAACGTTCTTTATTCCTGAATTTCGGTTACAACACCAGATCCAACGGTGCGTCCACCTTCACGGATAGAGAAGCGGGTACCGTCTTCAATAGCGATTGGCGAAATCAAACTAACTTGCATTTCGATGTTGTCACCAGGCATGACCATTTCCACACCTTCTGGAAGTGTGATAACACCGGTCACGTCAGTCGTACGGAAGTAGAACTGCGGACGGTAGTTAGCAAAGAATGGTGTATGGCGGCCACCTTCATCTTTGGATAGTACATAGACTTCTGCTTTAAACTTTGTGTGTGGTGTGATCGAACCTGGCTTTGCCAGTACCTGGCCACGGTTGATGTCATCACGGGAAACACCGCGAAGCAGTGCACCGATGTTGTCACCAGCTTCCGCATAGTCAAGCAGTTTACGGAACATTTCAACGCCTGTTACAGTTGTTTTCCTCAAGTCTTCAGCAAGACCTACAATGTCAACCTCGTCACCAACTTTAACCGTCCCGCGTTCAACACGACCGGTTGCAACAGTACCGCGGCCAGTGATGGAGAATACGTCCTCAACAGGCATCATGAATGCTTTGTCATGATCACGTTCAGGTGTCGGGATGTATTCATCAATCGCATCCATCAGTTCATAGATTTTTTCTTCATATTCTGATTCGCCTTCAAGAGCTTTCAGAGCTGAACCTTTGATGACCGGAATGTCATCGCCAGGGAAATCATATTCAGTCAGCAGGTCACGGACTTCCATTTCAACGAGTTCCAAAAGTTCTTCGTCGTCAACCATGTCAACTTTGTTAAGGAAGACAACGATTGCAGGAACGCCAACGTTGCGTGAAAGCAGAATGTGCTCACGTGTCTGTGGCATTGGGCCATCAGCAGCAGATACAACCAGAATCGCACCATCCATTTGCGCTGCACCGGTGATCATGTTTTTAACATAGTCAGCGTGTCCAGGGCAGTCAACGTGGGCATAGTGACGTGTCTCTGTTTCATACTCAACGTGAGAAGTCGCGATTGTAATACCACGTTCTTTTTCTTCCGGGGCATGGTCGATTTGATCAAAATCCATGGCCGTACCTTTACCGGATTTTTTGTGCATTGTTGTTGTGATAGCTGCCGTCAACGTCGTTTTACCATGGTCAACGTGTCCGATTGTTCCAATATTCACGTGACTTTTGGAGCGATCAAATTTTTCTTTAGACATGTATAGTTCCTCCTTTAATGAATATAAAAGTATTTTTTGAATTTATTTATAGCCAAGAATAAACCTTAAATGCTTATCCATAGCCTTCAATAAAAGTTATACGTCAGATTGCGGAAAAAATCAATTATTCTCCCGCATTTTTCTTAATTATTTCTTCGGAGATGCTCTTTGGCACTTCTTCATAGTGATTAAAATGCATTGTGAACGTTCCGCGTCCTTGTGTGTTCGAACGCAGTGATGTTGCGTAGCCAAACATTTCAGCAAGCGGTACAAACGCCTTAACCAGCTGTGCCGGTCCGCGCGGTTCCATTCCCTCTACACGTCCGCGGCGTGATGTCACATCACCCATGATGTCACCCATATATTCTTCAGGAACAACAATATCAACTTTCATCATTGGCTCCAGCAGAACAGGTTGACATTTATTTTTGGCTTCTTTCAAGGCCATGGATCCGGCAATTTTAAAGGCCATTTCATTTGAGTCAACATCATGATAGGTTCCATCGAATAATGTTGCCTTGACATCAATTAATGGATAGCCTGCAAGTACGCCGTTTTCCAATGACTCCTGAATACCCGCATCAACAGAAGGGATGTATTCGCGTGGTACGACACCACCGACGATTTTGTTTTGGAATTCATAGCCGGCACCTTCATCATTCGGCTCAAATCTCACCCACACGTGACCGTATTGTCCACGTCCACCGGATTGACGGATGAACTTCCCTTCAACTTCGGCGGAACCACGGAATGTTTCACGGTATGCCACTTGAGGGGCACCGACCTGTGCTTCGACTTTGAATTCAGCTTTCAGACGGTTGACGATAACGTCCAGATGCAGTTCGCCCATACCGGAAATGATCGTCTGACCCGTTTCGTTATCCGTTTCCGTTTTAAATGTCGGATCCTCTTCTGCCAATTTAGCCAGTGCAATCCCCATTTTATCCTGGTCGGCTTTGGTCTTCGGTTCGATGGCAACCGAGATAACCGGTTCCGGGAAGTCCATGGATTCAAGGATAACAACATTCTTTTCATCACACAGTGTTTCACCGGTCGATGTATCTTTCAAGCCGACACCTGCGGCAATTTCACCAGCATGGACTGTCTTGATTTCCTGACGGGAATTGGCGTGCATTTGCAGAATGCGTCCCATCCGTTCCCGCTTATCTTTAGCTGAGTTCTTGACATATGAGCCAGCATCCAGCGTACCGGAATATACACGGAAGAATGTCAGTTTACCAACATACGGGTCTGTCATCACTTTAAACGCAAGCGCTGAGAAAGGTGCGTCATCATCAGACGGGCGTGTTGTCTCTTCTTCTGTGCCCGGAACCAAACCTTCGATCGGCGGTACATCGGTTGGAGACGGAAGATAGTCAATAACACCATCCAGTACCAACTGAACCCCTTTGTTTTTAAAGGCAGAACCGCAGTATACCGGGTAAAATTCAACATTCAATGTTGCTGTACGGATCGCTTTTTTAAGATCGTCTTCGGAAATCTCTTCACCCTCAAGATATTGCATCATAAGGTCTTCATCAACTTCCGCGACAGCTTCGATTAATTCACCGCGTAGTTCCTCGGCTCTTTCTTTATACGCGTCAGGGATTTCACGAGCATCAGCACGGGTTCCAAGTTCATCTTCATAGTAATACGCCTGCATGGTGATCAGGTCGATGATACCTTCGAAATTATCTTCTGCACCGATCGGCAACTGAACGGCATGCGCATTGGCGCCAAGACGTTCTTTTAATGTATTGGTTGAATACAAGAAATCAGCGCCGACTTTATCCATTTTGTTGACGAAGACAATTCGCGGCACACCATACGTTGTTGCCTGGCGCCATACAGTTTCTGTCTGCGGCTCAACACCTGACTGTGCGTCAAGTACAGTTACAGCACCGTCAAGTACACGCAAAGAACGTTCAACTTCAACTGTGAAATCCACGTGTCCTGGCGTATCGATAATATTTATACGGTGATTTTTCCACTGGGCAGTGGTTGCAGCGGACGTGATGGTAATACCACGATCCTGTTCCTGCTCCATCCAGTCCATCTGTGATGCACCCTCATGGGTCTCACCAATTTTGTGGATACGTCCTGTATAGAAAAGAATACGCTCGGTAGTAGTGGTTTTACCTGCATCAATGTGAGCCATAATACCAATATTACGCGTCTTTTCCAAGGAGAACTCTCTGGCCATGTATTCTTCTCCTTTCTCTTGAAAGCTTTTATTTGATTTTGATTACCAGCGATAGTGGGCAAATGCTTTATTCGCCTCGGCCATCTTGTGTAATTCTTCACGTCGCTTAACAGAAGCACCGTTGTTATTGGAAGCATCCAGGATTTCATTAGCCAGACGCTCTTCCATCGTTTTCTCTCCGCGAAGACGTGCATAATTGACAATATAACGCAAACCTAATGCCTGACGGCGTTCCGGGCGTACTTCCATTGGTACCTGATAGTTGGAACCACCAACACGGCGTGCACGGACTTCCAGAACCGGCATAACATTTTTCATGGCTTGTTCAAACACTTCCATGGCGTCCTGGCCGCTTCTTTCCGTAACAAGTTCAAATGCGTTATAAAGAATTTTTTGGGCTCTCCCCCGTTTACCATCAATCATGATCTGGTTGATTAAACGCGTCACCAGTTTTGAATTGTATAGCGGATCGGGTAAAACATCACGTTTGGGTACTGGTCCTTTACGTGGCATATGTCCCCCTCCTTTCCCTGAATTTATGACATGACATTATTTTTTCTTAGCTTTTGGTTTTTTGGTTCCGTATTTGGAACGGCCTTGGCCGCGACCTTCAACACCTGCTGTGTCAAGAGCACCGCGCACGATATGATAACGAACACCAGGCAAGTCTTTGACACGGCCGCCGCGAAGCAGTACGACACTGTGTTCCTGCAGGTTGTGCCCGATTCCAGGAATGTAAGCTGTCACTTCCATGTTGTTCGACAAGCGGACACGTGCATATTTACGCAATGCTGAGTTAGGCTTCTTCGGTGTCAATGTGCCGACACGTGTGCAAACCCCGCGTTTTTGCGGCGCATTCTGATTGGTAAATTGCTTTTTGAAACTGTTGTACCCCTTATTCAATGCAGGCGAGTCAGATGTTTTCGGTTTACTGACACGACCTTTACGTACAAGCTGATTAATCGTAGGCATTTCATTTTCCTCCTTTCTCATTTATCAATAAATCAATACACGGATAACCACCTTTTGGCAAGCTATTATAATACCACATATCCAGGTGGTTCATTTTTTTGTAAAAAACAAAGCTTTCGCGAATCCCTCGCCAAAACCTTTATTGTTTTACTGCTACAGCTGAAGCCCCGACATCAATCCCACAGGCGGTACCAAGTTTCATTTTTGAATCCACACGATAGCAGGGAACACCTGACTCATGTGCAAGAAGTTCCACCTTTTGTGTAATCTGTCGGTCTGCATCATCAGCAATGAACACTTCATTTGCGGCACCGTGTTTGATGGCCTTAAGTGTTTGTTTTGTTCCGATTATTAAATCTGATCGAAACCGGGTCACTTTTTCATAAGACATCCGTATATCCTCCAAAGTAACAAGTATAATCGGAAGCACCCTGAATATATTACCATCCCAATTATGCATTGTCAACGTTATTTCAGGTATTTTTTATGTGCTTCCGATTGTGCATACTTGCTTCCTGAAAATGCTTATCCCGCCTTAAGCGGCTGGCCAATGATCATTATTGTACCGGTTCTATTTCCTCTGGTTCATCAGCCATTTCTTCCGGTTCATCAGTTGCTGTTTCAAGCCTGCGATAGCGCCCGATACCGGTTCCGGCCGGCACAAGTTTACCGATGATAACATTTTCCTTAAGTCCCAGCAATTCATCCCGCTTACCTTTAATTGCCGCATCTGTTAGGACACGTGTTGTCTCCTGGAACGACGCAGCGGATAGGAAGGAGTCTGTTTCCAGTGATGCTTTCGTAATACCGAGCAATACCGGCTGACCGATTGCAGGTTGTCTTCCTTCCTGCAATACCGGCTGGTTGGCATCTCTGAACTGGTGAATTTCCAGCAGGGAGCCTGGCAATTCATCTGTATCGCCTGACTCAACAACGCGGATTTTGCGCATCATTTGCCGCACCATGACCTCGACGTGCTTATCGCCGATTTCCACACCTTGCATGCGGTAAACTTTTTGCACTTCACGGAGCAGATATTGCTGGACGCCTTCGATACCTTGCACACGAAGGAGTTCTTTTGGATCAACGGAACCTTCTGTCAGTTCCTGCCCTGCCATGACGTCATCCCCAACGGAGACTTTCATGCGTGCATTATAAGGAACAGGGTATGAGCGCTGCTCCACATCGCCCTGTACGATGATTTCCTGTTTATCCTTCAATTCCTTTATTTCCTGAACAGTACCATAGACTTCACTGATGGTGGCCTGACCTTTTGGATTACGGGCTTCAAACAGCTCTTGAATACGAGGGAGACCCTGAGTGATGTCGTCCCCTGCAACACCGCCTGTGTGGAAGGTGCGCATCGTTAACTGGGTACCCGGTTCACCAATCGATTGGGCCGCGATAATGCCGACCGCTTCACCAACTTCCACTTCATCGCCGGTAGCCAAGTTGCGGCCGTAACATTTCTTGCAGACACCATGTTTCGTATTACATGTGAAGGCCGAGCGGATAATGACCTCTTCAATATCTGCTTCAACGATTTGTTTGGCCTGATCTTCCGTGATCATCTCATTTTTTCCGACAATGGTTGTGCCGGTTTCCGGATGGCACACATTTTCAAATGCTGTCCGACCAATCAAACGGTCAAGCAGCGGTTCGATCAATTCGATATCATCTTTCAGGGCCGACACTGTCAAGCCGCGGTCCGTGCCACAATCATCTTCGCGGATAATGACATCCTGGGCGACGTCAACAAGACGGCGGGTCAGATAACCTGAGTCGGCTGTTTTCAGCGCTGTATCGGCAAGACCTTTACGGGCACCGTGTGTTGAAATAAAGTATTCCAGCACTGTCAGACCTTCACGGAAGCTGGACTTGATCGGCAACTCCATAATCTCACCGGCTGGGTTGGCCATCAGACCGCGCATTCCGGCAAGCTGTGTAAAGTTGGAAGCGTTACCCCGAGCACCGGAGTCACTCATCATATAAATCGGGTTCCGTGGGTTCAGGGATTCCATCAGGCGTTCCTGTATGTCGTCCTTGGCTTGTGACCAGATCGCAATAACCCGGTCATAGCGCTCGCCATCGGTGATCAGGCCGCGCCGGAATTGTTTCTGCACTTTATCCACTTTACTTTGTGCATCATCCAGAATTTCTTCTTTTTCTTTCAGGACAACAATATCAGAGACACCGACTGTCATACCTGCTTTTGTTGAATAACTGAAACCGAGATCCTTCATGCGGTCAAGCATTTTAGATGTTTCACTGATCTTGAACCGCTTGAACACTTCTGCGATGATATCCCCCAAAATACCCTTTTTAAATGGTGGGATTAGATCACGCTGTTTCAGCTCTTCTCTGATATCTGTGGCATGATCGGCAAAATACTTATCCGGTGTTTCCACTTCCAGGTTGTGTTTGGTTGGTTCATTAATATATGGGAACGAATCTGGCAAAATCTCATTAAAGATCAGCTTGCCGATGGTCGTCAGAAGCATCTGATCCTGCTGTTCTGCCGTAAACGATCGTTTATTCAGGCTCGAAGCTTTGACCGCAATACGTGAATGCAAGTGGACATAGCCATTCTGATAGGCGATCAGCGCTTCATCCGTGTTTTTGAATCGGCTGCCTTCTCCAACAGCACCTTCGCGTTCCAGCGTCAAATAATAGTTACCGAGAACCATATCCTGTGATGGTGTCACAACCGGTTTGCCATCTTTTGGATTAAGAATGTTCTGCGCGGCAAGCATCAAGACGCGCGCTTCTGCCTGTGCTTCGGCTGAAAGCGGAACGTGCACAGCCATTTGGTCTCCGTCAAAGTCAGCGTTATAAGCTGTACAGACGAGCGGATGCAGACGAATGGCACGGCCTTCCACCAACACAGGTTCAAACGCCTGGATACCTAAACGGTGCAGTGTTGGCGCGCGGTTTAACAGTACCGGATGCTCTTTGATAACTTCCTCTAGAACGTCCCATACTTCCGGATGCACGCGTTCAATTTTGCGTTTGGCCGATTTGATGTTGTGGGAATAGCCCTGCTCAACAAGCTCTTTCATAATAAACGGCTTAAATAATTCAAGTGCCATTTCTTTTGGAAGTCCGCACTGATACATTTTCAGACTCGGACCAACCACGATAACCGAACGACCGGAATAGTCGACACGTTTACCAAGCAGGTTTTGGCGGAAACGGCCCTGTTTCCCTTTCAGCATATGTGACAGGGATTTCAGCGGACGGTTTCCGGGACCTGTAACAGGGCGTCCGCGCCGGCCGTTATCAATCAATGCGTCAACCGATTCCTGCAGCATACGCTTTTCGTTTTGAACGATGATGCTTGGCGCGCCAAGATCCAGTAGGCGTTTCAGTCGGTTGTTCCGATTGATGACACGGCGATAAAGATCGTTCAGGTCTGACGTTGCGAAACGTCCACCATCGAGCTGGACCATTGGGCGGATTTCCGGCGGGATGACCGGCAGGACGTCAAGCACCATCCATGATGTATCATTGCCCGAATTCCGGAAAGACTCCAGCACTTCCAGACGTTTAATTGCACGTGTTCTACGCTGTCCCTGTGCTGTTTTTAATTCTTCTTTTAATGTCCCGACTTCTTTTTCCAAGTCGATATCCTGCAGGAGCTTGCGGATTGCCTCGGCTCCCATCTGGGCTTTAAAGGTGTTACCGTATTTTTCATAATAAGCCCGGTATTCTTTTTCGGAAAGAAGCTGTTTCTTTTCCAGCGGTGTATCGCCTGCTTCGGTCACAATGTATGCAGCAAAATAAATGACTTCCTCCAGAGCGCGGGGGGACATATCCAGCACAAGTCCCATGCGGCTCGGGATGCCTTTAAAATACCAAATGTGTGATATAGGCGCCGCCAGCTCAATGTGACCCATACGTTCCCGGCGAACTTTCGCTTTGGTCACTTCAACCCCGCACCGGTCACATACAACACCTTTATAACGCACGCGTTTATATTTTCCGCAGTGACATTCCCAATCCTTTTGGGGGCCGAAAATACGTTCACAAAAAAGTCCGTCTTTCTCCGGTTTTAAGGTGCGGTAGTTAATCGTTTCCGGTTTTTTGACCTCACCATATGACCATGAGCGGATTTTTTCTGATGAGGCCAGCCCGATTTTCATATACTCAAAATTATTTACGTCCAGCAAGGGTCTACCTCCCTTATTAATGTCCGAATTTGCGGTTCAAATGGTGTCGATTGTTTCGCTAACACCATTTGAACCATCTCTGTCATCAGCCTGCCGACATGCAATCCGCACTTTTAGCTTTCTTCGGCTTCCAGGTTAAGCTTGCTTGCAGATTGTGTCTCTTCTTCTTCCAGTTCCCGCATTTCAATTTCCGACTCGTCACTGGAGAGCATTTTGACATCCATCCCGAGGCTTTGAAGTTCCTTGATCAACACTTTAAACGATTCAGGCACGCCAGGTTCGGTGACATTATCACCTTTGACGATTGATTCATAAGCTTTGACACGGCCTACCACATCATCTGATTTGACTGTCAGAATTTCCTGAAGTGTGTAGGCGGCGCCATACGCTTCAAGTGCCCAAACTTCCATTTCACCAAAACGCTGTCCGCCAAATTGGGCTTTACCGCCCAGTGGCTGTTGGGTTACAAGGGAGTATGGTCCAGTCGAACGAGCGTGCAGCTTATCGTCAACCATATGGGCCAGCTTGATCATGTACATGACACCGACAGACACACGATTGTCAAACGGTTCACCTGTTCTGCCATCATAAAGAATTGTTTTGGCATCCTGTGGCATGCCAGCCTCTTGCAATGTTTCCCACACGTCTTCTTCCGTCGCACCGTCAAACACCGGTGTGGCCACATGCAGTCCGAGCTGGCGCGCCGCCATACCCAAGTGCAGTTCAAACACCTGTCCAATATTCATCCGTGATGGCACGCCCAGTGGGTTAAGCATAATATCGATCGGCGTTCCATCAGGCAGGAATGGCATATCTTCTTCAGGCAGGATCTTGGAAATGACACCTTTGTTACCGTGTCTTCCCGCCATTTTGTCCCCTTCCGAAATCTTTCGTTTCTGGACGATATATACGCGTACCAGCTGGTTGACGCCCGGCGGCAGCTCATCGCCGTCTTCACGGTTGAAAATCTTGACTTCCAGCACAATACCACCGGCTCCGTGCGGTACTTTAAGGGATGTGTCACGTACTTCCCGTGCCTTCTCGCCAAAAATGGCATGAAGCAGCCGTTCTTCGGCCGATAATTCCGTAACCCCTTTAGGTGTTACCTTACCAACCAGAATATCGCCATCGGAAACTTCTGCACCAATACGGATAATGCCACTTTCGTTCAGGTTTTTTAGCGCCTCTTCGCCGACATTCGGTATGTCCCGAGTGATTTCTTCCGGCCCGAGCTTCGTATCACGGGCCTCTGATTCATATTCCTCAATATGAATTGACGTAAAGTCATCATCTTTCACCATGCGTTCACTCATGATGACCGCGTCTTCATAGTTATAGCCTTCCCAGGTCATGAACCCGACCAGCGCATTGCGGCCCAGCGCCAATTCGCCATCTTCCATCGATGGTCCGTCAGACAGGATTTCACCCTTTGTCACACGATCGCCCTTACTGACAATCGGACGCTGGTTGTAGCATGTTCCTTGGTTAGAGCGAATATATTTCTGCAAACGGTAAATATCCAAGTCACCTTGTACTTCCTTGCCGTCCACTTCAGAAATCCGACGTACGCGAACTTCTTTCGACTCAACATGCTCCACAACACCATCATTAAGGCAAATGATAGCAGCACCCGAATCCTTTCCGGACACATACTCCATTCCCGTTCCGACAATCGGGGCTTCAGGTTCCATCAAAGGGACTGCCTGCCGCTGCATGTTGGCACCCATCAAAGCACGGTTGGAGTCATCGTTCTCCAAAAATGGGATACAGGCTGTTGCGGCGGATACAACTTGTTTTGGCGACACGTCCATGTAGTCTATTTTTTCGCGCGGGACGACCGTATTATCGCCACGAAAACGCGCAATAACTTCATCATCGGCAAACGTGCCATCTTCATTTAACCGGGCGTTTGCCTGCGCCACAATATAGTTGTCTTCTTCATCCGCAGTCAGATAATCCGAATCCGTTGTTACTTTGCCGGTTTCCTGATCGACACGGCGGTAAGGTGTTTCAATGAACCCGAACTCATTGACTTTGGCATAACTAGATAATGAGTTAATCAGACCGATGTTCGGTCCTTCAGGCGTCTCGATCGGACACATACGCCCGTAGTGCGAATAGTGAACGTCACGCACTTCAAACCCGGCACGTTCACGCGTTAAGCCACCAGGTCCAAGAGCGGACAGCCGTCGTTTATGCGTTAATTCACCCAATGGATTGGTCTGGTCCATAAACTGGGACAGCTGTGAGCTTCCGAAGAATTCCTTGATGGAAGCTATCACCGGGCGAATATTGATCAGTTGCTGCGGTGTGATACTTGATGTGTCCTGAATAGACATCCGTTCGCGCACAACACGCTCCATACGAGATAGGCCGATACGGAACTGGTTTTGCATCAGTTCCCCGACGGAACGCAGCCGTCGATTGCCTAGATGATCAATGTCATCAGTTCCCCCGACACGGTGCAGCAAATTAAAGAAATAGCTGACGGCCGATAGAATGTCTGCCGGGGTTATGTGCTTGACATCTTTATCGACGTTCGCATTACCGATAACTTCAAGTTCCCTTTCACCGTCAGGGTCTGTCGGATCCATGATTTTAACGGTTTGCAGCCGGATGGATTCATCCAGTACACCTTCGTTCGGTTTAGCATAATTTTCTCCCAGCATATTATCCTGGTTTTCCAGATAAGGAATAATCTTATTCAGTAGTTTGCGCTCTAAGCGTTCACCTTTTTGCGCCAATACTTCGCCGGTCTCCGGATCGACAACCGGCTCAGCCAACACTTGATTGAACAGGCGGTTTTTAATATCCAATTTTTTATTCATTTTATACCGGCCAACGCGAGCCAGGTCATAGCGCTTTGGATCAAAGAACCGGGAGATCATGAGACTTTTGGCATTTTCAACTGTCGGTGGTTCACCTGGACGCAGCCGTTCATAAATTTCCAGCAGCGCCTTTTCGGTTGTTTCCGTGTTGTCTTTTTCCAGGGTGTTTTTAAGGTACTCGTTATCGCCGATAAGGTCGATGATTTCCTGATCCGAACTAAAACCGAGCGCACGCAAAAGCACCGTGATCGGCAACTTGCGCGTCCGATCGATTCGGACGTACGCAACATCTTTGGCATCTGTTTCAAATTCCAGCCAGGCGCCGCGGTTCGGAATAACGGTAGCCGTGATTCCCCGCTTGCCGTTTTTGTCAAACTTCTCACTGTAATAAACACTCGGCGAGCGCACAAGCTGCGAAACGATGACACGTTCGGCACCATTAATGATAAACGTCCCTGTGTCCGTCATCAGCGGAAAGTCTCCCATGAAAACTTCCTGTTCTTTCACTTCGCCGGTCTCATTATTGATTAGGCGAACCTTCACACGAAGCGGGGCATTATATGTGACATCCCGATCCTTTGATTCATCAACGGGATATTTGGGCTCACCAAGGCTGTAATCAATAAATTCCAGTGATAGGTTACCCGCAAAGTCCTCAATTGGGGATATATCCTGGAACATCTCCCGCAAACCTTCTTCCAAGAACCATTGGTAGGAAGCGGTTTGAATTTCGATTAAATTTGGTAGTTCCAACACCTCGCTAATGCGCGCATAGCTCCTGCGTTGGCGGTGCCGTCCATACTGAACTAGTTGACCTGTCAACAGCTTCACCCCTCAAATCAAGCATTTTTCATAGATTATTCACACACAAATGCTGTGAAAAATGACTCATATATTTGGAAAAACCGACTGATATCAACATGAACATATCAGCCGTTTTAAAACCAGTTACAATATAGATGCAAAATAACAATAGTACATGTACTACTGTTGAAACTCTATATTCGGACAAATTGGCTTTTCACCGGGAATTCCGCCGCAATATGGGGAAGAAAACAAAAAAGAACCACGTTATGATTTTGGTCGATTCTACAATTGTTTCCCGATCACCGGTGAATTATACATGTATAACTTATAAATTTCCCTCTTGACAAAGGGAGTCCCATGTTAGCATTTAAATATACTATCATACAAAATCATTCAAGTCAATCATTTAATCGCCTGCAAAATATAATAACCTTTACTGCGAGCCATCACGTTAACATTTCCGAATATCTTTTTCAATTTTTCCGTAGCGGAGGGCGCCCCTTGCTTCTTTTGAATAACAACCCACAAACAGCCGTTGTCCAGCAGGGCATTGTGGCTCTCCTCAAGCATTTGGTGGACGATCGTTTTACCCGCTCTTATGGGCGGATTGGTCAGAATAGCGGCGAAAGAACGCCCTTTGAGGTTATTGAATCGATCACTTAGAACGACATCTGCATTATTAACATGATTATGGTGCGTGTTTTTTCGGGCAAGGGCAATCGCCCGCTCATTGATGTCTGCCAGCGTGACATGGCGGTTCGGGTAACATTGGGCAACAGCGATGCCGATGGGACCGTAGCCACAACCGAGATCAAGAAAGTCTCCCACTACTGCCGGCTCCACAAAGCGCTCGATCAATAAACGCGAACCATAATCCACTTCATTTTTGGAGAATACACCATAATCGCTTTCAAACGTAAAATAGCTGCCAAGCAGTTCAGATCGCCATTTCTGCGGTGAACTTTTGGATTGAGGATGTTGTGAAAAGTAATGCTCGGACATTCGGGCACCTACTTTGTGAGTAATGTGAAGAGAGAAAATAGATAGAGAGCCCGCCGTAAAACCGACGAGCTCTTGTTTATCTGGATTACTTAAGTTCTACAGTGGCACCTACTTCTTCAAGCTGTCCTTTAATTTCTTCAGCTTCTTCTTTAGAGGCGCCTTCTTTAACAGCTTTAGGCGTGTTATCTACCAATTCTTTGGCGTCTTTAAGACCAAGTCCGGTAATTTCACGAACGGCCTTAACAACTTTAATCTTGGAATCGCCAGCGTCCTGAAGCTCAACGTCAAATTCTGTTTGTTCTTCAGCAGCTTCTGCTTCGCCGCCTCCGCCTGCAACAGCAACCGGCGCTGCAGCGGTTACGCCAAATTCTTCTTCAATTGCTTTAACTAAATCATTTAATTCTAATACAGACATTTCTTTAATCGCATCAATGATTTGTTGATTGTCCATTATGATTCCTCCATTTTTAAGGTTTTTTAATCCGTTATGCCGATTTACTCGGCATTAGCTTTATGCGCTCTCTTCCTCTTTTTGGTCGGCAATCGCTTTTGTGGCGTATGCAAAGTTGCGTACAGGTGCTTGCAGGACGCTGAGCAGCATGGATACCATGCCTTCGTAGTTCGGCAGGTCCGCCAATTCTTTGATTTGTTCAAGCGTTGCAACTTCGCCTTCGATAACGCCGCCTTTAATTTCCAATGCTTCATGTTCTTTGGCAAAGTTATTCAAAATCTTAGCCGGCGCCACCACATCGTCATTACTGAACGCCACTGCGGTTGGTCCTACCAATGTATCGGACAACGCGTTCAACTCGACCGCATCAACTGCCCGGCGTGTCATGGAGTTTTTATAAACTTTAAACTCAATATTTGCCTCACGCAGCTGTTTACGCAACTCGTCCGCCTCGGCTACGTTAAGACCACGGTAGTCTACCAGAACTGTTGACTGACTGTTGCGGAATTTCTCAGCAATTTCGTCGACAAGCTGCTTCTTCTGTTCGATAATATTGCTGTTGGCCATTGTTCCACCTCCTATTAAACGTTCCTCATACCGTACCTATTAAGAAAGCCTCCATGCAGACATGGAGGCTTTGTGTATACAAATGACACTCTAATTAGGATGAGTCATTCGCTCTCAAACACCTCGGCAGGACATTAAGCAGTTTTACCCGCACCTACTGTCTACGGTACAACGTATTTATTTTATAACAGTATTCATTATACGTGATTGATCATGGAAAGTCAATCAGTCATTAGCTACGGTAGCTGGAAACATCCACTCTGATGCCAGGCCCCATTGTGGACGTTATAGATGCATTGCGCATATAGACACCTTTGGATGCCTGTGGTTTGGCCTTCATAAGAGCGTCGGCAATCGCTTCAAAATTCTCAACTAATTTATCATTATCAAATGAGATTTTTCCAAGCGGTACATGGATGTTCGCTGATTTATCAACACGGTATTCCACTTTACCAGCTTTAATTTCATTAACAGCTTTTTCGACGTCGAATGTTACTGTACCAGTCTTAGGGTTAGGCATGAGCCCTTTGGGTCCCAGTACACGGCCGAGTTTACCAACTTCAGCCATCATGTCCGGTGTGGCGACGACAACGTCAAATTCAAACCAGCCCTGGTTGATTTGGTTGATCAGATCTTGCTCACCAACATAATCAGCTCCGGCATTTTCGGCTTCGGTTGCTTTATCGCCTTTTGCGAACACCAGGACACGCTCTGTTTTCCCGGTTCCATGCGGCAAAACAAAAGCGCCGCGAATCTGCTGGTCAGCTTTTTTCGGGTCAACGCCCAGACGGAATGCCGCTTCAACTGTTTCATCAAAATTAGCCTTGGCCGTTTCTTTCAGCAAAGCAACGGCTTCGTCAGCAGCGTATGCATTCGAACGGTCAACAAGCTTGGAAGCTTCTTGATATCTTTTACTTCTTTTTGCCATTTTTACTTCCTCCTCAGGTTGTGGTTTATAGCGGTAAGACCTCCCACTCGAAAAATGCTGTCACGCCCTCCTGAAACAGGACGTCAAGCATTTTTCATGAAAAAAGTTGCGTCATAATGGCGAGCCATTTATCGCAACCTATATCCATTAATGTTCAAACCGGCATCAGTCTTGAATGTCAATGCCCATGCTGCGTGCGGTTCCTTCAACCATACGTACGGCGGCATCCAAATCAGCAGCGTTCAAATCAGGCATTTTCGTTTCCGCAATTTCCTGCACTTGATCACGTTTGACTGAAGCAACTTTACTACGGTTTGGTTCACCGGATGCCGTATCAATCCCGGCTGCTTTTTTCAATAATACAGCGGCAGGCGGGGTTTTTGTGATAAATGTAAATGAACGGTCTTCAAATACCGTAATCTCAACAGGGATAATCATACCAGCCTGGTCCTGCGTGCGTGCGTTAAATTCCTTACAGAATCCCATGATATTTACACCGGCCTGACCCAGCGCCGGTCCTACCGGTGGTGCCGGATTGGCTTTACCAGCTTCAATCTGCAATTTAACTAACTTAATTACTTTTTTAGCCACGAGACACACCTCCTTAAAGTCCGTGATGTGGTAATAGGGTCATTCCCCTCCCACTCAGCATTACCGCTTCCCACATGTTGCGGGAGACGGTAAATAACAAAAGAATTTTAGCATGTATCAGCAAATTATGCAAGGTTTTTTTGAAATTCATCGATGAATCATCCGTGGCCGCCGCTTTCCCTACAGCTTTTCAATCTGGGAAAATTCCAGTTCAACTGGTGTCTCACGACCGAACATATTCACATGAACTTTCACTTTATGCTTGTCCGTATCAATATGTTCGATGGTGCCGGTAAATTCACTGAACGGGCCATCTGTCACACGGACATTCTCTTTCAGTTCAAAGTCAATTTGCGTTACCGGCTCCGCTATGCCCATCCGCTTCAACACAGAATCGATTTCGCCGGGTAGCAGCGGTGTGGGCTTTGTGCCGTGGCCGCTTGATCCAACGAACCCGGTGACTCCCGGGGTGTTGCGCACGACATACCAGGAATCATCCGTCATCACCATTTCAGCCAGCACATAACCAGGGAAAAATTTCTTCTTAACGGTTTTCTTTTTGCCATTTTTAATTTCTGTTTCTTCATCTTCTGGAACAAGCACACGAAAGATTTTGTCCTCCATGCCCATTGAATCGACACGCTTTTCCAGGTTGGTTTTCACCTTATTTTCGTAGCCGGAATAAGTATGGATGGCATACCAGTTTTTTTCCATGTCAACAGGACAAAATGTTTGCCCTTCCCTCCCTTACGTCATTAATAAAGGTTGTTCAAAAAGTCCGGTTTCATCTTCCTTTTTGAATCCGCTCTGACTTACACAAAATTATGCATATTAAAAAACCCGAGAAGCCGGGTTTTTTATCTAAATCTATCATATTCATTATAGCATAATCAGATCCTGTTTATTCAATAAATGCGGTTAAAAAAATAAATTTAAGATTTGCGTGATACCAAGATCAACAACAGCAAAAAATACAGCCACAAACGCCACAGTTGTCAGCACCGTAATGGTATAGCTTGTCAACTCACGGCCCTTTGGCCAGCTGACCTTTTTCATTTCTCTTGAAACATTCTTGAAGAACTTCACGATTTTCACAGCTTGTCTCCCCCCAGGCTCTACCGAAGAACATCCCTTATTTGGTTTCACGATGCGCGGTGTGCCTGTTGCACGTCTTGCAATATTTCCGCGTTTCTAATCGTTCGGGTTGTTGGGATCTGTTTTTGCTTGTCGTATAATTTCGGCTAGCACACACCGTGCACGCCAAAACGATTTTCTGATTCATCGTATCACCCCATCACAGGGTTTTTTTACTTACACTAATGTAGCACGCCTGCTCTTGTGTGTCAACGGCCTGTCATCCCTGCTTCATTTGTTTCCAGCAGCTGCTCCAATTTTCGTTTAATCCGTTGCAGTGCATTATCAATTGATTTGACATGCCGCTTTAACTTGACGGAAATCTCCTGATAGGTGCACCCATCCAGATACAGGCCGAGCACTTCTTTCTCCAAACCGCTTAATAATTCCGACAGTTTTCCTTCCATATCGAAGAATTTTTCCCTGCTCACAAGCAATTCCTGGGGGTCAAACGCCTGTGATCCGGCAATCACATCCGATAACGTCCGATCAGATTCTTCGTCATAAATGGGTTTATCAAGTGATACATAGGAATTAAGCGGTGTATGCTTCTGCCGGGTAGCCGTTTTAATCGCCGTAATAATCTGCCGGGTGACACACAGTTCAGCAAACGCCTTAAACGATGAGAGCTTGTCCCCGTCAAAGTCGCGAATCGCCTTATAGAGACCAATCATACCCTCTTGAACGATATCTTCCTTGTCAGCGCCAATGATAAAATATGTCCGCGCTTTTGCCCGCACATAATAAATATATTTATGTATGAGGAAATCAAGCGCCCCACTATCACCCTGATGAATAAGCCGGATTATGTCATCATCATCCAGCTTCTCGAACCGATCTTCTGTCTCTATCAGTTTGACACTCACCAAAAAAGACCCCCCGACTACACTGTAGTCAATTTAAACGTATTATACAGTAAGCGCTTCCTAATAGTCAACATAGAATTAACGTGAAAGCCCCGGCAGCCTTTCTTCGGCAACACGAAGCAGGAAGATCAGGTCTTTCCCCGCCGCCACTTTTCAAATTTTTCTAAAACATCTTTTTTCAAAGGAATTTTAATTTGCGGCTGCACGTTTTTATGCTGCTTTATCTGCTGTCCGATTTCCCGGTCAATATCATTCAATTCAATATAGAGCTCTCTGGCAGACTTTCTCAAGGCCCCCCGGCCAAAAATGGTCCGTTGTTCCGCATAGTCTGAAGTTGCGACATAAACCTGGTTGATGACAGTTTTCAATTCCTTCACAATCCGCTCAATACACTCATCAGCGGTTTCATTCTCTTTAGTGTAAATGATCTCAACCTCAAAATTGTTCAGCTTGCTTTCAATTCCTTTGACATAATAGGCATCAAATACGACAATCACCCGCATGCCTGTATAAGCCTTATAGTCAGCTAGCAGTTCAATCAGCCGATCACGCGCCTGTCCAATGTCCTGCAGCTTTAATTGTTTCAATTCTTCCCATGCGCCGATGATATTATAGCCGTCAACCACTAAAACATTCATCACTACTCACCAGCCGGGAACCTTTTGCGATAAACCTCGTACAATAACAGGCTACACGCCACCGAGGCATTCAAAGATGACACATGCCCTCTCATCGGGAGGCTGACCGTCCAGTCACATTTATCTTTCACCAACCGGCTCATCCCCTTGCCTTCATTACCGATAACCAGGGCAAGCGGCAATCCCCCGTCAAGTAACCGATAGTCCTCGCTGCCATCTGCATCTGTCCCGACAACCCAAACGTTTTGCGCTTTTAATGCGTCAATTGTGTTGGCAATATTCGTCACCCGGACGACCGGGATATGTTCAAGGGCCCCGGCAGCTGTTTTGGCAACCGTCGCTGTAAGACCGACCGAACGCCTTCTTGGAATGATGACACCGTGCGCCCCGGCAGCATCCGCCGTCCTTAAAATGGACCCTAGATTATGTGGGTCTTCCAATTGGTCCAGAATGATAAAAAAAGGTGCTTCCTGCTTGCTTTCGGCTTTAGCATATAAGTCGTCCATGGAAACATAGGAATAGGAGGCAACATAAGCGATCACCCCTTGGTGGTTGCCGGATGCCAGCTGATCAAGCTTCTTTTTGGGTGTTCGTTGCAACGTTGTCCCCTTCTTTTTGCTCAGATGTTGCAGCTTTCCGAACAAGGATTGATTCAAATGCTCTGATGCGAGGACTTTATTGACCGATCGTTCGGATGTTAATGCTTCAATAACCGGATTCTTTCCGATAATGATATCCTGGTCCATTGTTATGTTTTCCTCCTTTCAATGAACGCCACAGCTCCTTCCAGCAATTTGGCCAATCGCTCGCGGTTACCCTGCAGATGATGATAGCCGATTAGCGCCTCAAATGCTGTACTATAGTGATACGTCTGGACACTCGTGTTTTTGGGAATCGTCCCGGATTTCGCATTGCGACCCCGGGAAACGATCCCTTCCTCTTCAGAGCTCAACTGGTCGACTTCCAGCCAATGCAGAATGACCGCCGCCTGTGCTTTGGCTGATACAAATCGAATAGCTTCCTTATGCAGCTGATTGGGTTTTACCTTTCCGGCTTTCAGCAGATGCTCACGTACATGGACCTCATAAACAGCATCCCCCATGTAGGCAAGCGCTAGACTCTTCATCTGTTTGACATCAGGTATCATGGTCTGCTCGTTTCCACCGGGTACCCTGAGGGGTGTCCTCAAGGATAATGCCTTTCGCTTTCAGATGATCTCGTATGTCATCCGCCCGGCTAAAATCGTGGTTTCGTCTGGCCTCGGTCCGTTCGTCCAACAGTGCTTCAACATCATCAGCAAGCAGCATATCTTCCTGCTCCAGCTGGATGCCGAGAACATCAAGCACATTTGCCATCCCCTGCTGAAATGCTTCGATGACTTCCGTTGACGTTTGTTTTTCTTCAAGATACCGATTGGCTTCTTTTGTCATCTCAAATAAAGCCGAAATGGCGTTTGCCGTGTTGAAGTCATCATCCATCGCTTCTTCAAACTGATCATTCAGCTCCCTTATCGTCTTAAGCCACTGTTCAGACTGATCCAGATTCATACTTGTTTGCTTGCGGTGCTCCAGATTGGTGTAAGCATTTTTAATCCGATCAAGGCTGTTTTTGGCACTCTGCAGCAGTTCTTCGGTAAAATTAATCGGATTGTGGTAATGAACACTCAACATGAAAAACCGGATAACTTGCGGGTCATGTTGGGCAATAATATCTTTGGTCAGCACAAAGTTACCGAGTGATTTGGACATCTTTTCATTATCAATATTAATATACCCATTATGCATCCAATAATTAGCAAACGGTTTTTCGTTCATCGCCTCCGACTGTGCCATTTCATTTTCGTGGTGCGGAAACGCCAGGTCCTGTCCGCCCGCATGAATATCAATCGTTTCACCCAAATATTTTTTGGCCATGGCGGAACATTCGATATGCCAGCCAGGGCGTCCCTGGCCCCATGGGGAATCCCAGGCAATTTCACTGTCTTTTGCCTTCTTCCAAAGGGCAAAGTCAAGCGGATCTTCCTTTTTCTCACCGACCTGGATGCGGGCGCCGGACCGGAGTTCATCAATGGATTGGTGTGACAGCTTGCCATAGTCGTCAAATGAACGCGGTTTAAAGTAGACGTCACCACCGACTTCATAAGCATAACCTTTATCAATCAGGTTGGCGATAAAGTCAATAATGTCATCCATCGTTTCCGTCACTCGCGGGTTGTATGTTGCCTGTTTCACCCCAAGTGCGCCCACATCGTCCAAATAAGCATCAATAAAGCGGTTGGCCACATCCGGCACCTGTTCACCCATTTCGTTGGCTGCTTTAATAATTTTGTCATCGACATCGGTAAAGTTCAACACGTAATCCACGTGATAGCCTTTATACTCGAAGTAGCGCCGGACAGTATCAAAGACAATAGCCGGGCGGGCATTGCCGATATGGATATAGTTATACACCGTAGGACCGCAGACATACATGCGGACGTTGCCATCCTCAAGTGGCTTAAAGGGTTCTTTTTCCTGTGTCAGGGTATTATAAATCGTGATCGCCACGCTGCTTCACTCCTTTTAACTCTGCGATTTCTACTTTTAATTGATCAATTTCCTGCTGCAGCTTTTCACAGCGGTCGGCAACCGGATCAGGGAGTTTATGATGATCCAAATTCTTGCGCAGTTTTTTCCCGTTCTGGATCACAATCTGGCCCGGAACACCGACCACTGTCGAGTGATCAGGAATATCCTTCAAAACGACGGAACCTGCGCCTACTTTGGAGCTGTTGCCAATGGTGATGTTTCCAAGCACTTTGGCACCGGTTGTGATCATAGCATTATCCTTAACAGTCGGATGACGCTTCCCTTTCTCTTTGCCTGTTCCGCCCAGTGTGACGCCCTGGAACAAGGTGACATTGTCCCCGATTTCACACGTTTCACCAATGACAACCCCCATACCGTGATCGATAAAAAGCTTACGGCCGATCTTAGCGCCCGGGTGGACTTCAATTCCGGTAACAAAACGGCTTACCTGGGAGACCGCCCGGGCGATGAAAAACATCCGGCGGTTAAAGAAAAAGTGAGCAATCCGGTGGGCCCATATCGCGTGCAGTCCAGAATAGGTGAGAAATACTTCAACGTAAGATCTTGCTGCTGGGTCCTGCTCAAAGACAACATCCATATCCTCTTTCATCCGCTTAAAAATCCCCATCCCGATGGTTCCTCCTCTCTTTCAGTTCGATTTATCGGGTCCGTCGCAAAAACGGTGTTATGTCATAAAAATAAGCGCCCCAGTGTATTGACTACACAGAGGCGCTTAAAACGCGGTTCCACTCTGTTTGGAGACGTGTCCTTCATATCTCCCAACTCGGACTCTGGTAACGGCAGAGCGCCGCCGTTATATACTCTCATTCCATAACGGGCTCAAGGGTGCATTTCAAAAACGGTGCTTAGAATCACTTGCAGCCGGTGATGATTCTCTCTGGATTAAGCATTGCCGTCGTTTACTTCTCCCTATCAACGCGCCATATTAAAAAGTTGTTCAAAAACTCCGGTAACCATAAACTGCTCGTCGAACACACAACTAAAGTTAATCATGTTATCACTATATTACATTTGGGTGCAAATGTGAACAGGTTAAGCTCCCAACTGTTTCAGTAATTGGTCCAAGCGGCGCAGGACAGTATCTTTGCCCAAAAGTTCAATCGCCAGCGGCAATTCCGGTCCTTGCGTCTGACCGGTTGTCGCCGCACGAATCGGCATAAACAGCTTTTTACCACGATGGCCGGTTTCTTTTTGAGTCGCTTTGATTTGCTGCTTAATGGCATCTTTCTCAAAGACATCAAGATGAATCAATTTATCCGTGAACACCTGCAGGACTTCAGGCACCTGTTCCTGGCGCAATACGTCCATTGTCGCTTCGTCATAACTGATGGATTCCTTGAAAAATAACCCCGTCAAATCAACAATTTCCGCACCATTCTGTAATTGCTTCTGATAGAGGACAATCATTTTTTCCGCCCATTCCCGTGTAGCGGCATCCATGTTTTCCGGCAGCCGGCCTGCCTTAATCAGATGCGGCATGGCCAGTTCAATAACGGTTTCCGTATCAGCAGCTTTAATATATTCGTTATTCATCCACTTCAATTTGTGGCGGTCAAAAATGGCTGCTGAGGTGGACAGACGCTCAGGATCAAACATCTCGATCAATTGATCCCTGGTAAAAATCTCTTCCTCGCCAACCGGTGACCAACCAAGCAACGTGATGAAATTGAACAGCGCCTCCGGCAGATAGCCCGTATTCTCGTACTGTTCAATAAACTGCATGATATGTTCATCACGCTTGCTTAGTTTTTTACGCTCCTCGTTCAAAATCAGGGTCATGTGGCCAAAGTTTGGCCTATCCCAACCAAATGCCTCATAAACCATCATCTGTTTTGGTGTATTGGAAATATGCTCCTCCCCGCGCAAGACATCCGTGATAGCCATCAGATGATCATCAATGGCCACCGCAAAATTATAAGTCGGCGCACCGTTTTTCTTAACAATCACCCAGTCGCCAAAATCACTTGATTCAAACGTGATATTACCTCGCACAATATCCCGGAACGTATAGGTCTTATGACCAGGAACACGTAACCGAATGCTTGGTTTGCGTCCTTCCTGCTCGAATTGTTCGATCTGTTCTTTTGTCAAGTTCCGATGGGCGCCGGCATATTTGGGAACTTGTCCTCTGGCACGCTGCTCTTCACGTTCCTGTTCCAATTCCTCTTCGGTCATATAGCATTTGTAGGCCAGTCCTCTTTCAAGCAGCTCATCAACGTACTTCTGATAGATATCCAGCCGTTCCATCTGCCGGTATGGTCCATAATCACCACCGATATCGGCGCCTTCATCCCATTCAATGCCGAGCCACTTCAAATACTTCATTTGGCTTTCTTCCCCACCGGCGACATTCCGTTTCTCATCTGTATCCTCTACCCGGATAATGAACTTTCCGTCAAAATGTTTCGCATATAAATAATTAAATAATGCTGTGCGTGCGTTGCCGATATGCAAATGCCCGGTCGGACTCGGTGCGTACCGTACACGAACCTGCTCTGTCATGGTGGCACTCCTTTCTTTTAAGCATATTGATTATATGAATCATGACCATTTAAATCAAACGTATAAAAAGTGATAACCGATGCCGTTATCACTTTTGGTTTCCTCTTTAAGTTATATCGTTTTTATTGCGCTTTTTCAAGTAATTTAGGTTTAGCGAAGATCATTCTTCCGGCTGAGGTTTGCAGAACACTTGTTATCAGCACCTCGATCTTCTTGCCGATATAAGCGTGCCCTTCTTCGACCACAATCATCGTACCATCATCCAGATAGGCGATCCCCTGATTATGCTCCTTGCCATCCTTAATCACATGCACCATTAATTCCTCACCTGGTAGGACGACCGGTTTGACCGCATTGGCCAGGTCATTAATATTTAAAACAGGTACTTCCTGCAGTTCACAGACTTTATTCAGGTTAAAATCATTCGTGACAACAATGCCATCAATCACTTTCGCCAGTTTGATCAGCTTGCTGTCCACTTCCGTAATCTCATCAAAATCTCCTTCGTAAATTTCCACGTTCACCGGCAGTTCCTTTTGAATCCGGTTGAGGACATCCAGCCCGCGGCGGCCCCGGTTACGCTTCAACACATCGGATGAATCCGCAATATGCTGCAGTTCACCCAGGACAAACTGCGGAATGACGATGGTTCCCTCTAGGAAGTTTGTCTGGCAGATATCCGCGATACGCCCATCGATGATAACGCTTGTGTCCAGAATCTTGGATTTCGGCTGTTTCTTTTGAACGGTTTCGCTGTCAGACACACGTTTTTTCTCCCGTTCTTTCCGGTTAAAATTCAGCAGATTCATGAGTTCATCCCGGCGCCGAAACCCGACCTGGAATCCCAAGTAACCAAGGAAAATCGTAATAAAGAGCGGTAATACCTGTGACACAATATAAATATTAATATCAGTCAGCGGGATATTGACTAAATAAGCAATCACTAAACCACCAATCAGACCAAAACTACCAAACAGCAAATCACCGACAGGGACTTTGATCAAAGCCTCTTCCACCCACCGTAAAAATCCAACAATATAACCTGCCACGAAATAAGACAATACAAATAAAATAATGGCACCTGAGACCATACCTGAATAAGGGGACGCAGCCCACGTTGCATCAGACAGGTTCAGCAAGTTGACAATATCCGGGATATACAAATAGCCAATGGTACCTCCACTTATGATAAAAAATAAATGAACAACCTTTTTTAGCACCACTGTTCACCTCCTATCGTTTATTATTGCCCATTTTTCATATAATAACCGTCATTGGGCGGATGAAATATACGATATCATTTAAAGCCTATCATAACTGTAAAAATGAGTCAATTTGGAAAATAATTTATCATACCATATTTATGAATTAGTGTCAATGGACTAGTTTGAAAGTCCTGTTTTGGAAAATATTGTATAACCATATTTTTGACGGTCTGCTCAGCCTGACAGTTTCAATTATTTAACCTATTAACCCTTCTTCCAATGCCTCCTGTACAGTATTGACCCCGATCACGTGAATCGGTGCCGGCGCTGTCCAGCCCTCCAAATTTTTGTCCGGGCAGATGACACGCTTGAATCCGAGCTTGGCCGCTTCCTGTACACGCTGTTCAATCCGGGAGACCCTTCTTATTTCCCCAGTGAGCCCAACTTCGCCAATTATGATGTCCTCCGGTTTAGTCGGCTGGTTTCTGAAGCTGGAGGCAATACTGACAGCTACAGCCAAATCAATCGCCGGCTCATCAAGCTTGACACCACCAGCCACTTTAATGTAAGCATCCTGGTTTTGTAGCATCAGTCCCACACGCTTTTCCAATACAGCCATTAATAAGGGGATCCGATTCGTGTCAATTCCGGTTGCCATCCGCCGCGGATTCCCAAAACTGGTCGGCGAAATCAATGCCTGTATTTCAACAAGCACAGGCCGTGTCCCTTCCATCGACGCCACAACTGTTGAGCCGGCCGCTCCCTGTGATCGTTCCTCCAGAAAAATTTCCGAAGGGTTCATAACTTCCCGCAAACCTTCTTCCTTCATTTCAAAAATACCCATTTCATGTGTACTCCCGAAGCGATTCTTGACGCCACGTAAAATACGGTATGTGTGATGCTGCTCCCCCTCAAAATAAAGGACGGCATCCACCATGTGTTCCAGCATTCGCGGCCCGGCGATAGCACCTTCTTTGGTCACATGTCCCACAATAAAGATAGGGATACCATTTGATTTAGCCACGCGCATCAATTCACTTGTACTTTCACGCACCTGGGAAACACTTCCCGGTGCACTGGTTACTTCCTCACGGTAAATCGTCTGAATCGAGTCAATGACGACAAAGGCAGGCTTTGTTTGTTCTATCTGATTGATAATGTCCATCAGGTTCGTTTCGGCCAACACATACAATAATTCCGTATTGATGCCAAGCCGGTCCGCTCGCAATTTGGTTTGTCGGATGGATTCTTCGCCGGAAATGTACAAAACAGGCAGTTGCTTATCAGCCAATTGCGCGGATATTTGCAGCAGCAGCGTTGACTTGCCAATTCCCGGGTCCCCTCCAATCAAGGCAAGTGATCCGGGGACTATCCCTCCCCCGAGCACCCGGTTAAATTCCTTCATGATTGTGGTGATACGGGGTTCTTTTTGCATTTCCACCGTTGTAATGCTTTCCGGACGATGAGCGGTTTTGGTATCCCTGCCCATTGCATGCCTGCTGCCTGCCGACGATGCATCAATCTCTTCTACAAGCGTATTCCAACTGTTACAGCCGGGGCATTTTCCCATCCATCGCGCGGATTCATAACCGCATTCCTGACAAACGTACTTCGTTTTGCGTTTAGCCAATACAATCCTTCCCCTTCACTATAGTCTCTATTATATACGATTGACGTCACATGAAAGTTACAGGTTTCTATCATTATTATAAAAGCCGCTCCATAATTTTTCCATAAATCCCATTATGCTATCTGCCCAATGTCAATATGCGATTAGAAAAGCTGAAAGGATGGACTCTTTCAGCTTTTCTACCCGCTCAGATAACTAAAATGCGATTTTCTACGGCAAAATGATAAATTCGCCTTTATTGTTTAAACCGATTTTAACCTTTTCTCCTTTTGTGATACTTTCTTTCAGCAATTCTTCGGAAAGAAGATCCTCAATATTTTTCTGGATAGACCGGCGCAATGGACGCGCTCCGTACTCCGGATCAAACCCTTCATTGGCAATCTTCTCGACCGCTTTATCCGTTAGGGTGAATTCAATTTCCTGTTCTATCAGCCTATCCTGCAACTGCTTGATCATCAGGTTGACAATATATTTCATATGTTTCTTTTCCAGGGAATGGAACACGATCGTTTCGTCAACCCGATTCAAAAATTCGGGACGGAATGCTTTCTTCAATTCGTCGGTCACTTTTGTTTTCATGTTCTGATAATCCTGCTCTTCATCATCCAGTGTAAAGCCGACATATTTATTCCGTTTCAGCTCATCTGCCCCGACGTTTGAGGTCATGATCAGCACCGTATTCCGGAAATCGACCACACGGCCTTTAGCGTCCGTCAGCCGCCCGTCTTCAAGCACTTGCAGCAAAATATTGAATACTTCGGGATGTGCCTTTTCCACTTCGTCCAGTAATACGACTGAATATGGCTTTGTCCGCACTTTTTCGGTAAGCTGTCCGCCTTCATCATAACCGACATATCCGGGAGGTGAACCGACTAGACGGGACGTGGCGTGTTTTTCCATGTACTCGGACATATCGATCCGAATCATCGCTTCTTCGTCGGCAAACATCGCCTCAGCTAATGCTCTAGCAAGTTCGGTTTTACCGACACCGGTAGGGCCCAGGAAGATAAACGAACCGATTGGACGTTTCGGATCTTTCAATCCGGCACGAGCCCGGCGAATGGCCTTAGACACAGCATTGACGGATTCTTCCTGGCCGATGACGCGGTTATGCAGTGTATCTTCCAGGTTCAATAGCCGCTCACTTTCGTCTTTGGTCATCCTAGCTACCGGCACACCCGTCCATACGGAAACAACTTTGGCAATATCTTCAACCGTTACCTCGGAGTCTTCCTGCCCCTGTTTCTCTTTCCATTCATTTTTTGTCTCTTCCACTTCCTCACGCAGACGCTGCTCAGAGTCACGCAATGAGGCCGCTTTTTCAAACTCCTGTCCCTGCACGGCAGAATCTTTTTCTTTCCGCACGTCCTCAAGCTTTTGTTCCAATTCTTTTAAATTTGGCGGCACTGTATACGAACGAAGACGGACTTTTGATCCGGCCTCATCAATCAAGTCAATAGCTTTGTCAGGCAGGAAACGATCGGTGATGTACCTGTTGGCTAACTGGGTAGCCGCTTCGATCGCATCATCGGTAATCGTTACACGGTGATGCGCTTCATATCGGTCGCGCAGCCCCTTTAAAATCTGGACACTTTCATCCAATGTCGGCTCATCGACTTGGATCGGCTGGAAACGGCGTTCAAGCGCTGCGTCTTTCTCTATATACTTGCGGTACTCATCCAGTGTCGTTGCACCGATGCATTGCAGTTCACCACGGGACAGAGCGGGTTTTAAAATATTGGACGCATCAATAGCCCCTTCCGCACCACCGGCTCCGATTAATGTATGAAGTTCATCAATAAACAGAATAATATTCGTTGCTTGGCGTATTTCCTCCATCACTTTTTTAAGCCGGTCTTCAAATTCACCACGATATTTAGTTCCGGCTACAACTGTACCCATATCAAGTGTCATGACCCGTTTATCGCGCAATATCTCAGGGACCTCATTATTAATAATTTGCTGGGCAAGACCTTCTGCCACAGCTGTTTTACCAACGCCGGGCTCACCAATCAGTACCGGGTTGTTTTTCGTTCGGCGGCTCAACACTTGGATCACCCGTTCAATTTCCCCACTGCGGCCGATAACCGGATCCACATTGCCATCCTTCGCACTGACAGTTAAATCCCGTGCCAGTGAGTCGAGAGTCGGTGTGTTGGCATTCGATGACTGCGCACCCCGGCCCTGGCGTCCTGCCTGTGACTCATTACTCCCCAAAAGTTGCAGCACTTGCTGGCGGGCTTTGTTAAGACTGACGCCCAGATTGTTCAATACCCGTGCTGCCACACCCTCGCCTTCACGGATTAAACCGAGCAGGATATGTTCTGTGCCGACATACGAATGACCAAGCTTACGTGCCTCATCCTGCGATAACTCCACGACCTTTTTGGCACGTGGTGTGTAGTGAATGGTCTGCATTGGCTCTTTGCCCGTACCGATCAGCTTTTCAACTTCTTCTTGAATTTTGGCTACTTCCAACCCCAGTGATTCCAATGCTTTAGCGGCGATGCCGTTACCTTCACGGACTAGTCCCAGCAGGATATGTTCCGTTCCAATGTTATTATGTCCGAGTCGTACAGCTTCTTCCTGAGATAAGGCCAAAACTTTTTGCGCTCGTTCTGTAAAACGTCCAAACATCATATCTTTTTCCTCCTAGCTAAGTCTCTAATTGCATCCGTTCACGAATGAGTGACGCTCTTAACACATCCCGTTCATCCGGTCTTAAATTTTTCCTGGCATATTGCTGCAAAAAACCCGGTTGTGTTAATACCATTAATTCGTTCAGTATATGGCGTGATACATTTTCGATAATGTCCAAGTCGATGCCAAGCCGGACATCTGACAGACATTTGGCTGCCTCATTTGACTCAATGATCCGGCCGTACGCCAATACACCGTATGAACGGTACACCCGGTCCTCCAGTCGCGTTGCTGACTTTTCCATGATATGATTTCGTGCTTTTCGTTCATGTTCGATAAGTTCGCGAACAACACTTTCCAAATCTTCCACAATATCTTCCTCGGACTTCCCGAGTGTTATTTGGTTGGATATTTGGAAGATGTTGCCTGTTGCTTCACTGCCTTCCCCGTAGATACCACGGACAACCAGACCAAGCTGGTTGATGGCCGGTATCATGCGGTTGATCTGTTGGGTCCAAGAAAGGGCAGGCAGGTGCATCATGACCGATGCGCGCATCCCGGTTCCGACATTCGTCGGACACCCGGTTAAATAACCCCGTTTTTCATCAAATGCATAATCAATTTTTTCTTCCAGCCAGTCATCAAGCTCAAACACTTTCTTAAGAACGTGGGTCAATTGAAACCCGGGGGAGTAAAGCTGGATACGCAGATGATCTTCTTCATTGACCATAATGGACACCTGTTCATTTTTGGAAATGAGTACTGCGGATGTCTGATTTCGTTCAGCCAAATGCGGACTGATCAAATGCTTCTCCACCAAAACACGTCTTTCAATCGGTGTCAGATCCCGAATGGGAATAAAGGCAAAATCATGGTAATCCTGAAATGACTGGTGCTCATACGCCTGCTGAATAAAATCACTGATATGGTTCAAATCCGCTTCATCAGCCATAATCGGATAGGAATACTGGGCAAAGTTCCGGGCCAGCCGTATCCTGGTGCTTAAGACAATATCACTGTCCGGGCCGTCCTCCCGCATCCATGGGCTTATGGCCTCGTTCATAAAGTGCTGTAGTGTCATGAATCATCACCCCGTGTCTGATCTTCCAATTCCTTAATTTTATCACGGACCCTGGCTGCTTCTTCAAATGCTTCACGTTTGATTAATCGCTGTAATTCCTCTCTGTAGGCATCAACTTCTTTTTTAATCCGCATATTCCCACCAATGCGTGCCGGAATTTTTCCGTGATGTGTCGTATTACCACTGTGAACGCGACGGAAAACGGGGTCCAAATGATCCGAAAACGTCTCATAACACGTTGGACAGCCAAATTTCCCGATGCGTTTAAATTCCGATAGGGTCATCGCACACTGCGGGCATTGCAATTCTGTCGTCTGTTGGCCTTGTGCGGCTTTGGCATTTTCAAACGTTGAGTTGAATAACCCGGACAATAAGTGGTGTAAGGAATAGCCCTCTTCCGGGTAGCTCATATAGCCCTTTTCTTTTGCACAGGCCTCACACACATATACTTCCGTTTTATCGCCATTTATGACCTGGGTAAAGTGAAGTGTAGCCGGACGTTTGTGGCATTCCTGGCATTCCATATGGTTCCCCCCTTAGTTATCGATTTAAATATTTAAGTGTTGTCAGCATTGATGTCAGTATCCGTGCACGCACCTCATCACGAACAGGCAGCTGAAAGGCAAGCGTATCCCGGCTGACGGCACTTAACATGATTTTGGCTTCGCGTTCGGTAATCAATCCTTCCTCCAACAGACGCTCGAGCACATCCACCGCTGCCTGCTGGGAAACAGTCGGGTTAATCATTTGAATAATATCATCGATTAAGTCAGCTTTATCCTGGTGCTTAACCCGCTTGATCCGAATATAGCCACCACCGCCCCGTTTACTTTCAACTATATATCCTTTTTCCACAGTAAAGCGTGTTTTAATCACGTAATTAATTTGTGATGGTACGCATTGGAATTCTTCAGCAAGTTCACTCCGTTTAATATCAATCGCATTTTTGCCGGCAGTTTCCAAAATCTGCTTCAAGTGCTGTTCAATAATATCCGAAATGTTACGCATATACCCTCCTCCTCCCATCCTATGACCTGTGATTTATCGTTTTGATAAGTTATGGATTGGTATTATTTTGACTTTGACTAACTTTGACGTTACTTCTATTATACGATATGTACATAGAGATGCAAGAGGTATCCTATTCTTATTTTAGACAAATTCGGATAAATCGAAACGCCTCGGGAACAGCAGATTTTGAAAAGGAAAAGGACTCCCGCGTCCTGACGATTAGATCACATACGCGGGAAAATCAGGAACGTGTACTTGTCGACTGAAGCGGCAGTTTTCCCACGTAGTTCATAAAGTCAAACATCAGTCAATCGGAGGCTCCTGCCGCCCGTTAAATGTGGTGAAAGGCCTTTCACTCTCTGTGACCGGACGAAAACGTCGGATTGTTACTCCTGTTCTGTTATAGTCTTAACGTTCTCTATCTTTGATATATCCTCAAACAAAGCCAGCTGATCCAAATATTTATCCGGCTCAATTTTGACGATGATTTTTCGCACACCAACATCAATCCGCTCAATTTCCACCTGTCTAATCGCTATGGAATGCGATTCCAGAATCGAAATGACCTGGTTAATTTGCAGTCCCGGCAGCGCCGTAATCTCAATTAAATGAAGACGGCCTTTCCGGAATAGCTTTTCAAAGTTATTTAAAAAAACGAGACTCAATAAAATGATGAGTGTTGTGAATACGGCCGCACCATACATCCCAGCACCGACAACAAGGCCAAGCCCGGCAACTGTCCAAATGGAAGCAGCCGTCGTCAGCCCCCTAATGGTCATTCCATTCACGATAATAGTCCCCGCACCGAGAAAACCGATACCACTTATAACGTATGAAGGAATGCGTGCCGGGTCGAATCGGATGTTATCATATGCTCCAATAAATATTTCAAACCCATATAAAGATAAGAGCATCATAAGACAAGCGCCGACACCGACCAATATATGAGTCCGGAAGCCTGCAGAATGATTTTTTAATTCCCGCTCGAATCCGATTAACCCGGATAGGATTAAAGCTATTAAAATACGGACCATCATAATTGTAAAATTATCTCCGACAAGTTCATCCAAATATGGCAACATACCTTAACACTCCCTTCACTCCTATTTATATCCGATAATTATCATGCGGATGACATGAAATAAACAGAAACTTTCCGGTCATTTGTGTTGGACAAAACACACACTTATTTACCAGTATGAATAACTTCTCGCCCTCAGCATAACCAGCAGCCGTTGAATACTAAAGCATTCTTAACCGCGTATACGCCTACCGAAAGATATTCACAACCTTCCCCTTGACTCAAATATAAAGGATAATATGGTGTTACATGTGTGTTATGGAAAAATATTCGCTAAACCCCGAACAAAAATTACGGAGTCAAATTATAAGAACATAAACGAAATAAAGAGGCTGATCCTCTTAAGAATCAGCCTCTTTCATGTTGCCTGGCGGCGTCCTACTCTCGCAGGGGTTAAACCCCAACTACCATCGGCGCTGGAGAGCTTAACTGCTGTGTTCGGCATGGGAACAGGTGTGTCCTCTCCGCTATTGCTACCAGACCGTTTAAA
>NZ_JBHTNH010000058.1:0-60217 GCF_042679865.1 Lentibacillus salinarum | reverse complement strand
TTACATTTTTGTTTATCCTCATTTTTTACCTCTAGTGTTATATTTAATTAATCTTCTGCCATTTCCCTTAATACCATCGTCTCATAACTCCATCATCTCCACAATAAGTTATGCAACAATCTGGCCCTTTTCTGGAACATCTTTTTCCTAATATAGCTGGTATTGTAGAATAAAAGCTACCACAGCGGTTTATCTTTATCGCTTAATTTGATACAGAAAAAAAGACATGGAACGAATATAAGACTTAGATACCCTAATGTAAATATCCGCTGTGTCTCTGATGAAATGTATTGTTTATGCTGACAATTCGGACATTTTACCCCGTGTTTTGAAACTCCAAGTAACCAAATTTCTTTGGTTTTCCATTTATAATGACAGTTGGTGCAACGTGCCACAAAATCGCCTCCTTTCCCTCTACCCTAGCTAACTTGCTATCTAATTTCAGTGTAAGTTATTCCGTAAAATGGCCTATTCGGGAACTACTTTTTCTGTACGTAAGACAACGCAAACCTTTAAAAGGTCCCTGCTCGACCACCTTTCCCGTATATGGAAAAGAAGATAACAGCCGATCAATTTTATTAAGGGCACCTTCCTATACAAGAAGTTGCCCGATTGCTAAATTTTATCTATCCGTTTACATTTAACATAACAGGACTTCATCCCGTGAATCTTTATTTGCCGATTAACCATTGGACTCTAAGGTTAACTGACCAATATTAATAATTGCTTTAAATTCTTGTAATAAATCCAAACCAATAATACCGTCTAAATCAAAACCGTAATTCATCGCACCAATTTCTAATGAGAAATTTTCTGTGTATAATTCTCCTATTTTTATAGAATCCACTTTTTTCGAATAGACAAATTCAGATCCTCCGACACCACTAATACGATATATCATATCATTTTCCTCTGCAATAATTCCGATTGACTCGGCCAAATCTGTGGATACAATTGTACTTCCGGATCCAGTATCAACTAATGCTCGCTTTAATGATAATAACTTTCCTTTAAAACCTAGCTCCATGTTTGTAAGTAATAAGCCTTCTTCAACTATTAGCTTTTCCTCTATCGCCTACCCATTTCTTCTCCACGATATTAGGATTCTTTCGGCTAGTATGAAATACATATAATTCTCGAGCAGGATTTTCACGATGGAGTTCTTGATATTTACGCATTGCTTCCGGTGAATTGGAGAATTTCTTTAAAGGTGCAATTTCTTCTAAAATACGTTTACTTTCTTCATTCGTATAGGCTTCTACAGCTTCTACTAACACCCATTGCTTCGGAAAGGCTTGACAAACATCCTCCCATTTCATGTATATCACCTCTCAGCAACTTTCTTTATACACATTTTACCATGTACTAATCGTGCTTAATAGACTAAAAAGTCCAAATCCCATTTGAGATTTGCGCGCGATTGTTTAACGATGCAATATTTATAAGATCACGAGATTCACCCCTATAATCGAATGACAAAAGTAAAAGGTGGCATGATTTTTTGAAAAAAACACGCCACCTTTTTGCGGAAATTTTCGATTATCGTATAAAGCGGGTACGTATCAGGTTGATATTGAGGCTATATCGCACGAGTTAAACGATCAGCCACTTAGCCCCCTTTCACATCCAATGCCCATGTGCCGTTACGGAATACGGCTTCTGTTGTGCCGTCTTCCAGAATGCCGTCAATGTCGAGTTTTTCCGAACCGATCATAAAATCGACGTGCGTTAAGCTATCATTAACACCATGCTGATCAAGCTGGTTATTATCCATGCCGGCACCGCCTTCCAGATTCGTTGGATAGGCTTTGCCCAAAGCGATGTGGCACGATGCGTTTTCATCATACAGGGTATTGTAAAAAATCAACCCTGACTGAGAGACGGGCGACTCATGCGGGACGAGAGCCACCTCACCAAGACGGCGTGCGCCTTCATCGGTATCGAGCAAATGTTTGAGAGTCTCTTCACCCTGTTCAGCTTGATAATCAACAACTTGTCCATCTTTAAATGTCAGGGTGAAACCATCGATCAGATTACCACCGTAGTTGAGCGGTTTGGTGCTGGCAACTGTACCGTTGACCCCATATTTATGCGGCAGGGAAAAAACTTCTTCGGTCGGCATATTCGGGTTGAACGGCGTGCCCTGCTCCGACACAGCTAAGCCGCCCTTCCAGATGTGACCGTCCGGCAGCCCAATTTCCAGATCGGTTCCCGGCGCTTTAAAGACGAGTTTTTGATATTTTTTGCGATTCAGGATTTCGCGGGCTGTCTCCAGCGTTTTGTTGTGCTCGTCCCATGCCGCCACCGGATCGTCCCGGTCAACTCGGACAATTTTCACAATCGCATCCCACAGACTTTCCACAGCGTCTTCCCGTGCTTTACCCGGGAAAATTTTCTGTGCCCAGTCACCGGTCGGGATGGAAATAATCGACCAGGTAATCCGGTCGTTCATCGTATATTGGCGGAAATTTTTCATTGCCTGCGCAGACGCTTTGTTGGCCATCGCCACCCGGGCTGAGTCAATCTCTTTCAACAGGTCCGGATTGGTTGAGCGGATGGACAGAACCGCCGCGCCATCTTCCGCGTACATATCATGCAATTTGACCTTCCATTCCGGAAAATGGCCAATCACCTCATCCGGTGCGTTTTCATACTTCAATAACGTTAATTCATCATCTGACCAGTTGATATGTACGTCTTTTGCGCCCATTTCGTACGCTTTACGGGCAACGATCCGGGTGAAATCCGCTCCTTCAATCGGCGCATTAATCATAAGTGCCTGGTTGTCTTGCAAATTGACACCTGTACGCAATGCCAAATCGGCGTACTTTTCCATCGTTTTTTTATCTGCCATACGGTTACCTCCAAATAGTTGAGTGTGCATTGTCATTATTTCATAAATGAAAAAAATCACCAAATAATAGAGCATGAACACGGCATTTAAGTTCGATTTACCTATGATCCTGAATATGATAAGATAGTCTTAGGTTACTTTTCGTAATCACATGATGATGAATCAGAGAGAGGTGATGGTGATGACTGATTTATGTCCGCGTTTTGAAGGTGCTATGGGAATTATCAGCAAGCGGTGGGTTGGTTTGATACTGTTTGAACTGCTGGACGGGACGAAACGTTTTTCCGAAATGGAATCGGATTTGCCTATCAGTGGCCGATTGCTCTCTGATCGACTGAAGATGCTGGAAAAAGAAGGTATTGTTGAACGCCATATATATTCCGAATTTCCGGTGCGTATTGAATACTCCTTATCGGAAAAAGGCACAGCCCTAGAACCGGTGATTCAGGAAATTCAAAATTGGGCAAATGACTGGGTGACGCCGGAAAATGCCCAGAAAGACTGAAACGTAAGAGCCTCGCTGTAAGGCTCTTTTTTCTACGCCATTTTCCCCAGCCATCATGGGAGCGTTACAGATCGGATGTGCCCAAGTCCTTGTCGTTCCACGGATATTCGGTACCAAAGGCAGCCGCAACCTCTTTGGAATGTTCTCGCCGTTTTTTTCGCTGCTCGGCACGTTCCGGCGCAGAATCGCTCAACTGCTTCTCCTGACTTGAGACCGGGTAGACTTGCGGGACCGGTGTCGGCTTACCAGCGTCATCAACCGCCACAAATGTCAGAAAGGCCGTCGTACACACTTTGCGGTTGCCGGTTAACAAGTTCTCCGTGACTGCTTTAACAAACACTTCCATCGATGTATGGTGTGTCCAGGTGACAAACGCCTCGACACATACGGAATCACCCTCTTTGACCGGGGCCAAAAAGTCAACTGAATCCGTTGATGCTGTCACGACCGGTTTCCGTGCGTGCCTGACAGCCGCAATTGCTGCGACGTCATCAATATGAGCCATCAATTTGCCTCCAAAAAGCGTGCCGTGATTGTTCGTATCCGGCGGCAGCACATGCGAGGTTTTGACCGCCAGGGAATATCTGCAAGGTTTCTTGTCCATATCGTTACCTCCGTTCTACCATCTTGTTATCATTTTCCCCATTTTCAGTTCCTTTACTCCTGTCAAGAGCTTTACAGGACCGGTGAGAGCAATCGAGAAATCGACTCCTTGAACCGGATGCCGAGTGAGCGTTTCCGGTATAATTTGTCAGTCATTTGGGTCGAATGTTCAATATCCTGATTAAAGGCATCCAGCAACCTTTCCGATAACCCCTGATCATACAGGAAGGCGTTCACCTCGAAATTCAGACGGAAACTGCGCACATCAATGTTGGCCGTCCCCACTGAGGCAATTTTGCCGTCAACGATAATGGTTTTCGCATGCAGGAAACCATTTTGGTAAACATAAACTTCCGCCCCTGCATTCAGCAAGTCGCCGATGTAGGACAAGGTGGCCCAATAAACAAAAGGATGATCGGGTTTGTTCGGAATCATAATTTTGACGTTAATGCCTGATAATGCGGCAATCCGCAACGTATCCTGAAGACTGTCGTCCGGGATGAAATACGGTGTCTGGATGTAGACATACTCTTTGGCTGACATGATCATTTTAATATAGCCGTTTTTGATTTGCTCCCAATCGGAGTCAGGTCCGCTGGATACGATCTGGACGCCGACATCGCCGCATCGATCGGCGGCATAATACCGTTCATCGTACAGGATATCGTCCCGTGAAGCCTGATTCCAGTCGAGAATGAACCGGGTCTGCATGTTCGCGACCGCATCCCCGGCGATTCGCAAATGGGTATCCCGCCAGTAGCCGAACTTTTGATTGTGGCCGAGATATTCATCGCCTATGTTAAAACCGCCGATATAGCCGATTTTGCCGTCAATGATGGCCAATTTGCGGTGGTTGCGGTAGTTGATTTTGAAATTGATTTTCGGGATCTTTGCGGGAAAAAATGACTCAATTTTGACCCCCGCTTTGCGCAAGCGATGCAGAAACTTCCGGCTAATTTTCCGTGAGCCCATGTCATCGTACAGCACTCGCACCTCCAGACCCTGCCTTGCCTTCCTGATAAGTACTTCCGCCGTGCGTTTGCCAAGCTGGTCATGGCGGAGGATATAATACAGCAGATGAATGTGATCTGTTGCATTTTCCATATCCTGAATGAGCGCGTCAAACTTTTCCCTGCCATCCGTGAAGATATGGACACTGTTATCCTGCGTCAAGATCGCATCATCATTGCGCATATGCAAATAGTATAGGTCCTTGTAAGCTGCCAGCTCATTATTTTTATAGTTGAAGGTATCATCTTCCAGTGCGCGTAATTGTTCCTGGACGGCAAATTTAACCCCCAATTTCGACTTCGTATCCCAAGTAAAAATGCGCTCACCGCTGATCCGTCTGCCAAAAATCAGATACAGGACGAACCCGAGAATTGGTATGAACAATAGCACCATCAGCCAGGCCCACGTTGCGGAGGCATCTTTCCGTTCCAGAAAAATAATGGTGAAGGCGAGCGCAATATTCAAAACAAGAATAACACCTAATAAATCCGATATAATGTTCACCGTCAAAACCTCTCTTTATTGTAAGCGGCACTAGCCTTAATATAGCATAAATTTCCTTTTTACGTTAGTTTATGCCGGAAAGCTGGTGTTTAGCCATGCTGAACGGACGGATAGTTTATGTTTCATAGGGTTGAGCATACATCAAAAGCGACGCAATGTATAATATTCCCTTTCTATTATAAAAACGGGTCTCATCATAAAGTTGTCAAGGTTGTGGATTTACAAAAATCGCGATGGGTTTTCTGTGTTACCTAAGAAACAATCCCGCTACATTAATATACTATATTAGGGGAATACTGTTTTTAGCATACATTTAACTAACTGGAAGGAGAATAGGAACATGGAAATTAAAGCAGCGGTTACACATGGTAAAGGGGAAGAATTCAAACTGGAAGAAGTCCGGTTGGATGACCCTAAAGATAATGAGGTTTTAGTCAAAATAGTTGCTTCTGGCGTATGTCACACAGATGCTGTTGCAAGAGATCAGGATGTACCTGTTCCACTACCCGCCGTTCTGGGACATGAAGGTTCCGGCGTTGTCGAAAAAATTGGTTCCAATGTACAAACTGTGGAGCCCGGAGACCATGCTGTTTTATCATTTTCTTCGTGCGGGCACTGTGAAAATTGCCTAACAGGCTATCCGAGCTACTGTTTGTATTTTAATGATCTGAATTTTGGCGGAATCATGAATGATAAAACAAAACGAATCCATCAGGGAGATCAGGAACTGTCCACCTTTTTCGGACAATCCTCGTTCGGTACGTATGCTGTTGCCAACGCAAGGAATGTCGTAAAGGTTGATAAGGATGTGAATTTATCTTTGCTCGGTCCATTGGGGTGCGGGATTCAGACAGGAGCCGGAACTGTATTAAATAAACTTCAGCCTAAATTCGGGGAAACTATTGCTGTTTATGGTTGTGGTGCAGTTGGTCTCAGCGCGGTCATGGCAGCAAACATTGTCGGTTGTGCAAAAATCATTGCCGTTGATGTGCATGACAGTCGTCTGGAATTGGCTAAAGAGCTGGGCGCAACAGATGTTTTAAATAGTAAAGAGATGGATATCGTCGATGAAATTAAAAAAATCACAAACGGTGGAACTAACTACACCGTTGAATCAACCAGTGTTCCAACTCTTGCGCGCTATTCTGTCCAGGCATTAAAACCCTTGGGAGTATCAGCTGTCGTAGGTGTTACGCAAGAGACGGAGTTCAATGTGTTTGAGGATATTATGGCAGAAGGAAAATCAATTGTTGGAGCCATTGAGGGAAATGCTATTCCGCAGTTGTTCGTACCGAAGTTAATAGCTTATTATAAGGCAGGCAAGTTTCCGTTTGACAAGCTGGTGAAGGTTTATGATTTCGATGAAATTAATCAAGCGTTCAAGGACTCTAAAAAAGGCACAACAGTCAAACCGATTGTGAGAATAGCATAACAAACACGTAGTCTTTCCTCTATATGCTTTCTTTATATAAAAACATAACTGTATAGAGGATGTCATTGTTCCGTAAACAAGGCGCTTCAATAGAATAACACAAGCAGAAAGTGATCAAACTTTTTCACAAAAATTCTCCGGAATGAAATTTCTGTGAGCCTGTTTTGATCAATCTTCCTTCAAAAACAGGCTCTAACATTTTTGCTGAAACAGGCTTTTATAAGCCCATTTTTAGTCAAACTTTATTTTAATGTCGTGATTTAAGAGGCAGGTTCACAGCCGGTTAAGCGCCTGCTCTATATCGGCCCAAATCTCGTCCCATGCCTCGAGGCCTACCGACAGGCGGATGAGCTGGTCGGTAATCCCCATGTTCAGCCGGGATGCTTCGGGAACAACGGAATGGGTCATGGTCGCCGGATGCTGAATCAACGTCTCGGCATCACCGAGGCTGACAGCGATTTTAATAAAATTCAGGTTGTTCAAGAGCTGCTGGGCATCCTGTTTCGTCCCCTTAATTTCAAAGGAAATGAGCCCGCCGCCGCGCTTCATTTGTTTTTGCCGAATGTGGTAATCGGGATGGCTGGCATCATTCGGGTAAAGGACACGCGATACGTTCGGATGCTGTCGCAGTTTTTCGTACACCTTTTCAGCATTATCGCAATGGCGGTCAAGCCGGATTGGTAAGGTTTTGAGCCCTCTGATCAAGAGCCAGGCGTCAAACGGTGACATGATGCCACCCATATCTTTTTGTGTCGTCATTTGCACCTCATCCAAAAAATCCTTTTTACCGGCGGCAAGCCCGGCAATCACATCGCCATGTCCACCGATATATTTAGTGGCACTATGAATGACAACATCGCAGCCGAGTTCCAGCGGCCGCTGCAAATACGGCGAGGCAAACGTATTGTCGACAACGACCGGAATATCATGCTCGTGTGCGACCTCCGCCACCATCTCCAAGTCAATCAGTTTCATCGTCGGATTGATCGGCGTTTCGACGTAAATGCAAGCCGTTTCCGGTCTGATTAATGTGCGCAGCTCCTCCTTTGTTGCCATCATGGAAAAATCATGCGTTATCTGGTATTTATCCTGCATCATGCTCAATAAGCCAAATGTGCAGCCATACAGACCCGTGGAACAGACGATATGGTCATTGGCTTTCGTTAGGGCCACTAGAATGGCCGAAACCGCTGCCATGCCCGAGGCAAAGGCCAGTCCGCGCTCGGCATTTTCCAAAGCTGCCATCTTTTCTTCCAGAACCCTGACAGTGGGATTGCCGAGCCTTGAATACATGTAACCGTCTTCCTCACCGGCAAACCGCCGCTCCCCCTGCTCCGCTGTTTCAAACGTGAATGTTGATGTCTGGAAAAGCGGTGTGGTAAGACTTCCCAGCATGTCATCCGGATTATAGCCATCATGGATAACCGATGTGTCAACCTGCTTATGCTTCTCCGTCATGAATAAACCCCCTTGGAATAAATGTCTATAAAGCTATCTTATGGGATTTCCCTTCATTTTGAAAGCATTTTTAATAAACTATAAGTCTGACAGATTGCTATTTTGCAACATAAATTTTAAAATTAGGATATTTACATAATGCCGTATGACTTGAGGCTGGATGTCGCTTATGTTTGGGGTGGTACCGCACGCGTTAAGGTGGCTTCTTCACAAACTGTAGCCATGCTCGCACGATTTGCTAGCCACTCCTCGCCGTATGTCCAGCGACTCACATGTCCAATCGCAACCATGACAAAAGGGGGTATCCAGCATGAACCAGGAAAGTAAAACAGGCATTTTGTATGCAGTAGGTGCCTATTTATTGTGGGGCTTTTTGCCAATCTATTGGAAGCTGCTTGATGATATTGCGCCTGGTGAAATCCTCGCACACCGTATTCTTTGGTCGTTCATCTTTATGGTTGTCATCGTGCTGTCGGTGCGCAAGTGGCGCCCGTTCATGCAGGAATGCCGGCTTATTTTCAAGGATAAAAAGAAGTTGAGCGGTATAACGCTGGCATCGATCGTGATCAGCTTAAACTGGCTGACCTTTATTTGGGCCGTGAATAACGACCATGTTATCCAGTCCAGTCTTGGCTATTACATCAATCCGCTTGTCAGTATTCTATTAGGAATGATCGTGTTAAACGAAACATTGACAAAGCGGCAACTGCTTTCATTTATTCTGGCAGGCATCGGGGTGATCAATCTCACCATCAGTTATGGTGTTTTTCCATGGGTATCACTGTTGCTGGCTTTCTCGTTCGGCCTTTATGGCTTATTGAAAAAAACGGTCGATATCAGTCCCATGTTCGGCCTGACCATCGAAACAATGATTGTCACACCAGCCGCGCTGATTTACCTGCTAATTGTGCCGGACAGTTCCATTGCAGCAGATGTTATGCTATCCGGTATGGGACTATTATTAATCGGCGCCGGGATTGCCACCGCTGTTCCGCTTCTCTTGTTTGCCAGCGGTGCCAAAAAGATTCCATTATCGATGGTCGGCTTTTTGCAGTATATTGCGCCGACCATCATGCTACTTCTCGGTGTGTTTGCCTATGGTGAAACCTTTTCCGCCGCGCACCTGATATCATTTGGTTTTATCTGGATTGCTTTAGTGATTTATATGGCATCTGCCCACCCGGTACCGGCCCGCCGCAAGCAAAAAAATTAAGAAAACAACTTGACGGACGGTGTGCATTCATTATATAATGTTCATTAAATTAATAAAATTAGCATCTCTTATTAAGAGCGGTGGAGGGATTAGGCCCTGTGAAGCCCGGCAACCATCAAGGCTGATTAACGTGTCTTGAAAGGTGCTACATCCTACAGGTCACGCTAGATCTGGAAAATAAGAGGAGGACCGGTGACAGCAATAGCCCTCTTCTCTTACTGAAGGGGGTTTTTCGTTTCGCCTCTTCGTCAGACGATTAAGACAGCACTTTTTTATAGCGCGTCACATGATTATCATAAACCTTAAGGAGGCAATCATTATGGCAAACTTTAACCTGCAAAGCCAGGAAACACAACTGCTACACGGTGGACAGGAACCCGACCCGGCGACAGGATCGCGTGCGGTTCCCATCTATCAAACAACGTCTTATGTTTTCGAGGATACGGAACATGCGCAAAACTTGTTTGGACTGACAGAGGAAGGCAATATCTACAGCCGTATTATGAACCCGACGCTTGACGCATTTGAGAAGCGGATGGCCCTACTAGAGGATGGTGTAGCGGCTGTTGCCACATCATCCGGTATGGCTGCGATTTCGCTCACGATTTTAAATCTGGCCGGCAGCGGTGACGAAATTATTGCTGACAGCAACTTGTATGGCGGCACGTACAATCTATTTGCCAACACATTGCCGCGGTATGGGATCGATGTCAAGCTTGTCGATGGGACAGACCTTGAAGCAATCGAAAACGCCATTACCGATAAAACGAAAGCGATATTTGGTGAAGTTATTACCAATCCAAGCCTGAACGTACTGGATTTGGAAGCCCTTGCTGGGATTGCACACCATCATGACATCCCACTCATCATCGACAATACATTTGCCACGCCATATGGGACGAAGCCGCTCGCTTGGGGTGCGGATATTGTTGTTCATTCGGCAACCAAATGGATCGGCGGCCATGGTACAGCGATTGCAGGTGTCGTCGTTGACGGTGGACGCTTCAATTGGGGCAATGGCAAATTCCCGGAATTCACCGAACCGGATAACAGCTATAACGGCCTGCGCTATGTCGACGTTGGCCCGGCAGCCTTCGCGACGAAACTGCGTGTCCAGCTGCTGCGCGACATTGGTGCCTGCCTGAGCCCGCAAAATGCGTTTCTCCTGCTGCAGGGTCTGGAGACATTGCATCTGAGAGTCGAGCGCCACAACCAAAATGCCGCTGTCGTTGCTGATTATTTGACCAATCATCCGGCCGTGGAGTGGGTGAATTATCCGGGGTTGCCGGCGCATCCATCGCACCAGCTGGCGAACAAATACTTACAAAAAGGCTATGGCTCAATCATCACATTTGGCATCAAAGGCGGACGGGAAGCCGGCCGGCAATTGATCGACAATATTACCCTCTGGTCACATGTTGCCAATGTGGGCGATGCGAAGTCGCTGATCATCCATCCGGCATCCACAACCCACCAGCAATTGGGAGCGGAGGATTTGGAAAAAAGCGGTGTGACGGAAGAATTGGTCCGCCTCTCAGTCGGTCTCGAAGCAACGAACGATACGCTGGCTGATCTGGATCAGGCGATTGCCACAGCAACCGGTGCAGCGCCGATCATCCAGCTGAGCGAAGAAGACGCGATCCAATGGCTGCTGGCATCGCCGTTTGACCGGAGCAACGGTGGAATCCGGCAAAAAGCACTCGCAGTCCTAGGACATAATGCAGGGGATACGGCATTTGATAAGCACATCAGACAACTGGCGCAGCTCGGTTTCCAAATTGCCCCAATCGGCGGAGAGGACAAAACGGCATTTGACCAGTTAAGCGATGTGCCGTTCCAGATAGATGCTGTTCTGACCAATCAGCCGACACTTCCACCGGAAACGGTTGAGCAAGCGATCAACCAGGAGGCAGCCATTCTTTGGGTCGAACAGCCGACCAGTAACGATCAGACACTGGAAAAAGCCCAGACAGCCGGTCTCACGGTCATTTCCGGCAAAAAGGCCTATGAAGAAGCCGTCCGCATCCGGCAAAACGGCACCCGGAAAGAGGCGATCCACAGCTAAACTGCCGGTCCGGATAGAAAAATATCGTTGCCGGTCGTGGCCCTTTTATAAAATTCGTCTTCACCCGAGGACGAATTTTTTATGTTTGCACGGTTTTTTTATGGGGGATGAGTCAAGCATGAACATGATATAATAAAACTATACGACAATAACTGATTACATATTGACGATAAACATGTTACATCAGATGAAAATTGACTACAGGTGTGAAGACCATGAAGAAAAACGACGTACTCACTATATTAGGTGTCCTGTTCATCGGCATCGCTCCTTTTCTCATTTTTTCTCAGCCGGAAAGCCCGGCTAAAGAAACGGTCAATCAGGCTGCCCAGCAAAACGAGGACAAAGACACAGAAGACGCGGCTGATGAACCGGAAGATGAGGAAGAAACGAATGAGGATACGACATCCGGTATTGAATCAGAGGAGCCTGTCACGCAACTGCAGGTGTTTCTGAATCAAGCTGTCCACCGTACCATTGATTTTTTCACAAACAAGGAAGCATCGATTACAGCCATTGGCGACTCGCTGACCCAGGGCGTCGGGGATGACGTTGTGGAGGATGGTTATGTAGGGATCCTGGATAATCAAATCAACAAAAACACACAAGTCGTCTCATTTGAAAATTACGGCAAACGCGGCAACCGCTCCGACCAGCTGCTGGAACGCCTTGATCAGCCTGAAATTGCCCAGTCGATTGATCATGCCGATATGGTATTGATTACGATTGGCGCTAATGATATTATGCAGGTTGTCAAAGAAAACGTCACCAACTTACGGCTGGAAAATTTCACACCGGCCAAACGTGCGTACAAAGATCGGCTGCAGCAGATTTTTGATAAACTGACCAATATGAACCCAGATACCGAGATTTATTTAGTTGGTGTTTACAACCCTTTTTTGAACTACTTCGCGGATATTGAAGAACTTGACATGATTGTGGATGACTGGAATCAAACGAGCCGGGATGTCGCTGATCAGTACGAAAACGTAACGTTCATCCCAATCGCTGACCTGTTCGAATCCGGCGACTATGAATTATTCGCGGACGATCATTTTCACCCCAGCCATCGGGGCTATCAGCTGTTGGCCAAACGGGTATTGGATTATTTGACAGATTCTTAAAGGAGGAGCCGTGCTGTGGCACATCATCAAAAGCAACCCAATAAGTGGCAGCGGCTGTTCTTCTGGCTGCTCGGAGCCAATGTGTTTGTGGTAATCGCCATCATAGCACTGATTTTCTGGCCTGTTTCGGAAACAACGCCACCTGACCCGGCCGAGAACCACACCCAGCCGAGCTCGGAATTTACGGTCCGCACCACCAAACAGAATTTAAACGAGCTTATCAACGCCTATCTTGATAAACTGTTGGAGGGGAGTGGCCATCAGTACAGTGTATCCTTGGATGATGATGTGGAGCTTGTCGGTGAGCTGCCCGTCTTTTCCTCAACGGTTCCGTTATCTGTTCATCTTGAGCCGATTGTACAAGAAAATGGTGACATCATCCTTAAGCAACAGTCGATTTCCATCGGGCAGCTGGCTTTGCCGAACAAAAAAATCATGGACTATTTGCAGCAATATTTGCCGATGCCGGCATGGGTGACAATCAATCCGGCCGATGCGGAAATCTATGTGGCGGTGACCGATATGGACATTAAAAGTAACTTCCAAGTCAGCGTGAAACAAATTGACCTGGAAGCAAACAACCTCACCTTCAATATTGACGTGCCATACCGGACGTTAGGGATCGAGACGGAAGACTGAACAAGGACCCGGGCAGAGCGCTCGGTCCCTTGTTTCACCGACCGTCCGTTGTTAATCCTCATACACGTCCAGCATTTGCCGGATCTGCCGTTTGATCCGCTCCGCCAGATGGTTGGGTGACAGCACTTTCGCCCGGTTACCCCACGTCAGGATCCAATTGACCAGCCCTTCCGACAGCTTGGCTTTCGTCGACAGAACAAAATGATCTTCATCCAGCCCCCGTATATCCGCATCCTGTCCGAACCGGTCCAGCACGACATTGACTAAACTGTTGTGGAAGCGGATTTTAATACGCATCTCTTCACCGGCAAACATGTGAAAACTCTGGTTCACATATTCCTGCAAATTGAAGTCCCGCTTTTTGAACGACTCGTCGCTGACACTGATGTTACGGATGCGATCAAGTCGGTAATGGCGCAGTTCATTCGTATCCTGGAAAATCCCGATCAAATAGTAATAATCGTTTTGCCAGATCAAGGCGTACGGCTCAACATGATAAAAGGTTCCCTCCCGGTGATAGACAAATTGCTTCTGGACATTGAATTTGCCGTATTGATAGGTCAGTACTTTGCCATCCGAAATCGCTCGGTGGACACGGTCGATATTCAGCTTAACCAACTCGTAATCGATGTTGGCGGATTGGCTGAACAAAATCGGCTCCGGCAATGTTTTGCCAATATGGCTGCTTGTCAGCTGCTTGATCTTCTGAATCAATTTTTCCTTTTCGTTTGTCGTAATGAAACGCGCCGACAAAATAGCGTCAATGATCAGCCGTAGCTGATACGTTTCAAACAGCCGCGTCTGATGGCTGTATTTGATTTTACCGTATTTCCCTTGGTTGCGCACAATTTCAAAATCCCTGTCATCAAGGGTTTCCAGATCGCGCTTGACCGTCCGCTTGTCAAATGTGGCATCACCGGTTACGGCGCGGAGTTTTTCAATCAGCTCATCGATCCCCAAATCATGATGCTCGTCCGTATCGTTGAATAAAATGTCTCTTAAATGCAACAAGCGGTGATGGCTTCCCCGTTCCATTGATGGTTTCCCCCTCTTATATCAAAAGTCTTCTAGAGGTTGTTCAAAAAGTCCGGTAAAAATGACACGTCGAATTTCTTCGTTGGCTTGTTTCTCCGCTGCTCATGTATCTGAAGGCATACATTCCGCTGCTCGAAACGGCGCCGCCTCGAACTTCTTGGTCCTTTTTATCCTCCTATTTGAACACACACTTCTACTGTTAATGTAAGATTCTTTTTGGCGGCTGGCAACCTTTTTGACACTTTGGTGTTTCGCGGCAGCCTGATATGTCAATTGTCCGATGGCGCGGTGCCGGAAACCGTTTACGTTGACGAATCGCCTTAAATCACTTAAGCTAACGATGATGATAAATATTGGAGGACGTTAAGGCATGATAACGGTTAATAATGTAAGTTTGCGATATGGGGATAAAAAACTGTTTGAGGATGTGAATCTGAAATTCACGCCCGGCAACTGCTATGGCGTCATTGGCGCAAATGGGGCCGGCAAGTCCACGTTCCTGCGGGTTCTTTCCGGTGAAGCGGAACCGCAATCAGGAAGCATAACGACAGGACCTGATGAGCGAATCGCTGTCTTGAAACAGGATCACTTCGCTTATGAAGACTACGATGTCATCGAAACAGTCCTGATGGGACATGAACGCCTATATGCGGTCAAGCAGGAGAAAGATGCCATTTACATGAAGCCTGACTTTTCCGAGGAGGATGGCATTCGCGCGGCTGAACTGGAAGGGGAATTTGCTGAAATGAACGGCTGGGAAGCGGAATCCGACGCAGCCGTTCTATTGAAAGGACTGGGCGTTGATGAGTCCCTTCATTCAGCAAACATGGCGGGATTGCCCGAAAACCAGAAAGTCAAGGTATTACTCGCACAAGCACTCTTTGGAAATCCGGATATCTTACTTCTGGACGAACCGACAAACGGTTTGGACATTCACGCCATTCAGTGGCTGGAAGAATTCCTGATCAACTTTGAAAATACCGTGATTGTTGTATCGCATGACCGCCACTTCCTTAATAAGGTATGCACACACATTGCCGATGTTGACTACGGCAAAATTGAAATCTACGTCGGCAATTATGATTTCTGGTACGAATCCAGCCAGCTGGCCAAAAAAATGGCACAAGAAGAAAATAAAAAGAAAGAAGAAAAAATCAAAGATCTGAAGGCATTTATCGAGCGGTTCAGCGCGAATGCGTCGAAATCACGGCAAGCCACATCACGGAAAAAACTGCTCGACAGTATCACACTGGATGACATCAAGCCGTCATCACGGAAATATCCGTATATTAACTTTACACCTGACCGGGAAATTGGCAATGACTTGCTCTTAGTTGAAGGCTTGACGAAAACGATTAATGGCAAAAAAGTGCTTGATAATGTCAGTTTCACCGTCAACAAGGATGATAAAGTGGCGTTTGTCGGCAAAGATGATCTGGCTAAAACGACATTGTTTGAGATACTGATGGGTAATATAGAACCGGATGCTGGCACGTATAAATGGGGCGTGACAACGTCGCAATCGTATTTCCCTCGGGATAATGCCGCGTATTTTGACGACAATGATTTGCCGCTTGTCGACTGGCTCCGGCAATATTCGCCTGAAGATGAAACGGAGACATTCCTGCGCGGATTCCTGGGCCGTATGCTGTTCTCGGGGGATCAGGCGCTGAAGAAGGCAAGTGTCCTGTCCGGTGGTGAGCGTGTCCGCTGCATGCTGTCGAAAATGATGCTGTCGGGTGCCAATGTGCTTGTTCTCGATGAGCCGACCAACCATCTTGATTTGGAGTCGATCACCTCGCTGAACAATGGGCTGAAGCGATTTAAAGGCTCGATCTTATTTACATCACACGACCATGAATTTATCCAGACGATCGCCAACCGGCTGATTGAAATCACGCCACAAGGTATTGTTGATAAAGAAATGAGCTATGATGACTATATTGCGGATAAAGAACTGCAGAAACAAGTTGAGGCGATGTATGCTGGCTAAGGAAACGCGGCCTGCCGCGTTTTCAGCGGCTCATATTAATTTACGCTAAACGGGAAGAAATCGGCTAGAATGCTGATTTCTTTTTTTCGGCCCGGTGACTGGCGTTAACCCACGTAGCTTGCATAGAAGGTGCGGTTGGTGTAGCAGGCTAGCAGGCGCGCGGTCTAGCTGGATAGTCGTGCGACTCGATTGCTGTAGCGCGCAGTTTGCCTGATTTAGGTTGTGGCTGCGCGTATGGTCGTTTGCGCGATTCTATGCAATTGTTACGCGAGCTGCGTTTTGTACTGCACACAAACTTCAGCACGTGCACCGCAACTTCTGCCCGAGTACCGCACTTCTGCCATTTACTGGTACACTTTCTGGCTATGGAATAAAGAGAGGAGAATATGGCCAGCTCGCATCAAAAAACATTTTATCGTCTGGTATGTCATTAGGACTGAAAAATTTCCAACTTACTTGCTTCACGTATTCTGAATAAATTTTTTGAAACACTTGTGGGTGTTCGGCATCTAACGCTTTTATCTCGGATAATAATTCATCCGGTTTTTTCAATAAATCCATCACTCCACACAGGTGGATCCGCTTGCCGCACGCCTGCCGACATACAAGAACGCTCCCTGACCACAATCAGGGAACGTTTTTTATCCTATTCCTGAAGTTTTCCCAGCATATCGGCAGTCACCCGGTCAATATCATATGCAGCTTTAAAACCCCATTCTTCTGCTGCAGCGGTGGAATCCAGATGATCCGGCCAGCTTTCGGCGATTTGCTGACGGACCGAGTCCACCTCATACGCCAGCTTAAATGCCGGGATGTGCTTGCGGATCGCCTCGGCAAAATCTTCTGGTGCAGCTGAGATGGCCGATATGTTGTACGCATTCCGGTGCACCAGCTTGTCGGGATCTGCCTCCATCAACTGAATGATCGCGTTCAGCGCGTCCGGCATATACATCATATCCATATACGTCCCTGCAGCAATGTACGAGGTGTATTGCTTGTTTTTCACCGCTTCATAATAAATTTCCACCGCGTAATCGGTCGTTCCCCCGCCCGGCGGTGTGACGTAGGAAATCAAGCCGGGATAGCGCACACCACGCGTGTCCACCCCGTATCGATAATAGTAATAATCACACAGCAATTCACCGGCCACTTTATTGACCCCATACATCGTCGTCGGGCGCATGATGGTTTCCTGTGGTGTTTTCTGTTTTGGCGTTGTCGGTCCAAATGCCCCGATCGAACTCGGTGTGAAAAATTGCAAATCCAGTTCCCTAGCCACTTCCAGCGCATTCATGAGGCCACCCATGTTCAGGTCCCATGCCAGGCGTGGTGCTGCTTCTGCCTTCGCTGACAATAATGCCGCTAAATGCATGATCGTGTCGACGTTATGTTTTTTGGCCGCCTCATAAATGGCTTTTTCGTCAGTCACATCCACCATTTCAAACGGGCCGTCTTCCGCATCTTTTTGCCACAAATCAGATCCTACCACATTGGATGCGCCGTATTGTTTCCGTAATGTACTGACAAGCTCTGAGCCAATTTGGCCCATCGCCCCTGTCACCAAAATTTTTTTCATGTTCGTTTCCTCCAGCTGATTCGTCTAATAATGATGTCGGTTCTTGACGTTGTCAAATAGGCTGGCTCACCCATTCAACATATGGATAGCTGGTATTCACCGCAACTCAACAGCAGGCGCCCGGCATGGCCATGAGTCCATCCCCGGGCGCCAGTCTGCTTGAATGCCAGTGGCCGCAGCTTAGATAAGCCCCAATTCCTTCCCGATTTTTTCATAGGCGGCAAGTGCTTCATTCAGCATGTCTTTCGTATGGGCTGCTGTCGGCATGTTGCGCACACGCCCTGTTCCCTGCGGTACGGTCGGGAAGACAATCGATTTCGCGTAAACGCCTTCTTCGTTCAGGCGCTTACTGAATGCTTGCGTGTCTTTTTCATCACCGATGATACATGGTGTAATCGGTGTTTCACTGTTCCCGATATCAAACCCGAGCTTTTTCAGCCCGTCTTTCAAGTAATCACTGTTTTCCCACAGTTTCTCGTTTAGTTCTGTCGATTCCATGAGCAGCTCCACTGCTTTTGTACTAGCCGCAGCATCTGCCGGCGAAACGGCTGTTGAGAATAAAAACGGACGAGAGCGGACTTTCAGCCAGTCGATCAGATCTGGTTTACCGGCAACATAGCCGCCGATGACACCGATAGCTTTAGACAATGTGCCCATCTGAAAATCTATCTTTTTTTCCAGGCCAAAGTGTTTGACGGTGCCGGCGCCTTTGCCAAGTACGCCCGAGCCATGCGCATCATCAACATATGTGATCAAATCAAATTCTTCGGCAATCGCGACAATTTCCGGCAGTTTGGCAATATCGCCATCCATGGAAAAGACGCCGTCGGTAATGACCATGACTTTATTATATTGCCCGGATTCAACAGCTTCTTTTGCTTTCGCTCGCAAGTCGTCCATATCCGAGTGAGTGTAGCGGATAATTTTTGCCCGGGACAGCCGGCAGCCGTCAATGATCGAGGCATGGTTCAGCTCATCGGAAAGAATCGCATCGTTCTTGTCCATCACCGCGGAAATGGCAGCCATATTACAATTAAAGCCGGACTGGTAGGATATAACCGCTTCCGTTCCTTTGAATGCCGCCAGTTTTTTCTCCAGCTCAAGATGCAAATCCAATGTGCCGTTAATCGTCCGGACAGCCCCTGCCCCAGCCCCGTGTGAATCAACTGCTTCTTTGGCGACTTTTTTCAGCCGCCCGTCAGTGGCCAAACCTAGGTAATTATTCGATGACAGGTTAATCAGCTTTTTCCCGTCGATATGAATCACCGGTCCGTTCGCCCCCTGTACCGGATCAATGTCATTATACAGTCCACGTTCCTTTAAATCGGTAATGTTCGCCTGCAAAAATGATTGTAATGCTTGACTCGTCATATGTGCTTCCTCCTTATATGTAGGCGCTTTTATGTCATCCTGTTCAAAACCATAACATGTTCCACTAAAAAGTTTAACACATAAGGCTATATTTTGGTATTTCCATTCAATGGGTATCCGCTTTCGTCATTTGTAAGATTTACCTGTCACATTATGACAAAACCTATAGTATATCAATCAATTTTAGATTATAATAAAAATAGACGACATAGAGAGGAAAGCATAACATGAAGCAGCTTCTAGTGACATTATTCTTTGGTTTGATTGTCAGTTTCGGGATTGTCGGTTATACGCAAACGATTAGTGATGCAAACGATGTCGTTGAGCAGCAGGAGGATGACAGCCTCAGCGATGATGTTATTATTCTGAAATAAGGCAGACAAAAGGGGAGCATTCGATTAACGAATGCCCCCCCCTTGTTATTCTGGGTTATATTACTCAACGATGGTGACATCAACTGTGCGGACGCCCCAGCTGCTTGCTTCATCTCTTGATGAGACGTGAACATCAATTTTGTCGCCGTTAATGGCACCACCGACATCAGCCGCTGTGGCATAGCCATACCCTTCAACATAAACCTCTGATCCCAGTGGAATCACATTCGGATCGACAGCGATGACTTTGGCATCCGGATTGGCATTCAAGTCAACGCCGGTGGATGTAACACCTGAACAGCCATCACAGTCAGCTGTGTATGCTGTCGCTGTTACGGACACGGTTTCGCCGTCCGGGTTATCTTGGGAAGATGCCTCCCCGTTTGCTTCACCATTGCCGGCAGCCGTCTGCTCTGCTTCGGTTGCCTGTTCCGAATCACTTGTTTGTTCCGACTCGCTTGCTTGATCGGCTGAGCTTTCCGGTGCGGATGCTTCTGTTGTTTCATCCTGATCAACATTCACACCTTTCAGTTCAAGTTCCTGTCCAATCGCAATGATGTCTGATTTGAGATTGTTCCAGTCTTTCAGATCATCAACCGACACCTCAAATTCATCACTGATTCCAGTTAATGTATCACCTTTCTGAACCGTATATATATCATTGATGAAAAGGGTCTGTTTTGGCTGAATAGTAGTTGTTTTAAGTTCATTTATGTCAACGAGCTCATCTACGGTTGTATTATATTCCTTGGCGATTCCCCAAAGGTTATCTCCTTTTTCGACTTCGTATTCTGCAGCAGAGGCAGTTGTTAACGTAGCGCCGGCAAGCACGACACCAGTAGCAATAGAAGCTACTATTTTCTTCATCGATAGTCCCTCCTTCGATTTCTGCATTGCCCATACTAACACAGGTACACAGGGTGTGCAGTTACAGGTCAATTAAGAGTCTGTTACAAGGATTACCAGACTACCGAGAAATTATTACAATTTTAATAGATTTATTTCGAAAGTCCTAGATTGTTTCATTTCGATATCAAAAATACGCTTCATAGCCGTCACATAAAACAAAAAAAGATGAGATCGCTTGTCTTAAGAGACCTCATCTATGATTCTACCACGCTCGACCATACCAGACGCGGCATATCTATTTGGTTGTTTTTGGATCAAGGGCGTCTTTCAATCCTTCACCGACGAAGTTAATCGATAGAATCGTCAATGTGATGCAAACGGCAGGCGGGACCCATATCCACGGTTTATCCTGCAAGACGTCCGTTTGTCTGGCTTCCATCAGCATATTCCCCCAGCTCGGCGTATCCGGTGGCACCCCGACGCCGATAAAACTGAGCCCGGCCTCGGCTACAATATAAGCTGCCAGCAATAGGGTCGCCTGGACAATGACGGTGGTCATCACGTTCGGAAATAAATGCTTCGTAATCACTTTCGAGGGCCGGCACCCGATTGATGATGCAGCCAAAACATATTCATTTTCTTTTTCGGCCAAGATTTTGCTCCGGACAATTCTGGCGACACCACCCCAGCCGAGTAAACTAAAAACAATGATCAAACTCCACATCCCAGCCACCCGGTCAAACCCGATCAGGATAGCGTTCAGAACGATAACGAATACGTAAAACGGTAGGGTCAACACAAAGTCCGTAAACCGCATTAAGAGATTATCGATCCACCCACCGAAGTAGCCTGCAACCGAACCGATAATCGATCCGATCAACGTGACCGCGAACATGGATATCAGCCCGATCGTCAAAGAAACCCTTCCGCCATAAAGGGTTCTGACCAGCACGTCGCGTCCATTCCGATCAGTTCCAAGCCAATACTCGCCGGATGGCTCTTTATCGACTTCTGTCATATTTATCCGGGTGACGTCCGTATCCGTTATATATGGGGCTAGAAATGATATCAAAATAATAAAAATAAGGAAAGCAAGGCTGACCATGGCCAATTTCCGTTTAACAAATTTTTTACGTGCAATCGTCCATGTCGAGTCAAATTGTTTTTTCGCTGCGTTTGCAGATGATGTGTTCGCTGCCGGTTCCATTTACAGCTCCCCCCCTTAATAACGTATTCTCGGATCGACTACACCATATAACAGATCGGCCAGTAAATTACCCATTAATGTCAAAAATGAAAATACCAATGTCAGCGTCATGACGACCGGGTAATCCCGTGTTGTAACGGAATCGATAAACAGCATACCAATGCCAGGATAGGTAAAAATCGTTTCCGTAATAATCGCCCCGCCGATCAATGTGGCCAGGTCGAATCCAAAAAACGTTACAAGTGGGATGATCGAATTCCGCAAAATGTGCTTGTTGTAAATGACCGATTCTTTTGTTCCTCTTGCTCTGGCACTACGCACGTAGTCCTCTTGACTGTTCTGGACAATATCATTCCGTAAAAATTGCGTGTAAGAAGCCGTTGAAAATAATCCGAGTGTTATCGCCGGTAAAACCACATGGTAAATACGATCCGTCCAAAATGCCACACTGTCCTGTTCCAGTCCTGGCGTCACCGATCCACCTGACGGGAACCAGCCGAGCTGAAAAGCAAAGAAGTAAATTGCCACAATGGCAACAATATACTGTGGAATAGCGATTCCTGTATAGTTAAACGACGCAATTAAATTATCGCCGATCGTGTACGGTCTTTTTCCGGAATACATTCCCATCGAAAAGGCTAAAATATATGTAATGATTAAAGCCGAGATGGCTAAAAAAATCGTATTTGGCAGGCGTTCGGCAATGACCTCTGTTACCGGTTTTTTATAGGTGGTTGATTTCCCAAAATCCCCCTGCAGCACATTCGTGACCCAGCGCTGGTATTGGACAGGGATCGGATCGTTATACCCGAGTTCCTCCCTCATCTCCTCAATATATTCCACGTTCGTGTTATTCGGATCGATCTCCCCCGTGAAGGGGTCCCCTGGCATTAACTTTGCCAGGGAAAATACGACAACGGAGATAAGGATAAGTAACGGTATCATGGATAGAAGTCTGCGCAATGTATAGGCTAACATCGTCATTTCCCCTTATTGTCGGTCAGATTATGCTTGTTTCGGTCGTTGATTATTCGGTCACATACCACTCATGGTAGTCACGCACACCAACCGCATCAATCGTTACCCCTTCCAGGCTGTTGTTGATACCGTACAAGTCAAGGTTTTCCCAAAGTGGGAGTCCAGGAAGTTCTTCGTTGAACAGTTTTTGCCACTCAACATAAACATCCGCCCGGTGATCCTCATCAAAGGATGCCTCACTCAATCCTTCGTCCAGTAATTCATCTGACTCTTCGTTTAACCAGCGGCCATAGTTCCATTCCGCCGTGCTGTGCCACAAGCCTGATGGGTCAGGGTCCGTGCCGACAATCCAAGCACCAAAGAACACTTCAATGTTTTCGTCATCATTGTCTTTCATTTCGTTGTACGTATTGAATTCAATTAACTGACCTGTTGCCAGTTCCGTTTTCAGCCCGACATCTTCCCAGGCTTGCATCAGTGCCTGTGAACGGCCTTCAAAAGCGGCTGAACCCGCATAGTGACTGAAGTTCACAACAAATTCATCGCCGTTCGGATCTTCACGGTACCCATCGTCATTAACATCGACATAGCCTGCTTCTTCCAATAGTTCTTCGGCTTTGTCGGGGTCATAGTCATATTGCGTCAATTCGGACTCATCGGCTGCAATCCAATGGACAGACGGAACAGGTGTGTTGACAATGGTCGCTTTACCTGCCAAATACGTATCGACAAGGGCTTCACGGTCAATCGCATAGAACATGGCTTGACGTAGTTCTTTACTATCGTACTTATCATAGTCATCCACTGCCGTTCGGTTGTCATGGTCGTAGCTGCCAAAGCGGAAGCCGACATAGGAATAGCCCAAGCCTTCTTGCTCTTCTACCCGAACGTTGTCCAATTGCTCCAAGTCTTCCACATCGTCTGGATTAATTTCCATAATATCGATTTCTTCATTTTGCAACGCACCTTGGACTAAGGAAGGATCAATGACACGGATCGTAAGCTCAGCTAATTTTGGCTTACCCTGCCAATACTCATCGAACCGTTCAAGTGTGACATACTCCCCTTGAACAACTTCCGTCACCTTAAATGGACCAAGGCCAACCGGGTTTTCCCGTACTTCCGGTGCTTCCATCATATCGCCGACCGGAATATCCTCGAGTTCCGCCTTTGGCATCGGTGTCGTCCACAGATTTTCTAGGTTATTGACTTTTGCGTCATTAAAGGTAATGACGGCAGTATAATCATCCTCGATTTCAAATCCCGAGACTGAATCCGCCTCGCCTGCCTTATATTCTTCAGCGCCTTCAATCTCCTGTACATAGTTGTAACGCGGACCTTCATAGTCAGGGTGGGCCAGAACTTCGATCGCAAACTGCCAGTCTTCCATCGTCAATTCTTCCCCATTGTGCCATTTAACCCCTTCTTCAAGGGTGAATGTATAGACCTGGTTATCCTCTGTTTCCCATTCCGTGAGATTCGGGATGTATTCCAGGCTTTCGTTGGTCGTTACCATGTCTTCATGGATAATATCATTGATTTCCCCGTCGATGGCGCTGCCAGCAAACCCATCAATAAACAAGCCTTCAGGCGCCTGGTCAACCGCATATGTGATTGAGCCATCCTCATTGACTTCCGCTTCGTCATCATTGCCTGAATCATCTGTTTCACCAGCTTCATCCTCTTCACCCTCAGCATCGGATGCCCCATCAGAGCAGGCAGCCAACACTAAGAATAATGCCATTACAAGTAAGCATAAAAACCAAAATTTCTTTCTCACCCTTGCTTCCCCCTTTAAACTAATGACATGAATCAGTCCTCATCGTATAAAAGACATGCGACCTGGCGATGCGGCCTCACCTCCTTCAATTGTGGTTCGATTTCCTGACACTTAGGCATGGCCATCGGACATCTTGTGTGAAATACACATCCTGAAGGCGGGTTTTGCGGGCTTGGCACATCTCCCTGCAGAATAATCCGTTCTTTCTTTTTTAACGGATCCGGCTCCGGTATTGCCGAGGTCAGCGCCTGGGTATATGGATGCAGCGGTTCCCGGTAAATCGCCTCATTATCACCGATTTCCACCATCCGTCCGAGATACATGACACCAATCCGGTCACTCATATGTTTCACAACACTTAAATCGTGGGCAATGAACAAATATGTCAAATCAAATTCGTCCTGCAATTCCTGCAACAGATTCAAGACCTGCGACTGTATGGATACGTCTAAAGCACTGACAGGCTCATCCGCTACAATTAATTTTGGATTCAAGGCCAGTGCCCGGGCAATGCCGATCCGCTGCCGCTGCCCACCGGAGAACTCATGCGGATATTTATAATAATCTTCTTCCCGCAGGCCAACCCGATTCAGCAGTTCATTGACCTCTTGTTCCAGTTGCTTATGCGACTGTCGCGTATAATTCCGGATCGGTTCATCAATAATATGGCCAACCATCATCTTGGAATTAAGCGAGGCATATGGGTCCTGAAATACCATTTGAAAGTTCCGGCGCATCTCACGCAGTTTGGCACCTGTTAAATTCGTGATATCCTCGCCATCGAACATAATCTGTCCCTCGGTGGGGTTCGTCAGACGCAAAATCGTTCGTCCGGCTGTTGACTTTCCGCATCCCGACTCACCGACCAACCCAAATGTCTCCCCTTTTTTCAGGGTCAGTGACAGATCATCCACCGCTTTAATATCACCGATTTTTCGTTTAAAAAACCCGGCCGTCACAGGATAATATTTTTTGAGATGTTTAATTTCCAATAAGGTGTCTTTCTTTTGGCTTTTCTTTCCTGAATGGGAGGTAACCGTATGCTGGATCAATGGTTGACTTCCTCCTTTCCAGCTGTGTTTGTATCTGGGTAACAGGGTTCATAAAGGAGACACTTAGCCTGATGGCTGTCCGAAACGTCTGCCAGTTTTGGTGTAATCTTCGTACAATCGGCAAATGCCTTCGGACAGCGATCAGCAAAACGACAGCCAACCTGTGGCATATTTTGCAGTGATGGGACAATTCCGTCGATCGTGCTCAACTTTTTTGTCGATTCCTCCATCCGAGGAATGCTGCCAATTAATGATTTGGTATAAGGGTGTTTCGGTTGGGTAAACAAATCGACGACAGTGGCCGTTTCCACGATTTGACCCGCATACATGACGATCACTTTATCCGCCATTTCCGCCACAACGCCCAAGTCGTGCGTTATCAGCATGATCGCCATATCTTCTTTTTCCTGAATCGATTTTAAAAGCTCCAATATCTGGGCCTGCACGGTAACATCCAAGGCCGTTGTCGGCTCATCAGCGATCAGCAATTTAGGATGCAGCGCGATGGAAATGGCAATCATAATCCGCTGCCGCATCCCACCTGACAATTGGTGCGGATATTCATCAATCACTTGTTCTGGTCTGGGGATACCGACTTGTTCTAACAGATCAATCGCTCGTTCGCGTGCTTCTTTTTTTGACATCGTTGTATGATTGAACAGAACTTCCTGAAGCTGTGACCCGACTGTAAAAACAGGGTTAAGCGCTGTCATTGGTTCCTGGAAAATCATCGAAATATCTTTGCCGCGGACTTGATTCATCGCGTCATCCGTTTTTTGCGTTAAATCGTCACCGTTAAAGATGATGTCGCCTTTCGAGATTCTGGCGTTCACTTTGGGCAGTAAATTCATGATGGACAAAGACATGACACTCTTGCCGCAGCCTGACTCACCGACGACACAGACAACTTCTTTTGATTTGACCGTAAAGCTGACGTCGTCCACTGCATGGTGCAACTCGCCATCGATCATAAATCCAGTATGTAAATGGTTAATCTGTAATATGTTTTCATCATGCTGTTGATGCGGCAAAGTTAATCCCCCTTTATTACGATCTCTTTTGATTTTTAAAAATTATCTGTCTATAATAATATATGACTTTCGTCCAATTAAAATGTAATAAACCTGTAATTTTTCTGTTTATTTTGTTAGAGTATATATGATTTAAAAGGATTTAACAAGGCCCTCTATTATTTTTCTTAGCAATCTTTTTACAATTGGTGGGAAAAAGGACCCGAATTGGCTTACGCCAAATCGGGTCCTAATCAATTTTGCATCATACTAATGCTCATAATCACTCTTCTATATAAGCATCCTTAATTTGATAGATACCTTGTGCATCGATTCCAAAGTCTTGAACAGAATCATTCACACCAAGTAGGAACTCCTTGTGGTGAGTGTATAGCATCGGTGCCAAGTCAACAAGCATTTCCTGCGCTTCTGAGTATAGTTCTCGGCGTTCTTCAGAATCTGTTGCGCGACGTGCCTCATCCAAGACCTCGTCAACCTCTTCATTATCCAGGAATGAACGATTACCCGGAGTACCATGTTGTGACGAGTGGAATAATGGATACATACCATAGTCGGCATCCGCTGTTACGGTCGACCAGCCTAATATAAACATATCATGCTCACCGTTAGATGTTCTTTCCAAGTAAGCACCCCATTCAAGCTCTTCAACTTCAACATCAATGCCAATATCTTCTAACTGGGACTGAACAGTTACAGCGATGTCAACACGCTGTTCATTATCATTTGTCCAGATCGTTGTTTCAAACCCATCCTCGTATCCGGCTTCAGCCAGCAATTCTTGTGCCTGTTCCGGATCATATTCTATACCTTCGACTGAGTCATCATAACCGAATACTGGTGGTGCTAATGGCCCATTGGCAGGAATCCCAACACCATTTAAGACCCCTTGGATGATCTCCTCTTTATTAATAGCCATTGAGATTGCCTGACGGACACGCTCATCATCAAAAGGCTCTTTTTGCGTGTTGAAACTAACATAAGACAGGGAAACACTTGGTTCCTGCAATACATCGGCATCCGGCATACCTTCCACGCGTGATATATTATCCGGCCCAATGTCATCAGCTACGTGTGATGTGCCGCTTTCAAGCTCAGCAAGACGTGTGCTTTGCTCGGATACAACTTTGAACGTAACCGAGTCAAGCTTTGCCGGTTCTCCCCAATAATCGTCATTACGCGTTAATACAACACTTTCGCCCGGTGTCCAATCGTCATACACGAACGGACCTGTCCCAACCGGGTTTTCATTGATGTAAGCATCTACATCCCCGCCTTCTTCCATTTGGGCGTAGTCCTCTTCAATGATGTCCGGGCTCATAATGGCTGTACCACTATGTGCCAAATTTCTCAACAGCGGCGCATATGGATATGCCAGATTGATTCGGACTGTATAGTCGTCCTGTACTTCCACACTTTCGACGGCTTCCAATAAAAACGCATATGGAGAAGCAATGTCTTCATCCATGATACGTTCAAAATTCGTTTTGACTACCTCTGCCGTCAGTTCTGCACCATCGTGGAACGTCACGCCTTCACGCAAATGGAAATCCCAGGTCGTTTCATCCACTTCTTCCCAATCCTCAGCAAGGCCGGGCTGAACCTCCTGATTTTCATTCATTGTTGTTAATGTTTCGTAAATATTTTCCCGAACATTACTGGATGGGACATCATTATTCCCATGTGCTGACAGCGATACAACGTCAGCACCGATCGTAATTGTCAAATCACCGCCAGATCCTGAAGCAGACTCATCTCCGCCTTCTTCAGCTGTGCCTTCTCCTTCTTCACCTGCATCCTCTTCCGGCTCACCATCGCCGGCACAGGCTGCCAGCACGAATGTAAGTACTAGTAGAAGAGAAAACAGCCATATGAACTTATTTGGCTTCATAGTCGTTGATACCCCCCTGTTTTTTGATTATAGCAAGTTTATAATCAAGTTAAATATAAATCAAATTTTACAAAATATCAAGAATGTTTTTGACGCTAAATTTAGTAAATTTTTAAAGCCTATTGCAATCTAAACCGGCATGGATTTATTTGAGAGGTTTTAAAGCCATTTTTTCCTTTTAATAACCAACTAGTAAAAAACTGGAAAAAGTGATTGACTCAAAAACGGACCCGATTGGGTGATACCAATTCGGATCCGTCTAATTTTCACCGCACATCCGGCAAAATTACGCTTCAATATACGCTTCTTTAATTTGGTAAATACCTTGAGGATCGATCCCGAAGTTTTTAACGGAATCGTCTACACCAAGCAGGAACTCCTTATGGTGAAGATATATCATAGGCGCCTGTTCCACGAGCAGTTCCTGAGCTTCTGAGTAAAGCTCCTCCCGTGCATCAGGGTCTGTCTCCCGGCGTGCCTCCTCCAAAAGTTCATCTACCCCTTCGTTATCCAGGAATGTCTGGTTGCCCGGATCACCATGTTGTGATGAGTGATACAGCGGGTACATGCCATAGTCGGCATCGGCAGTAGCGTTAGACCAGCCCAAGACAAACATATCATGCTCACCGTTGGCCGTTCTTTCAAGGTATGCACCCCATTCAAGCTCTTCAATCTCAACGTCGATACCGATGTCCTCTAATTGTGACTGTACCGTTACAGCTATGTCCACACGCTGTTCATTGTCATTTGTCCAGATCGTGGTTTCAAAGCCATCTTCGTATCCAGCTTCAGCCAGTAATTCCTGCGCCTGCTCAGGATCATGTTCCAAACCCTCGACTGACTCATCGTTGCCAAACATGGATGGTGCCAATGGTTTGGTCGCAGGAATTCCGACACCATTGTAGATGCCTTCAATGATTTCTTCTTTATCAACAGCCATGGAAATTGCCTGACGGACACGTTTATCATCAAACGGCTCTTTTTTAACATTGAATCCGATATAAGATAGCGATATGCTTGGTTCCTGTAATAGACTTGCATCCGGCATGCCTTCCACGCGGGATAAGTTATTCGGACCGACGGCATCAGCTACGTCGGATGTGCCGGTTTCCAGCTCAGCAAGTCGGGTGCTTTGCTCTTCAACCACTTTAAACGTCACCGAATCCAGCTTGGCATTCTCGCCCCAATAATCATCATAACGTGTTAAGACCACACTTTCACCCGGTGTCCATTCTTCAAATTCAAACGGACCAGTTCCTGCTGCATTTTGATTGATATAGCTATCGACATCACCGCCCTCTTCCATTTGGGCATAGTCTTCTTCAATAACTTCCGGACTCATGATGGCCGTACCATTATGTGCCAAGTGGGCCAAAAGCGGTGCATAAGCATATTCCAGATTGAAGCGGACTGTATAGTCGTCCTGCACTTCCACACTTTCGACAGCTTCCACCAAAAATGCACGTGGTGACCCAATATCTTCATCCATTAGACGGTCAAAGTTCATTTTAACAACGTCTGCCGTCAGTTCGGCGCCGTCATGGAATGTGATACCTTCACGCAAATAGAAGTCCCGTGTTGTGTCATCCACTTCTTCCCAGTCTTCCGCAAGTCCGGGCTGTATCTCCTGATTCTCATCCATTTCCGTCAATGTTTCGTAAATATTTTCCTGAACATTACTGGATGGAATATCGTTTGCCCCGTGTGATGATAACGTCACAACATCAGAACCAATCGCAATCGTCAGGTCACCGCCGGATTCTGAAACGGCATCACCTTCTCCTGCTGCATCAGATCCGCTCTCGGCCCCCTCATCCGGCTCACCATCGCCGGCACAGGCTGCCAGTATTAATGCTATTGCCACTATCAGTGAAAAAAGCCATACGAACTTTCTTAGTCTCATCGTTTTTGATACCTCCTGATGTTTTTGATGTGAAAAAAAGTATGGTTAAGAAAGTTTATACTTCAATAAAATATCGCAAATTTTATGAAATAGCAAGAATGTTTTTACATAAGACTAATAAGATTTACTAAAAAGGCTGTTAGATTACGGTTTATACCAATCTATTATATTTTTGTAATTTATCTGAGATGCCCCACATTGTGTTCCAAATATTTTTTTACCTAGGCTTTTTTCGTAAATTTTGTTGCCCTTAGATTTTCGCATCTGATAAAAACTGCGACATAACTGCTGCTTGGTTGTTTTCTATAAGTACGTATCTATTCCCACCGTCCGGGATCGCTTCGGGCGGATGCTTTCCGCGGGCACGGCCTCAGCCTCCTCAGAAGCAAAGAACGCTTCTTCCGGGGTCTTCGGACACGTGCTATTCTTGCAGGAGTCACCGCCCTCCACTCACCCGGACTAGTTAAGTTAGTCAAGTACACAGCGATGGACCAGCACTTACTCAAATTCAGAAGTTTGGGAGGAATTCCTGATAAAGTTACGTCGCAGTTTATGGCTTTTGTGTTAAAAACAACACCCTTTTAGAAAACAATCTTTACCTAAAAATAGTAAAGACCTTATCTAGAGATGTTCTTCCTATCCTGGTATTCCATATGGTATAATTTTTCCGACAAGGACATTTTGTCGATACTTTTGGAAGGTGCTTCGGGGTTATTAGTATCCCAGACGTTTACCACAGTAATGCGCTCTTCATTAAGCAGCTCGATGATTCATAATTCGACACAATCCAACATTTTATCGGGTAATGGGGTCGTTTTTTGTCAGAAAACAAAAAAATTTGAAGGTCGCTATATGCGTATTGTAATATATAAGAACATTACTGTTTTTTAAATAACCTATTTTTACTTTTAAAATTCAGATTCTTATCAAATTTAGTTTACTTTAGAATAAGGGGGTAACAACATGAGTGCTGAACCAGCGAGAAATGATGAAAGCCAACCTAAAAAAGCAGACAGTCCAATAAAACGATCTATTAAAGACTTTTACAGTAAACTGGCTAAAAATAAAAGTGCCTTAATTGGCGGTTATCTAATAATTATTCTTATTATTATTGCAATTGTTGGTCCATTTCTAACAGGTATAGATCCATATGAACCTGATTACGGTGTCAAGCTTGAATCACCATCTGCCGAGCATTGGTTCGGAGCTGATCATCATGGAAGAGACGTTTTCACTAGGATTATTCACGGCATTGGGTTAACAATGGCCATCGGTTTTTTCGCCACACTAATCGGTGGTCTGGCGGGTGTTCTGATCGGTATCATCTCCGGCTACTACGGGGGAAAAATCGATGCCGTTATGATGCGCTTGATGGATATCTTATTAGCCTTCCCCGGAATTCTGCTGGCACTGGCTCTGGTTAGTATACTGGGCGCCAATATGCAAAACGTGATTCTTGCGGTGGCTATTTCGGCTATACCAACCTTCGCACGTATCGTACGGGGCTCCACCCTGGCAACGAAAAGTCTGGAATACGTTGATGCCATGAAAGCGTTAGGGGCATCAGACATCAGAATTATCTTTAAACATATTTTACCTAATATTCTATCACCCATTATTGTTCAGGCCAGTCTCTATATAGCAACTGCCGTCCTATCAGCAAGTGGTCTTTCGTTCCTGGGAATGGGTGCTCAACCGCCATCTCCCGAGCTGGGCGCATTATTAAGTGATGGACGTGATTACATGTGGGATGCCGGTCATATAGCACTCTTCCCTGGTTTGGTCATTATGCTGATTGTGCTCGCATTTAATGTGTTCGGTGATGGGCTGCGTGATGCGCTGGATCCAAAAATGAAAAGGTAGAAAGTAGGTGCAAACATGTTTCAGTTTATAGTACGTCGTTTATTACAGCTCATTCCTGTTTTGATAGGTGTTACGATTCTTGTGTTTTCTTTGATGCACCTAACGCCCGGTAATCCGGCACACATTATTGCCGGTGAAAACGCACCGGTTGAAACGGTCGAACAAATAGAAGAACGATTAGGGTTAAATGACCCAATCCCGGTACAATATTTTGATTTTGTGAAAGATGCCGCTATGTTGGATTTTGGAAACTCCTGGAGAACGAGCCTCCCGGTAACGGATGAATTATGGCCGAAGTTTTGGGTGACATTCGAATTAGCCGTATACAGTACGATTTTTAGTATATTCCTTGGTTTAATTGCAGGCATCATTTCCGCGGTCAGACAATATACGCTTTCAGATATTGGCATTATGCTGGTTGCTTTATTCGGGTTATCGATGCCGAACTTCTGGCTTGGTCTTATGTTAATCCAGTGGTTTTCGATCAATTTGGGCTGGCTGCCACCAACCGGCTGGGGCACACCTGAACAGGTTATCATGCCGGTCATCACGCTAGGAACGATGGGAGCAGCCGTTGTAGCGAGAATGACACGCTCCAGTATGATGGATGTCATATCCCAGGACTATATCCGGACGGCCAGAGCTAAAGGACTAAAAGAAAGGGTGGTTATCTACCGCCACGCCTTAAAAAATGCACTCATCCCGGTTGTCACTGTTGTAGGGCTGCAATTCGGGAGCCTGCTTGCCGGATCTGTGCTAACCGAGTCTGTATTTGCGATTAATGGAATGGGTAAGTTAATCATTGACCGCATTCTTGCACGGGATTTCCCGGTTGTGCAGGCCGCTGTACTCATTATAGCCGTTGTATTTGTCCTGGTTAACTTAATCGTCGATATTTCCTATAAATTCCTTAATAAACGGGTTGATTTAGATTAATAGATTTGCGAAAGAGGTGAGCATGATGCGTGAAGAAGTCATCTTAGATATAAACGATTTAAGGACCTCATTTCTAACTGATGATTTTGAAGTTAAAGCCGTTGATGGTGTCTCCTTGAAATTGCCTAAAGGGAAAACAATCGGAATTGTTGGCGAATCCGGTTCAGGCAAAAGTATTACGGCACTGTCTATCTTACAATTGCTTGATAAACCAGGCAAAATTGTGGGCGGGGAAATTAACTTTAAAGGAGAAGATCTAACCAAAGCAAGTAATAAAGAGATCCGCGACATACGCGGAAATGAAATCTCCATGATATTTCAGGAGCCCATGACATCACTGAATCCTGTTTATACAATCGGCCAGCAAATACGCGAAACACTTAAGGTCCACGAAGGTTTAGGAAAGCAAAATGGCACTAAAAGAGGAATAGAGCTTTTACAACTTGTGGGTATCCCGGCACCTGAAGAACGTATCAAACAATATCCGCATGAATTATCCGGTGGTATGCGGCAACGGGTCATGATTGCCATGGCGCTGGCCTGCAATCCTGATTTACTGATTGCCGACGAACCGACGACTGCTTTAGATGTAACGATTCAGGCGCAAATATTGGAATTAATGAATCGACTGCAAAGGGAATTTGGCATGTCGGTCATTATGATTACACATGATATGGGTGTTGTAGCAGAAACCTGTGATTATGTCGCCGTTATGTATGGCGGTAAAGTCGTTGAATTCCAGGACGTTAAATCACTATTTAAAAACCCTAAACACCCTTATACGGTCGGACTGTTAAAATCCATTCCACGGCATGATGCAGACGTGGATGAACTTGAGCCGATCAGGGGAAATGTCCCAAGTGCAAAAGATATGCCAAAAGGCTGCCGTTTTGCACCAAGATGCCCATTCGCGACAGATCTTTGCATGGAAGAATTGCCATCCCTTGATAAGCAGGATGATGATAGTGAGGTCCGCTGCTGGATTTATACTGATCGCTGGGACGGCGATCCGGAGGTGAACGTTAATGAGCGAGAAAGAACTTCTTAAAGTCAATCATTTAAAACAGTATTTCCCGATTAAGGGTGGATTCCTAGGAAGAGCCGTTAACCACGTTAAAGCAGTGGATGATGTATCATTTGACATATACGAAGGTGAAACATTAAGTGTCGTTGGTGAATCAGGATGTGGAAAATCAACTACCGGCCGTGCCATTTTGCGTTTGGATGAACCGACAGATGGTACCATTGAATTTGACGGCGAAGATCTTTTATCACTGAATAAAAGCCAATTACGTAAAAGGCGCAAAGATCTTCAGGTGATCTTCCAGGATCCCTACGCTTCGTTAAATCCTAGACAGACAGTCGGAAAAATATTAGAAGAGGCCATGGCCATTCAAAATGCCGTCCCGAAAGATAAACGGCGTGAACGGGCAATTGAGTTATTGGAGACAGTCGGGTTAAATGCCGAGCAAATTGATCGGTACCCGCACGAGTTTTCCGGCGGTCAACGTCAGCGGATAGGGATTGCCCGCGCCTTGTCCGTCGACCCGAAGCTCATCATCTGTGATGAGGCCGTTTCAGCATTGGATGTATCCGTCCAGGCACAAGTATTGAACCTGTTAAAGAAACTCCAACGCGAATTTAACTTAACGTTCCTGTTCATTGCCCATGATCTGGGTGTCGTACGGCATATTTCTGATCGGATTATTGTCATGTATTTAGGTAAGGTCGTCGAAATTGCAGACAAGAAAACGTTGTTTGAAAACCCGCAGCACCCATATACAAAAGCCTTATTATCTGCAATCCCGACGCCTGACCCTGAAGCGAAAAAAGAGCGAATTGTCCTGCAAGGGGATGTGCCTTCCCCAATCTCGCCGCCAACTGGATGCCGTTTCCATACAAGATGTCCATTTGCAACAGAACTATGCAAGACAGAGGTGCCTGAATTACGCAATGTGGATCATATGAAAGAGGGGCATCGTGCTGCCTGTCACCACATTGAAAAAATTGTATCAGGTGACATGCAACCGAATTATTAATCAGGCTGCAGGGGGCATTGCATCTCGTCTGAGATACGCGGCTATCGCCAAATCCAGCCGAGGCGTAAGTCAAACCAAAAAAGTTACCGCATCTAATGTGATGCGGTAACTTTTTTAATGGAAACGCTAGAGTTGCGGGGGATCCGATTACCCAAACAACCCCTCCAAAAAACCGCGGATCTGTTTTAACAGGTTGCTGAAAAATGATTCGACTTTATTCCAGAATCCTTCGTCATTAACGAGATCCTTCACTTTTGAAGCAATCTCATCAAGCTGATTTTTGACGTTATCGAAATTGATATCCAAATCACGCATCCGGTTAAATAGATCGACAAGCTTTTGCCGGTCTTCTTCACTCAATGAGATTTCCAGATTATCAAGCTGCTCCTGGACAATTTGTTCAATGTCTTCTTTGGTGGCGGGGTTCTGTTCGGAAATGGCCTGTTTAATGTCCGCCAGCAATTCAGTGACCTTATCCTGGTTCATGCCGTCTTTGTCCGCCAAATCGGTGGCGACATCCAGTTCGTCGTTAGCCAGTTCCATGCGTTCCTTATCGAGCTGTTCGCCTTCAACATCGTACGCTTTATAGATGCCTGTCAGTGCCGAGTGACCACTTACTTTCACAGGGGATGCCACGTCAACCGTTGCGTTTTCCACACCGGCTGTCAGAAGGGCGTTGGCATACATGTCGTTCGTGACTTCGGTGATATTATCGGGTGTGACAATGTTGATGGTTAAGCCCTCACCCTCCTCTTCACGGGTGATTTTGGCCGATGAATACATATTCGAGTTCGGATTGCCATCAATATAATTGGCAATATCCTCTCCAGTCACTTCGTATTCTTCCACGGCCTCAGGATCCTGGACTTCCAGCAGTTCTGCTGTATCCTGTTTTTGCGTGTCAGACAGGGTGTCCCCATACACCACAATCGGCATGCCCAGTTTTTCATTAATCCCGTCCTTGGCTGCCTGGACCGGTGCTGCAAGACCGATGATAAGACCTGCCAGTATTAGAAAAGTGAGCGTTGATCTCAGAAAACGTTTCATGGTTTGCTGCTCCTTTACCGAAAGATTTCAGTTTGTCCTAGTTGTTATTACTTATACTTAAGATTCATTATAACGTTTTATGTTCAATTTTGATAGCTTTTTTCGTGTTAATGCTCTGTTAGTCGGAAAAATAAGTCATAAGCATTAAGCTTTAAATGTCGCTCGTTCTTCTATATATTTAGGGTAGCGAAATAATTGAGAAGGAAGGGACTTATATCTCCAGGGAAAGTCAGAATGTGAAACGAAATGTAGCCATTATGTGGGTTGCGAATTTTTTTGTTGGCGGAAGTCTAACGATGGTCCTGCCATTTATTTCATTGTATATCGAGGAATTCGGCAACTTTTCAGATGCCTACGTGCAAAACTGGTCCGGGTGGATTTTTGGCATCACGTTTGGTACGGCATTTCTTTTCTCGCCCATCTGGGGACGGATCGGTGATAAGTACGGCCGAAAGAATATATTGACCCTATCCGCTCTGGGGATGGGCTTATCGGTTTTATTAATGGGCTTTGCCGATTCTGTGTGGGAACTCTTTTTCCTGCGGCTGTTCATGGGTATCTTTACCGGCTTTATCCCGATGTCACAGGCGCTCATTTCCACGCAAACACCTAAAGAAGTCGCTGGCCGGGTATTGGGAACGCTGCAGACCGGCAGTGTCACCGGCAATCTGATGGGGCCTTTGCTTGGCGGTGTGCTGGCCGACACGTTCGGCTACTCCGCAACATTCAAATGGGTTTCCATCACCATTTTTCTGTCCGGATTGCTTGTGATGTTTGGGATCCGGGAAGTGTTGCATCAAAATGAAGCGAGCACAGCAGACCAAACCACCTATACAAGTAAAGACGTCCTGCTGCACATCATCGGCCACCCCGTGCTGCTTGCAGTCATGCTGATATCCGCACTCGTGCAGGTGGCACACTTCAGCATCCAGCCCATTTTGTCGTTGTATGTGGCTGAGATCCATGGGCCAACCAGCATCGCGTTCTTTTCCGGTATGGCATTCTCAGCGGCAGGTCTCGGCAATTTGTTAATGGCCAGACGCTGGGGTCGATTAGGCGATCGGATCGGCTACATTAAAATATTAATATTCCTGTTATTCATGGCCGGGATTGTGTATTTCCCGGGTGCATTTGTCACGAACATTTGGCAGCTGGTCATATTACGGTTCCTGCTGGGCATTTCCATCGGCGGCATTATCCCGGTCCGGATCGCCTACATCAGGCAGGAAGCGCCCCTTTCGATGCAGGGTGAGGTGCTCGGTTACAATACGAGCCTGCGGTTTTTGGGCAATATTATCGGCCCTGCCCTGGGCGGCGCACTGGCCGGGTTCTTTGGTTTTTCGGCTGTCTTTTTCGTTACCAGTACTTTACTGATTGCAAGTGGGGCTATGATGCTGGGCACCTGGTATAAGCATGAGTATACCGGAAAACGACGGAAGCATAGCCGTCCGGTGTCGTCCCACTGATCATTGAAAACAGCAGCTTTTGTAAAGCTGCTGTTTTTTTGGTTTTATCTGGAATAACGGTCACTCCGGTTTGCGTGCTTGAGCTGAAGTTGCCGCACTCATGCCGATATCCCACCACGCTAGCCTGCCGTATACGCCGTGCATTTGATATGTTATACTGGATATGTTAAAAATAACTGCATATGATTTTAAATTAGAAAGAAAGTGATAGCTATGGGCGCAATTGTCGTTGAGATCTGTGACGGAAACGCGATCACTTCTTTGGATATAGAGGGCATTATCGAAAGTGAATTTCCAGAGGTAGCCGTACTGATGAATGAGTGTTTAGCTTTTTGCGGCTTGTGCCGTGTCAGGCCCTACGCACTAGTCAATAATCGCCGCGTTCACGGCAACACCCCTGAGGAATGTTTAGATAAAATACGCGAAGCCATAAAAGAAGAACTGACCGTTTATCAATAAAGCGAAACTTAGAATCATCGGAACGTTTTTCTCCGATGATTGTTAGTTGAGCAGAATCGGACATTTAGGGTCAGTTAGCCGTCGTTTTTTGACGGGTTACTGACCCTTACATGCGGGATAAAGCGAAACTTCAATTATCGGAACGTTTTTCTCCGATGATATTAGGGAACAAAGGCTAAGCTCGCAACGTCCTGTTGCAACGCCTTTGTAACCTGCATCGTGCAGGCCCGAGCAGAATCGGACATTTATGGACAGTTATCCCCCGTATTCTGGGGGATTAGTGTCCATTACATGCGGGATAAAGCGAAACTTCAATCATCGGAACGCTTTTCTCCGATGATATTAGGGAACAAAGGCTAAGTTCGCAACGTCCTGTTGCAACGCCTTTGTAACCTGCATCGTGCAGGCCCGAGCAGAATCAGACATTTACGGACACTCATCCCTCTTTTTTGAGGGGGTGAGTGTCCGTTATATGTGGGATAGTGACCAGTTATTATTTATTACAAAACATGTTTCGACAGCTTCTGCTCCCGATTATTGCCCGGGGAATATTTTGTCGGGAAATGGCACTTAAGGCATGTCGATTAACCGGGCACTATCCCATCCGTTTCGGTGGATGATCACCTAGTCATTGGGCCGATATGTAACATTTTGCCACTATGACTAAGGCAAACCCCTAGGATGTGGGATAGACGATGGCATCCATTTCAACAAGCACATTTTTCGGTAGCCGGCTCACTTCAACTGTCGCCCGCGCCGGATATGGTTTGGTCAAATAACTGCCGTAAATCTCGTTGACGGTCGCAAAATCATCCATGGACGCTAGGTAAATCGTGAATTTGACCACATGCGAAAAGTCTGCGCCCGCCTCGGTCAAAATCGCCTGCAAATTGTGCATCACCTGTTTTGTCTGGTCTTCGATTCCTTCAGCAATATCACCGGTTTCCGGGTTAATCCCGATCTGACCGGAGACATAAATGACATCACCTGCCTGGATTGCCTGTGAATATGGGCCGATAGCAGCTGGTGCGTTTTCCGTTTGAATGGCGTTTCGCATCATGATTCCTCCCTTTTTTGAATTTGCCTTAAGCATATCATGTCAGCAGCCTATGAGACTACTTTTCCGCCACAGCTTTGGTATAGGCCATGACATCGCGCACATAATATATATCGCCGTAGCAGGCGTCGATCGCTTTCGCCTCATCACGCGGGCAGCGAAACACTGATTGGTCCTCGGCTTGCGCATACATTTCCCGGGAAAAATTAATCGCTGCTTCCTGTGTATATGTTTCCGAATTCATGTCGACATAATCAATAAACCCTTTGCCGAAGTTATACGACTGAACCGCCAGTCTGAGCTCCCCGTCCGCTTTCTCCAATGTTTCGGAAAAATAATGAACGCCCTGTTTAATGGAAAGCTCTGGATCATCAATGCAGCCGCGCGATCCGCAATAACTTTCCGAAGCCTGCATCGGATCATTGCCACGTCCGCTGGATTCCTGCATCATCATCGCCATCAGCACGTCCACGTGTTCCGCGATTTCATATTTGTCTGCATATTTTTCTATCAGTGGCTGATAATCGCGCACCTGCTGGCTGACTGCCGGTGTACCCAAGTTGGAGCGGCCGTGCTGTGAGTCTGTTGACATAACAGAAAGGATAAGTAATAGACCACATATAGCGATGGAAACGATTGCCGTCCGCTTAATGGCTTGTTTCGTTTTTCGTTTCATAAAATCCCTCTATCTTTTGTTGCAGAAATGTGATGGAGACAGTGTTGTTTGTTGCGAGCCTTCGGGGGCATGTTTCGCCGCCTGCGCCAATGTTCGCTGCGATCGCGCCCATCCCCCGCCGCTCGCGCCAATATTGGCTGCGATCACGCCCATGTATGCCGTGCTCATGCCCATGTTTCGCCGCTCGCGTCCATCGCGAATGCTATGCAACGCCCGTTAACCCAGCTATTCACCCCTGGCAAAAAGCTGCTTCTCCCGCCATTTTCCGAACCGGTAATACATAAACGCGACGAAACTGCTGAGCAGAAAGCTGGCTCCCATACCAAGTGCGATTCCTGTATCGCCGAACCAGCCGGAAAAAAGATAAGCAAGTGGAAAACGCAGCACCCAGAACGAGATGATGTTCAGCACCAGCACCTGATACATCGCGCCGGCAGCCCGGACAATGCCGTTTAGGATAAAATTAATGCCCAGAAACGGGTAGCACAAGGCGACAATTTGCAAATATTTGGTTCCGAACGCGACGGCTTCCGCATCCTCAATAAACAACCGGATACCGTATTCCGCAAACAAGACAACGGTGAGCCCCACAAGCAACATAATGAAAAAATTATACAACACACCATATTTAGCAATGCGCCTCACCCGCGCCCAATCACGGACACCGATATTTTGCCCGGCCATGCTGTTGACAGCTGTGCCCAAGGCATGAGCAGGCAGCATGAGAACACTGTCGAGACGCTGTGCTGCACCGTAACCGGCAACAACGCCGCTCCCAAAGAACGTCACAACACTCATGATGGCTGCCGAGCCCGCGGAAATGACCGCCATCTGTAAGCCGGATGGAATACCCAGATTCAAAATCAGGCTGACCTCCCGTTTGGACGGGCGTGTCGGGACAGTGAATGGTGCCAGCTTTTTTACCAGCACATAGATAATGCCATACAGAAACGCACTCCCTTGCGCCAAAATAGTGGCAAACGCGGCACCCTTAATCCCGAAGTCCAGCCCAGCAATGAACAACGGATTCAGGCTAATATTCAAGAGAACCGCAACCATAACAAACCGAAGCGGTGTCTTGCTGTCCCCAAGCGCTCTTAGTACGGTACTGATAAAGTTGTAGCCAAACAAGAACAAAATCCCAAGAAAATTGATCTGTAAATACGTTTCAGCTTCCGCCAGCATATTGTCCGGGGTGCCGAGCAGCTTTAGCAATTGCTCGGACAGCGTATAACCGAACAGGCTCAGCACAACGGCCATGATGGTCAAAATCACGACGAACGCATTCAAATAGCGTTTCAGCCCAGATTCGTTATCCTTACCCTTTTGCTGGGATAAAATGGTCAGAGCGGCGTTATTCAAACCAAGCACAAACGACAGAATTGTAAAAATGATCGTGCTGGCAATCGCCACTGATCCGAGTGCATCCGAGCCGAGCAAGTTACCAACCCATAGACTGTCGGCAAACTGGTACGATGTCTGCAGCAAGTTCGTCAGCATTAAGGGCCCGGAAAAGATGATCAAATGCTTCAGTATATTCCCTTGTGTGAAATCATGCTGGTTAGCCATGGGTTTTTACCTTTCTGTGAATGAATCTGTCGCGACTAATTCATCTACCCATTATAGCATGGATTGATCTGTCTTCCCGCTGAAATAATCACTAACTTATTTTCCCAATAGTCTATCAATCTATACGTCGCAAGGCCACAATGACTTTATAATCATGTATTAAATCTACCCACTCGTACTTTATTATAAAAAAGGCTCGAAAAACGTTATAACATTAGAAAAACGTGGCATTCGCCTTGCCTTATAGTGGGCACCGTAATTTTTCTTATAAGGTCACCCTTAATTTATATTTCCTGACGTTGTCATAAATGAAAAAGACGTACAGTGACTGAAATATGACAAAAATTATCTAGATTGTGATAAAGTGCTTCAACGTTGATTGTTTAAGTTGAAGGTAAATACACTATCACGCTAAGAAAAAAGCACCTTATTCAAGATATGTGCCCCTTTAGTTGGGGGAACCATAGTCTACCTCGTCGAAAAAATGATAAAATGAAGAGGAAATTCAAAGGGGGATCTTATGACGTTAAGATATAAATGTTTAATCCTTGACCACGATGACACAGCGGTAAAAAGCACACCTGATATACATTATCCGTCCTTTGTTCAAGCCTTAAAGGAGTTAAGGCCCAATGTTGAACCCATGACATTTGAAGAATTCGTTGGGTACTGTTTTAATCCAGGGTTTTCTTCTTTATGTAAGGACATTATTCAATTGACAGAAGCAGAACAACAGCATCAGCAAAAAATATGGAAGGAATACACTGGGTCAACCATTCCTGACTTTTATGATACTTTTCCTAAAACCGTTCAAGAATTTAAAAACCAAGGGGGTATCGTGACTGTTGTTTCTCATTCAGAAAGAACGCGAATTGAAAGAGACTACTTAGCACATTGTGGGTTTTCACCAGATGACATTTTTGGCTGGGAACTTGAGGAACACCAGAGAAAACCACATCCTTATCCGATCAAGCAAATTTTAGCTCATTTTAATCTTAAAGAATCAGACGCCCTTGTGCTAGATGATCTTAAGCCAGGAATGGTGATGGCCAAAAACGGTAACTTGGATTTTGCAGCTGCTGGATGGTCCCACAGCATCCCTGAAATAAAGCGATGGATGAAGACAGAGTCTGATTATTACTTTGAAACAGTCAAAGAATTTAAGGATTTTATTTTCTGTCATTAGTTTTGTCACAGGAAGTTTTGCCCAACTATCCTACCCTATAAACCACAACGATGGGCTGCTGAACAACAGCCTATCGTTGTTCAACTCTTGCGTCTTTAGGCTAAAAAAGATTATTCGCCGTTAACTTATATTATAATTAGAATTTTGTTTTTGCTAATGATTGGGGTTTATTGTATTTGTTAATCCGTAACGATTATGACAAGAAGAACCTTAACATGCATTGTCCCGCAAAATGGCCGGAATCAGAAGGACGCATACTGATTCGATTAGGTCCAAAATGGAATAGTGCTGCTTCTGTTTTCAGCTAGCTCAAAAAAACACTCAAAACGCTTTTCGCTGGTAAATGATCGTGGTAATCCCCCAGGAGACAGCATAGAATGCCAGGGTAACAGCTGCCGCTCCCGTATATAAAACCGGGGTGGATAAACTGTAAATAAAATCGATAATGGCTGGTAAGTGCTCCCCTAAAAACATAACAATAGGATGCCCAATGCCTGCTAAAAGGATAAAACTTATGAGAACAACGTGCATAATATAGCCTGACTTAAATATATAAAACAGCGGAAACGTGAACGCAGCAAACAGCAGAAATAAGCCACTGCCAATCGCCATATCAGTCATCGTAAAAGGTTTATTCGAAATAAATAATGCCAGACTTGTCACCCCAACGGCTAAAACCATATAAAGAAAAGCACCAAGATAGCGTGATACGATAATTTCTTTACGTGTGTAAGGTAACGAATTTAACAAAATATTCGTCTCTGCTTTTTGATCATAAGCAAAAGCATTAAAGGGAATAAAAATACTGGCAACCAAAAAAATGAAAGCTGGATGTTTGTCTGTAATGATAAATAATGCAACAAAAGGAATAAAGGTTAAAAGTAGTCTTTTCTGCAATATGACATCACGTCTGATTAAATTAAACACGGTGTCTATCCCCTTTCAAGTAATACATGATATCTTCCAGCGACGCTTGTTCAATGACAACTGAATCGCCGAAAATATTGTTCACTTCTTCGATATTATCCGTTAATGCTTCAAAACCTGTTGCTGCACGATGAACATGAACAAACGCCTTTTCTGTGTCGCTATCCAGAAGGTCCAATCCGCCTTTAACGAGCGCATAGTTTTCAGCGACGTCGTGAATGGATTGATTAAATACTAATTCCCCGCTTTGTATAAAAGCTATGTAATCGGCGATACGATCTAAATCTGTCGTAATATGCGTGGAGAAGAAAATGGTACGATGACCATCAATCATTATTTCCTGCAGGAGATCCATCAGTTCCCGCCTAAAAATAGGATCTAAACCTGATGTTGGCTCATCCATAATGATCAGCTCTGCATGATGGGACAGGGCTATCGCCAATGATGCTTTCATTTGCATCCCTTTAGAGAACGTTTTTATCGCTTTATTAAGCGGTAATTCGAATTGCTCAACATATTGATAAAACAATGCATCATCCCAGCGTTTGTAGGCTGGTCCAACAATGCGCTTTATATCGTTTAAGTTCAGCCCTTCAAAAAATACATTGCCATCGTATACAAACCCAATGCGCTCCTTGATCGCCTTCTCATGCGTCGTATAGTCCAATCCGAACAGTTTAACCTCCCCAGAGTCCGGCTTTAATAGATTCATCATCATTTTTATTGTTGTCGACTTACCAGCACCATTTGCGCCAATGAATCCCGTTACAAAGCCTTTCTTCACGTGTAAATCAATATTTTTAACAGAAAAACCTTTGAAGTTTTTCGTTACATTTTTTAATTCAACCACATTTTCCATCCATGTCACTCCTCATATAAAATCGTCAATAGTTGCTGCAGCTCATCACGTGATAACCCAATTTCTCTGCTATTCGTTATGACCGCACTCAACTGCTCCTCAATGACCTTCAGCTTCTTCTCTCTCATGAGCTCTAAATTTTGCTCTGCGACAAAAGACCCTTTTCCGACAATGGAATAGATAAAGCCTGCCTTCTCCAATTCCTCATAGGCACGTTTCGTCGTAATCACACTAATTTGTAAATCCTTTGCGAGTATACGCATGGAAGGTAAAGACGCGCCCTCCTGTAGTTCACCTGCTAATATAGACGATTTAATTTGATCCGTAATTTGTTCATAAATCGGCTCCTTTGAACTGTTGGAAATAATGATTTGCATGCCAATCCCTCATCTTTATTTTTTTGCACTTTAGGAAAGTATAGATTTTAGCCTAGAAGTAGACTCGGCGTAGCTAAAATTTTAACGTCCAACGTATAAGAAAAACGAACACATTCGCTAAAGGCCTAACGAGTGCGATTTTTACCAAAAAACATACTTGACATCATGTCCTGCACCGCTTGAATCAATATAGCAATCGCATGAATTGTCATGGCCATATTAAAAAATGGATAGGAATAAGGGGTAATCCATTCAGTAAAGAGCTTTGCGTCCAAAATCGATCTTCCTATCCTGGCGAATAAGTGGTCACTATCGTTGATGTTTGGTTCCAGGAAAGTACCATCAACGGCGATAAAGAGCAATTGAACAATTAAAAATATACCAATCGTGATCATCCAGTGCTTTGCTAAATTAATATGATGTGTTTTTTCTGTACCTGACAAGTGAGCCTTCTCCTTTCACCTTCCATGCATGTTATCAAATACGCTTAGTCAAGCCATTTGCTGCGATTGGGACCATTCTATATGTCATTCCCCACACTTTTATATAATGTATATATACTATATGCACATTATATACACATGTAAATGCACGTTCAACCATTTTATTTAACACGAAGGAAATTTTACATACACCATCCTTAAAACAATCGAACAGAGGCGCGATACAATCTATAAATACATATATAGCAACTTAAATTTGAGTCAGATGACAATTTAAATTAGGCCACTTACTTTGGAAAATTAGCACCCTCTGCATTTTTAAATAAACAAATAGAAAGCATGTTTTGACAAAAGATTTATCAAAACATGCTCTTACTAGATTAAAAAATCAATTTCATAATTGCTCTTTTTAAAAATATAAAGACCTGTAGAAATGCTTAGTCGAATAATCATTCAGTATATTTTTAACCCTAGTAACCAATAGCATTTGGCCTAAGACGGCATAAAATAAAGGATCTTGAACGGAAGCATTTTTTCAATATGGGTTTTAAATTTTTCTTTTGCATTGTAAAGCGCTTTTAAGAAAATGCAACGTTAGGTACGCCGATGGGAGCAATCTGCGAGCTGTGCTGTAAGAAAGGTAACAAAAACAATCACATATTTTTTTGTTTGCAAACCGCTTTTCGTGTTATAATAAACATAGAGACAAGAAAAAAGCATAAACTAATAAAAGACCGAAGATACGGTAATATCTCCGGTCAGCAATGAATCGCTCCCCTTCAAGAGGGGTCAGCGCGAGTAAGGAATAGACCTCACTAGACTGGTAAATTAAGGGAGTTCTATTTTTTCTGGTCTGTAATCGTTACAACGAGTGTTGCGAAAGCGATCATTAGAACCAGTGTCTTTAGAAAAACTTGGCTTTCACAAAGGTTTGTAGTGAAAGTCTTAGTTTTTCTTATAAGGTCAACCATAACTTTTAATTATTGACGTTGCAAAAACAGACATGGGCAACACCCCCCTTCCGTTATAGTGTATCGTATGACACTACAACCGACAGGAATGCGCCGACCTCCCTTGAGGAAAACGCGATTATTGCATATTTCCATTATATCACTGCCTAAGAAGTTTAAATAATTTTTTTAACCTTCCTTTATTCATCTGTGCTGATTCTTGGCCATTATATGCAGCGTATTCTTTATTAAAGAAACGCGCTCGATTCCTGAACAGTCATTTCTAATATTAGCTGGTATGCTGTATAGTCAGATCAAGGCGCATAAGTTAACGTGTCCATTTACTGAGCAATGATTTAAACGATTTTTTGTTAAATTAATGACCAGTTCGAAAAGGTTCGAAAAGTTCCTCAATTAATTACAGTATAAATTATAGCAATATGTTATAATAAAACACAATAGACTGGCTTCGCATGAGGGGTTTGGTAGCACTGTCGATCTGCCGTTAGTCTTCGTTGGAGACTTCCCAGGGAGGGAGGTGCTTGCCAATGGACATTGTTAGTGCGTTAACGCTGATGATATCCTCCTGAGATGTTGGTGGCGTTTATTATGTCTGACAAAAACCATAAAAAATAACCCCTCATATGCGTTGGTGTAGCGCCGAGGGATTATTTTTACCTTGTGCTGCCTAGCCCCTCTTGATGGGGTTCGGTCTATTGGCCGCTCCATGTAACAGCATGGGCGGTCTTTATTATTTTATGAACTTTCTACATATATTATACCACGATTGATATGAATGTACACAATTAATTTCCATTTTGTAATTAAGGTAATTTCTTTATTCTATAAATGCGCTTTGATTGTGGAAGCGTTGCCCGCGGAAAGCGACTGCCCGGAGCGGAAATCAACTTACCGCAGTGCGTCGTAGTTTAAAGTCAAAAACGAAGCAACAAAAATATGACGTTTCATCTTTAACTCCCCTTGTATTCTGCTTACAACTAACCGCTAGGCTACTGTCACTTTATAATTACTGAAATATGTAAATGTAACAATTAAAAATGCAGAGAAAGACGCGATCTTATTTATTCGTGAATCGGCACCCGTTTCAGGAAGATAGCTATTTATGAATGATTGCTTCCTTCTTACTATAAATTTCATAAGCAAAATAACCAAATAATAAACCTATTCCAGCACCCAAACCAATTGTAGATAGTAAGGAGATTGGGAAAAACATGCTAAGAAGTACAGCAACAGCACAACCAATCATCATTCCGAGTGGTATTAAACTATCTAATAAATTTTGAGCGCCTTTTGATTTTTTCTTACCCAGGGTGCCTTTCTTATATTTATGTTTCATTCTAAAAACTACAAATACTGTAATCCCACCCACTATTACAACAGGTAGTGAAATACGCGCAATTTCCAAAGCTAAGCTCATATTAGAATCTCCTCCTTTCATTTTTTAATTGATTCAACTTCAACATTTTATGCCGCAATATAACCCGTTTATTGCCTAAAAAACCTAAACATATATGAATGCCTTATTTGTTATGAAGATACTGCCAAACTGATACATCTTTTTTAAACAGAATCGACTCTGTCACAGCACTTAGATAAGCGCCCCCACTATCTCGGCCACGCTCTCTTCCTTGTGAATGGCACCAACGCCTTGCCCGGCCCACAGTGACTGTAAATCCGGTATGTCATATTTTTTCGCGGCGGAGCGAATGGGTTTGGTCATTTGATTTTGCACTGGAAATGGCTTAGGGGCGATTTCACTCGCTTCCACTTCTACCACAAACCGGTTACGGACAGCACGGGCAGGCCGGCCGGAGAAAACGTTCGTCACAACCGTGTCCATCGTATGTGCTTTCATTAGCGCCTGGCGATAGGCCATATTGGTACCGGCTTCTTGTGCAACTAAAAAGCGGGTGCCCAGCTGAACAGCCGCTGCTCCCATACCCAGCAAAGCATCCACCTGGCTTTTACCATAAATACCGCCGGCCGCGATGACCGGCAGGCTAACGCGATCCAATAATTCCTGCACCAACACATGCAAGCCAATCTGACAACCATTGGGGTACTTTTCCACATCAAACGTTCCGCGGTGACCACCCGCTTCCATACCCTGTGCAACAACCGCATCATACCCGGCCACCTCCAGTTGTTTGGCTTCCTCCAGATTCGTAGCCATCCCGATAAGCGTGACATCATGCTGCTTCAACCGTTCGATTAAGACAGCCGGTAACACCCCAAATGCTGTACTCACAACCGGGATATTTTCGTCGATGATCACCTCAATTTTTTCCTGTAAATAATCGTGGACGTTGATCGAAGCTTCTCCTGCGTCTATTTCCAATTCATCCCGGTAATGATTCAGGAATTGCTGCATCGGTGCGATGTCATCGGAAAATGTTTGCAAATCAACGGCAAACACATTCACGGCAAATGGTTTATCAGTAATCTGCCTGATTGCCTGAATATCCGCCTTTAAGGCAGCATCACGCATGTACCCTGCCCCAATCGTGCCAAGCGCTCCCGCTTCGGATACGGCTGCCACCATATCAGGGGTTGTAATCCCGCCCGCCATGCCGGCTTGAATGATCGGCACATCGATTCCGAGCTTTCTCATAAGTTCATTCATCATTACATTCCTCCCATTTTGACGCCAAGCGTACCACACATTCGGACGCCGCCCCATTATGTCTATCAGGCTGCCATATGGCAAAAAGAGCTATCCTGCAGAACACCTGCAAAATAGCTCTTATCACACTAGGCACTTCCATCGGCCGCTTCCATCTGCGCGTCGTCGTGCCGGTTCTTCTTCCACCATTGGAAAACCACAATCACCGCAAATAATCCGACACCGACCAGATCCGTCCATAATGAATGATTAAGCAGCACAACAGCAGCCGCCACCGCCAGGATACGTTCAATCCAGCCAAATTTAGTGAACAAATAGCTTTGGATGAACGTTGACCAGGCAATGATGCCGATAAAGGCTGTCGCGATGCTTAACGTGATTTGCAGCCATGTGGCGGTGTCATCCTGCAAAATCAGCATCGGATTGAGCACAAAGGCAAACGGCAGGAGCAGTGCCCCCATATCAAATTTGAACCCTTGAACGCCGGTTTTCACCGGATCAGCCTTGGCAATCCCTGATGTCGCATAGGCCGGCAGATTAATCGGCGGTGTATCATCAGCCAAAATGCCATAATAGAATACGAACAGATGGGCCGCCAGCACCGGGATATCCAGCTGTACCAGTGCTGGCGCCATCACAGCAGCCAACACAATATAAGTCGCTGTTGTCGGCAGCCCCAGCCCCATGACAATACATGCGGCCATGGTGAACAGCAGAACGAGGAAGATTTGCTCGTTCGCCAAATCAAGGATCAAACCGGAAAAGATCGGGCCCAATCCGGTCATCGTCACCACACCGGTGAGAATGCCAGCAGCCGCACAGGCCGCCACCACACTCAACGCGTTTTTGGCCCCGAGTTCCAGTGCGGAGAAAAATTCCCGCCAACCGAATTTGATCTGCTTTTCGCCACCGCCAGCCTTTTTGCCCATTGCATACCAGATGAGCGCAAACAGCAGGCTGCCGATTGCCACATAGGTGACATATTCGTTCAAGCCGAACAATAAATGTGCGGCATAAGCGGCACCGGTGAACAGCAATGACACGAGAAAGCCGGCACCGAAGCTTTTTTGCATGCGGTAGGAAAACAATGCGATCGTAATCGTCCCGACAATGGCCATGAATGAGGCCAGAATCGGTGTCAGCCTGAGAACAAGCAGAACGATAATCGCCACAATCGGCAGCAGCAAATAACCGCGGCCGGCAAAAATCCTCAGGGGTGACACCAGATCTTTTCGCGGGATCCCTACCAGGTTGTGCTTACTCGCTTCCAAATGAACCATGAACAAAATGGCTGTATAACTCAGCAATGCCGGAATCGCGGCTGATTTGACGATATCCAAATACGGGATACCGGTAAAGTCAGCCATGATAAAAGCAGCAGCCCCCATAACAGGCGGAAGCAGCTGCCCGCTGGATGATGCGGCCACTTCAATACCGCCAGCGACTTTTGGCCTGAAGCCGGTTTGTTTCATCAGCGGAATGGTGAACGTACCAGTCGTCACCGCATTCGCCACCGAACTCCCTGAGATTGACCCCATCATCCCGGACGAGATGACAGATGCCTTGGCAGGCCCGCCTTTAAAGGAACCGACGAGCGACATAGCCAGATCGATAAACATTTTCCCCGCTCCGGTCACTTCCAAAAAAGCCCCAAACAATATAAAAATAAAGACATATTGCGCCGAAACGGTAAGTGGTGTACCAAAAATCCCTTCATTGGACAAATACATAAACTCGGCAATTTCGCGCCACGTAAAGCCAAAGTGATTCAGCACATCGGGTAGTACCGACCGGGCGCCAAGAAAGTCAGGCAGATACATATCACCAAGCCACGCGTACAGCATGAAGATCGTCGCTAATATAACGAGTGGTTTACCGACAACGCGCCGTGTTGCTTCCAGAACAAGCAGCAAGGCAATGAAGGACATCGTGGTGTCCAGCATATTCGGATTACCGACTTTGCCGACCAGCACATCGGAAATCATCATAATATAAATACCTGTTGATGCCCCGAGACCAGCTAGTACCATATCATACCAGGGGATTTTCGTTTGCCCGAGGTTCTTTTTATACGGAAAGATTAAAAATATGAGGGTTAAAGCAAACGCCAAATGAATCGCATTCTGCTGCATGCGCGGAAGCATATCAATACCAGCTGTATATAAATGAAACAGTGAAAACGCAACAGCCACGACTAGAACAGCCGCTGCCATCCAGCCAAACAGCGTCCGGTCACTGCCTTCCAGCTCGTCTAGCTGTTCATTCATTTCCTCTTGACTGACCGTTGCATCTAAATTCGTATTGGCCATAAAGACCCTCCTTTCCTATCCAGTCAAGGATAATTGATGCCATAAATACATTAGAACAGTTTCTTTTTCAATGAACAGCCTAAAGGTTCTGCCTTCAAATGGCTCACGTGATATTTCCCACGTTTCATCATCAATCGTGAGCTGCTGTTCGGCTATGCTGACCGGATGAAACAGCACATCATCGAACGCTTTATCGATGTCATCGATCACATAATAACCGTCCTCCAGCCGATCTGTCGCACCTGGAGGCGGCTGTGTTTCAATACCGGCTCCGAAATTGCAGTTCCAGCTTTCCATCAGAACCATCACATAATCAGCACTCACCACATATTTTTCAATGATCGGACATTTTTCCACGGAATGGATGTACCGGGATGAAAAATGCGTATCGGCATTTATCCGCTTGGCTATCAGGACGTCCCCGTTGTCTGCCTTGGCAAACATGACGTGTACAGGTGACAGCAGCAAATAAATGCCGATAAGCAGCATGATCACAAGCAATAACCAAGCAAGCCTGCGCTTAGGCAGGCTGTGCCGTTTGTGTGGCCTTGTTTCCATCACTCAGCGGAAACGCCTTCCTCATCATAATACTTTTCCGCACCTGGATGAAGGTCAATGGACATGCCATCCCTCGCCCCTTCCAGCGTGATATCCGATCCGCGGTCATGGGCAGCTTCCATTTCCTCGCGGTTTTCGAACATGGCTTTGGTCATGTTATAAACCGTGTCTTCCGGCAGTTCGCTGTCCACGACGAGAATAGCCATCACGGCCACTGTATTGATATCTTCTTCCTGGCCGTAATCCGCGTACGTATCAGCAGAAATCGTGCGCTCAGTATAATACGAGTATTCAGATGTCAGGTCATTAATCACGTCATCGGAAAGTGACAGCACGTTAACATCTTTGTTCGCACCCAATTCCTGGATAGCACTCGTTGGTGCGCCGGCGGTAATGAATGCCGCGTCAATTGTGCCATTCTGCAATCCCTGGGAGGCATCACCGAATCCCATATATTCCGGCGTGATATCATCATAAGTAATCCCGGCCGCTTCCAGAATCTGTTTAGCATTCGCTTCCGCACCACTGCCCTGGTCACCGACGGCCACATTTTTGCCGTTCAGATCATCCAGTGATTCAATGTCGCTATCTGCAGTTGTGACCACCTGAATATCTTCAGGGTAAAGTGATGTCATACCAGCCATATTATCCACTGTATTACCTTCAAAGTCTTCAAGCGTTTCACCGTTGACAGCATAGTAAGCAATATCATTCTGGATTAAGACGGCGTCATATTTCCCTTCAGCCAATTCCTGGGCATTGGTGACCGATGCCCCCGTTGAGACGGCCCTGGACTGGGAAACACCTTCCGCATCAGCAAAAATCTGTTCCGTCATGGCTACCCCCAACGGATAGTACGTCCCACTTGTTCCCCCGGTGCCAAGCGTTACACGCACTTCTTCACTTGATGCGTCATCACCGCCGCCATTGTCACTGCCGCTGTCATCGTCGGACCCTTCATCTTGCGCACTGCCGCAGCCCGCAAGTGCCAGCAGCATGACAATCAGTAGAATACCCACAAGTTTCAGATTCTTCATGAAAATTCCCCCTTTATATATTTATAAAGCTATTCTTAATTTAAACCGTTTTCATAGGGTGTGTCAAGTTTTAAAAGACTACGAGAATCTTAGTTTTCCCGCTGTACCATCCCAAACTGTAAGTATGACAGGACGTCTAAATTTATTTTTCAACCTTTCTTGACAATATTATGAAAATTCCGTACTATAAAGTTGCCAGCAAATCATGATGTCGTTAAATCGTTGTGCGCTGGCGCCCTATATCGAAACAAGGAGGAATCCGCGTGAAAGTTAAAGTTGCTGTATTCGGTCAGGAAAATAGCGTCAACCGGATTGCCCGCTATACGGAAAGTCTGGAAGATGTTGACATATTCCCATTTATCTATAAGCAAGCGGAAGAAACACCAGCATTGATCCAAAAGGCCATTATGTGTGATATTTATTTATTTATCGGGGCACTACCCTATTTGTATGCCAAACCAGTTATTGATAAAAAGCGGCTTCCTGCCGTTCAGGTGGATTATGATCCGTACATGATTCTGACGGCTCTATATCATGTAAAAAATCGTTACGGCAACGCGTTGGAGCGCCTCTCCATCGATATACCGGATACAGCACATGTGGCCGATGTGCTTTATGATACCGGTTTGGACGATCATGCCATTCATACACACGGCTATGGAGACGATCCCCACACTGCCATCGGCCAAATCGCCCGCTGGCACGAAGCCATGTGGCGTGGTGGCTGGATTGATCATGCCCTAACCTCAATTCCGGAAGTGGCAGCGTTTCTCAATGAAAAGCGCATACCGGCCAGCTGTATGGCGATTCCGAAACTGAACCTGATGCGGGCAGTGGACAAGGCCAAATCGATCGCCGCTGTCAACCGGTCACAAAGCGCGCAAATCGTCGCCGGACACGTCCGGATCAAACATTTCGAAACGATGCAGGCAGAAAAAGGCGGCCAGCATACACAGGCCCTGCACCAGACATTGCACCACGTGCTGTTGAATTACGCCCGGAAAACCCATGCCTCTGTTGTAGCCACCAGTGACGACCAATTTGTTTTATTTGGAACACGCGGGATGCTGGATCATATTACCAGCCATTATCGCGACTTTCCTTTGCTGAAAAACATCGAAAGTGAGCTGGCGACACCGGTTGATATCGGCTTCGGTCTTGGCCTGACAGCAAAACAGGCTGAAGACAACGCCAAACTGGCCCTCGGAACCTGTGCTAATAATGAGGATGGAACGTGCTATATCGCCAATGAGCGCCGTGACCTGATTGGACCGCTCGGCGTCAAAAAGGAATTCAATCCGTCCACACTCTACCGTTCCTTAATACATAAGGCCAAGTTAAACAATGAATTATCCTATAATTTCATTGATTTTATCGAAGTGCGGAACAATGAACCTTTTTCCTCCAATGATATCGCCAACTATTACGGTGTCACCAAGCGCAGTGCCGAGCGCACCATCAAAAAGCTGATGGCCGGCGATGTGATAAAAGCAATTGGCGAAGAAAAACCGTATGTGAAAGGACGCCCGCGGAAACTGTTCAAGCTGAACCAGTGAACGACCCGGCGAGTGAATGTCGCAGATCAAGTATGGGGAGAAGCGTATAACTATCTTACAGATTTCAGCAGCAACTGAATCGCTGTCAATAACGCTCAGTCATGAATCTGAGCGTTTTAAAGCGTTATCATTTAATCGGCGGTTGCTTCTTTGCAATAAACATTTTATCTCTTATGTTTAAATACCATCAATTCACACAACTTCAACTTCTTCTGTTATTAGACACGATTGTATAAAATGAAAAGCTTGATTCCTCGTTCAAAAAGGAGGGGAATTAGGCTTTATTACGTATTGTACAGTGCAAAATAGTGTCCAAAAAAGGTGCTGAATGACATTGAAAATGACAGCCCAGTTTGAAGAAGACAAAAAATTGCTCATTAATTACAGTATAAATGATTGTAATATGTTATAATGAACATAATAGACTGGCTTAGCATGAGGGGTTTGGTAGCATTGTCGATCTGCCGTTAGTCTTCGTTGGGAGGCTTCTCGGGGAGGGAGGTGCTTGCCAATGGACATTGTTAGTGCACTGACGCTGATGATATCCCCCTGAGATGTTGGTGGCGTTTATTATTCTGACAAAAACCATAAAAAATAACCCCTCGTATGCGTTTGAGTGGCGCTAGGGGATTACTTTTGCTTAGCTGCCTAGCCCCTCTTGATGGGGTTCGGTCTATTATGGCCGCTTCATGTTATAGCATGGGCAGTCTTTATTAGTGTATGCACTTATAATCTTTCTATGTTCATTATACCACGGAATCAATATTTGTACACATTTTTATTTCCTTATTCCTCAACATTATTTTTAAACCGGCATACAACGCAATTTGTTTTTGTAGATCTTAACCATCACGTATAAAAAAGCCTTCTTATTCGATCAACGCGCCCGTTTGAAGAAGATGCGGGCCGATAATTTTGGATTGTTACGTCGCCTTGTTTTTAAATACAACAACGATTATATCACACACACTATTACGGGTACGTCGTACAATTTTATAAAATTTGTTAGTTTTTACTTTTCCTTATCAGGATCCATATACAAGCTACTATTCCGCCTATCCAAAAAATATATCCGCCACCCAAAGAAAAATATTGAAAAGGACCAACAATTACGCCCTGGTATGTAAAAATTAACAAAAACATACCTACGAACAAATAAAGATGACTTAGAATAAGCATTAGAATTTTATTCAATTGATACTTCCTTTCCTTTAAAACATTGGCGTGTTGTTCAATATAAATAAACCATTTATGCGATATTGGCGCTATTTTTATTAGGGAAAAGCGACCGATTGCGGTATAAAGCGTGTATACGTTGTCTACCCTAATTTCTGATGTTACCTTAAATTCGCCCTCTGTTAAATCTTTTGATTCAATCACTACTGAATACGCAAGATCCTTTAATTTTGAAGTATAAAAATCTGCTTGTGCACCAAGAACTGCCGCAGTTCTTATTCTTATTCCGGATTTGCGCCCGATTGATGAAGCCACTATTAATGCCGAGTAAGAGCAAATCTCATATAATCACTAGCCTCTTCTGTCCGCTTGTACGCCATCCCTATCTTTTCAGCAACTCTAATTGATCCTTTATTCATTTTATGAATATCAGCAATTACTTCTTTTAATTTAAGGCTTTCAACAGCATATTGTAAGATCACTCTTGCTGTTTCTGTAGCATAGCCCTTACCCCAATATTTTGGTCGTAACCTCCATCCAATTTCTATGTCTGGCCCAACCGCATCAAGAGGAATTAGCAACACCCATCCTACAAATTTTTTATGGTCCTCTTTCGTCTCTATTGTCCAGTACCCCATCCCTTCCGGATATTCAGCCTCAAATCTTTGTTTAACAAATGACCGATGCTTTTTTTCATTAGCTGACGTTCCACTTACAATCTTTTGTAGCTCTGGAATATAATCCACAACCTCTGGTTCACGATCCATTTCAATACATTTCTCAAAATCTTCAAGCGTTCGTTCACGTAGAATTAATCTATCTGTTTCAAAAGTACTCAGCATTGGAAACCACCCTCATTTACATGATTACGTATAAGAAACTCTATTAGTTTTCTATTTATCTCTTCAGATCCCTTACCAATCCATATCAGATGTCCCCATGTATCAAGTACGCATAACTCAGCGTCTGAGACGAAACCTATATACATTTTATGAGTCAGTCTAAAGATATTTCACTATCTAATTAAATATTTCCTATTGGACTCCTGCAAATCCCTAATGGAACACCCTTATGATTAATGGTTTTTTTCAGATTCACAGTAGCATTTCCCTGGTAAACTTGTTCCATCATATTTTCTATTGTTGCTCTTTCTTGTTTACTTAAAAATAATTTCCATATTACTAATGAGTTCTTCATCCTGTTCTAAACCGTTTATTATTTCCATTTTCTCTCGGAGGTTAAAACTATGCTGTTCTCCAGTAGTACCAGAAACAAGAACAGATTTTATCCCTTGTTTATACAGATCTCTTATATGGCTTATTGTCCCTTGAATATTTAAGGATTCATCTTCAAAAAAAGCTGTAGATACGGCAATATGGACTTTTTCTGTTAGCATTTTGTCCCCCCCTTTCCCTGTTTATCCACTTAAACTAAACTGCCCTTTAATTGGGGTACATTTCATCACAATGCCAATCAGATTTCAGCATAAATATCCCACCGTCTTCTTCAACAATCTGACCCTTATATGCGATATTGGCGCGATTTTTATTAGATAATCGCGCCATTTTCTTGAATAAACAATCTCCCACTAGTTAATAGTGTTGAAGGCTTTCACGATTCGTTGTCAAGGCTTAAATGTCTCTTTACATAACGAATGGGCATACACCCTTCGTGATGATCAGTACACCTTTTCCCGAATGGCTTCCACTTCCTCAATAATCGATTGAACATTGAGGTTTGGTGTCTTTTCATCCGAAAGCTGGTACTTTTCTTTCAAGTGTGTGATGCGTTCAACGCTTTCATTAATCCTTGCTTCGCTTATTTCCCCATTGTCAACAGCAGCTTTTAATTTATCAAATACAATTGGAATCAAATCTGGATTATGTCCAACAAGCAATAAATCTCCGCCTGCTTTCACTGCCCGGACGGCTGCCTCAGCGACATTATATTGATTTGTAATGGCGCCCATCGTCAAGTCGTCGGTAATTACGACACCATTAAAATCAAAATCCTCCCGCAAAATGCCCGTGATTACCTTTTTTGACATGGAGGCAGGATAATTTTCATCGATTTTTGGTAGCAGAATATGTGCAACCATGCTGACATCAGCACCCTTCGAAATGGCTTTCCTGAAAGGCGTAAATTCCAATTTAGACAGTCCCCCGTAGCTTTTATCGACCTTAGGCAGTTTTAAATGGGAATCCTTGCTGGTATCCCCATGCCCGGGAAAATGCTTCATGACTGAAATAACCCCTTCACTTTGGATTCCTTTCATCGTCTGGATACCCAACTGTGATACGATTTTCGGATTGTTGCCAAACGAACGATCGCCGATAACAGGATTATCCGGATTACTGTTAACATCAAGGACAGGCGCAAAATCCAAATTGAAACCGAGTGTTTTCATCTGCTCACCGAGGATGGAACCAGCTTGAAAGGCCACATCTGGATCATTCATCTTCCCAATCGAACGACTTGACGGCAAACTTTTTATCTCATCGGGCATTCGTGTCACACTGCCACCTTCTTCATCGACCCCCAGTAATAATGGGTAAGGATTGTCAGCATTCGCGGTTTTCATCTCATTTAAAAAGTTGACGGTTTGCGTCTTGCTTGTAATGTTATCGCCATATAAAATGACACCTCCCACATGATACTTTTGAATGATACTTCTTGTCTCAGCCGTCATTTTTGTTCCATTGACCCCGCTAAAAATCATTTGCCCGATTTTTTCATTAAGGCTCATATTGTCTGTATCACTTGAATACATGCCTTTATTGCCTCTGCTTATTTCCTTCGATAATGAAATATGATCCACGTCAGGGTTATCAGCATCACCGGAACGCTTCGGGAACACCCATTTCAAGACATAATCATTGGAAAGTTCATAAACAAGAATGATTTGATTGTGACCATCATCCTGGTAGTAATGCGTATCATCAGGTTTTTCATATGATTTAATTGTATCCAGATCGAATGATGTGAATTGATCCTGCGACGAACGCATATCGGACACAATATTGTCTGTAGTGCCGACATCGATGTCATGTGATGTATAGTTTAAAAAAAGGCCAACATCCGTATCAGCCTTCTCATCCGGTTCTCCCCAAGCTTCTTGCACATCATCGGCAGTCGTTTCACCAACAACGATATTATTGTCCATGACTTTTCCTTGTTTGGCCAAGTCGAATATGCTGTCCAAAGATGGTTCAAGCTTCAGGGTCTCTTTATTTTCATTATCAGGTAGTGTTTTCTTTGGTTGTTGGTCTGATTGTTTAACATTTGTATCATCACCCGATGAACTGATGAAAATGAAAACCGCCCCAAGAGCGATGATAACAATGATGATTATAATAGCGATGCGCCTGATCATAGTAATTCCTCCGCGAATAGTCATTCCATAGTTCAGTAACAGTGTTATTTCCCATTTACATCTCCAACTCTCCAAAAAGGATAATGATATTTTAACATGTAAGATCCACCTAAAAACTCTTCCAATAATTCAAGAAAGGGAGCAATGCTTATTCCATTCTTGCGCGCGTTTGTGGCATAACCTAATAATTAATGGAGTTTAAACCATCTGTAATAATCATATACAAATAAAAGGAACCCCTTTAGGATTCCCCTCAACTCTTTCTATTCATTTAAAGCTGTAATAAGTCTATAGTAAATCCAGCTTGCATTAACAAATCTAACCCAAGCAATCCGTTAATATCCTCATATCCAAAATCATTAAAATCGACTTCGATGTTTTCAATCGTACAATCACTGATTTGGATACTGTCTACATTTTTTCTAAATGCATACTCTTTTCCACCAATTCCATAATAAGTGACAATTTTATCATGTAAATCAACCTGCATACCAATATCATCTACTGCATTTTGAGAAATAAGTGTCCGAGCAGCCCCTGTATCCACCACCAAATTTTCGATCACTTTATTTTTCCCATTATATCTCAGCGTCATATCCACTAGTAGCAATCCATGTTTGTATTTTATTTTCATGTTAGTAGAATCTCCTCAACCCTACATCTTGCCGGACTTCAAGTACAATATTTTCATGGGAAGTGTGATAAACTAAATCTTCATCTTTTGATTTTAAAAGTTCTTTTGTTGCTGATTCGTCGGGTACAGGTCTTATAACAGCCATATCTTCAATGATTTCTCGATAGTTTTTAATATGAGACGATAGTACTTTCAGTTTAACAAATTGATCCGGGTACATAATTCTAACTTCTGACCATTTCAATTTTACCGCCCCTTTCATTCAACATTATTATATCGCTAGTTTGAAGAAGCCTCCCATTCACTTTTATATGATTTTTCATCAAAAACCATCCTTGAAATTTTAGCAATTGCCATTGTCAAATTTTACCAGAATAAGATCTTATTCCAAAAATGCGTCCGATGATTGAATAGTGTTATGTTACGGAAGAATGATTCGTACTAGAGATATTTATTTATCATGTCCAATTTGAAGAAGAACAAATATCTCCTCAGAAATGACAGTCTCATCTTTGACACTAAAAACCGCCATAAGCGCTGCAAAATCAACGTTATTGGCGGTTTTAAATTGCTCAAAAACAGCGTACTATTTTCCTTTTTTGGTTTGTTTTAAAATTTTTTTCATGTTTTT
>NZ_JBHTNH010000057.1:0-45495 GCF_042679865.1 Lentibacillus salinarum | reverse complement strand
ACTTCCCATCACTTCAAGTGAGTAAGATCCCTCAGAGACGATGAGGTGGATAGGTCCGGGGTGGAAGCGTGGCGACACGTGAAGCTGACGGATACTAATCGATCGAGGACTTAACTAAATGATATGGTGTTGAATGAAGCTCTTATTTAGTTTTCAGGGTACAAATTAAAAAAAACCTTGCAATTCAAGAGATAAATGGTTATAATATATTTTGTGCCTTATTTTAAAGTTTCATACCGTGGGGGGTGGAGCAAGCCGCCATCAACATTGAACTAACAGCCATGTGCAGGCTTGTGAGGAGTGTAGCATCCCCGAGATACCACGCAACACGACGAACAGTCAAGGTACAACACTCTCAGGGTTCATGATCAATTGTATATTTTCTTTCATATCGCGGGGTGGAGCAGTCTGGTAGCTCGTCGGGCTCATAACCCGAAGGTCGCAAGTTCAAATCTTGCCCCCGCAACCAATTTAAATTCAACTGGCTACGCCAAATAGAATCTGTTTTACGATCAGTGGCATCGGAAGACGCAGAATATCATTAAAACGCAAAACATTGTAACCACCAATTGGTCCGGTAGTTCAGTTGGTTAGAATGCCTGCCTGTCACGCAGGAGGTCGCGGGTTCGAGTCCCGTCCGGACCGCCTTTTTAAGTCAAAAGATCATTCTTTTAGAGAAAACATAGTTTTACTTACGTCAATTAAAGTACATAATACAAGTGACAAAGCGACCGTTTCCACACTGAAGGGAACGGTTTTTATTATATTATAGCTCTTTTTCTTCTTTCACAAAAAAAGCTGAATTGGAATACCAGCCATTCAACAAATTTCTTTTTTTATGCTGTGTTTGCTATTATGAAAATAGTTTATAATAAAATGGGTGATGGGTAATGGATGAATTTTCATTTATTGATTTGATAAAACAAAAAACGTATCGACAGCCTTCGATCATACGGGGTATTGGGGATGATGCGGCTGTTTTCCGTCAATCTTCCCAGGACATCGTGACGGCTGTGGATACATTTGTGGAAGATGTACATTTCTCGAGGTCAACGATGAGTCCGTTTCACATCGGGTATCGCTCGCTTGCCGCGAATATTAGTGACCTAAGTGCCATGGGGGCAAAACCGGCATTTTATCTCGTTTCCATTGTCATACCATCATCCTGGAAAGAAGATGATCTGGATGGGTTATATAAAGGTATGGCGGATCTGGGAGCAGCTTATCAGATGGATTTGATTGGCGGTGATACCGTATCGGGGAATGAATTGGCACTATCCATAACGGTCATTGGTTTTGTGAACAGCGATAAGGTAAGATACAGACATACGGCTAAGCCGGGGGATGTGGTATTTGTGACCGGGACATTGGGAGATTCAGCCGCGGGTTTTCACATACTGACAAACCCGGGGGAATACCTGGATCAGGCCTATTATTCCCGCAGACACCGGATGCCGACGATCCGAGTTGACTTTGCAAGCGAGTTGGAGAACCTTTCAAGGGTCACATTAAATGATATTAGTGACGGCATAGCCAATGAAGCGAACGAAATAGCCGAAGATTCTCACGTCAATTTGACTGTCTATGAAGAAAAGCTTCCTGTGAGTCAAAACTATAACCAATTCCCCGAATCACAACAGTCGAAATGGCAATTGTACGGTGGAGAAGATTTTGAATTGCTGGGAACGGTCCCCAGCCAGGATTGGGATGAACTGAAAGACATAGCTGACAGAACACAAACACCGGTCACTGAAGTTGGGTATGTTAGTAAGAACACGGATAATGGCCATTATGTTTGGCTAGTAGATCGGCAGCAAACAAATAAGCTATTGGAAAAAAAGGGTTATACCCACCTGAAGTAGGTGAAACGATGAGCGATTATAAAATTGAAACACGTTCTGAAAGAGACACAGTTCAATTCGCTGAGGAATTGGCATTGTTGTTGAAACCGGGTGATGTCATCACGCTGGAGGGTGATCTCGGTGCAGGCAAGACCACATTCACCAAAGGGCTTGCAAACGGTTTGGGCGTTAAACGCACCGTCAACAGTCCGACATTTACCATCATCAAGGAATATCATGGCGAGTTGCCGTTGTACCATATGGATGTTTACCGGCTGGAGGATTCAGATGAGGATATTGGCTTTGACGAATATTTTAATGGTGATGGTATTTGTGTTGTCGAGTGGGCACACTTTATCCGTGATTATCTTCCAGCTGAATACCTCATGATAAAAATAGCCTATGTTGATGAACATACCCGCTTATTGGAACTTTTTCCTAAGGGTGGACATTTTAAATCGGTTGCAGCTGATGTGATCGGTTGACTGTAAGGAGTCTCTGGAATGAATATACTAGCAATGGATACATCAAATCAGTTATTGGGTGTGGCTTTACTGCAGGATGATCAATTAATTGGCGAAATGACGACAAATATTAAACGGAATCATTCAGTGAGGTTGATGCCGGCAATCAATCAGCTGATGCGTGACGTTGATATGACACCGCAGGATCTTGATAAAATCGTGGTCGCCAAGGGGCCTGGTTCCTACACGGGGGTGCGGATTGGCCTGACAACAGCCAAATCGATGGCCTGGGCCCTGGATATACCGGTCGTTGGCGTGTCCAGTCTGGAAGCGCTGGCCTGGCAGGGACGCTTTTATAACGCTTATATAAACCCATTTTTTGATGCCCGGCGTGGTCGCGTTTATACAGGTTTGTATCAGCAGCAGTCCCATAAATTTGACTTAGTTTGTCAGGAAAAAAATGTGCTAATGGAAAACTGGCTGAAAGATTTGGCCGATAAACAACAGGACGTCCTATTTTTAAGTCCAGATATGGATATACACCAGGAAATGATTAAGACTTATTTGGGTAATCGGGCGGTCATTCCAGACGGGCCATTCCATATGGCTGACCCCTCACATCTGGCGCTTGCCGGATCGTATAAAGCACCAGACAACACCCATACGCTAACGCCGAATTATTTACGGCTCGCTGAAGCGGAAGCAAACTGGTTGAAAAAGGAACAAGCGAAAAATGGCTGAGCGCGCTATCCGAAAGATGAAACCATCTGATATTGACGATGTGATGGAAGTTGAGAGACAAGCATTTGCGGCACCATGGCCAAGGGAAATTATGCAGCAAGAATTGACGAATAATGACTATGCACATTACTATGTGATGTTCGTCGGTCAGCAGATAATCGGTTACGCGGGTATGTGGCATGTGATTGATGATGCACAAATCACGAATATTGCGGTTATCCCGGCGTTCCGGGGACGGAAGCTCGGTGAGACGCTATTTTTATATACTATGCAGGAGGCCGTCCAAATGGGGGCCAAACGGCTTTCTCTGGAAGTCCGCACCTCCAATATTGTGGCCCAGCGGATGTACCGGAAATTCGGTCTGGTCCCTGGTGGTGTCCGCAAAAATTATTATATCGATAATCAGGAAGATGCGATTGTTATGTGGGTGAATTTATCATGAAAAACGATACGTATATTTTAGGGATTGAAACGAGCTGTGATGAGACGGCGGTGGCGATTGTCAAGAACGGTAAGGAGATGGTTGCCAATGCAGTCGCTTCCCAAATTGACAGTCATAAGCGGTTTGGCGGGGTTGTTCCTGAAGTCGCATCCCGCCATCATGTTGAACAAATCACATGCGTCTTGGAAGAAGCTTTTCTGCAAGCCAATATGACATGGGAGCAAATTGATGCGATTGCTGTCACGGAAGGACCTGGTCTTGTTGGTGCGCTTCTGATAGGGGTTAATACAGCCAAAGCATTGGCCTTTGCCAAACAGAAGCCATTGATTGGTGTGCATCATATAGCCGGTCATATTTATGCCAACCGGTTCGACCGTGAATTTGCATTTCCATTGCTTGCGCTGATTGTTTCCGGCGGGCATACGGAACTGGTGTTGATGAACGATCATGGGTCCTATACGCTAATCGGCGAGACACGTGATGATGCAGCGGGCGAGGCATATGACAAAGTGGCCCGGACGCTCGATTTGCCATATCCGGGCGGTCCACAGATTGATCAGCTGGCCACTGAGGGCGCTGAAACAATTAACTTTCCACGGGCATGGCTGGAGGACGACAGTTTTGACTTTAGTTTCAGTGGATTGAAATCATCTGTTATCAACACAATCCACAATGCCTCCCAGCGCGGAGAATCCCTTAAAAAAGAGGATATTGCCGCTAGTTTTCAGGCAAGTGTCGTGGATGTACTGACGACGAAAACGTGGAAGGCAGCTCAAGCCTATAACGTGCAACAAGTAATCGTGGCCGGCGGCGTTGCGGCCAATCAGGGTCTGCGGCAAGCGCTGGAGGAAAAATTCCAAAACTCAGGGATGCCGTTGCTGATCCCACCGTTAAAGTTATGCACCGATAATGCGGCGATGATTGCGGCAGCAGGTTTTGTGTCATACGAACAAGGCAATCGGGCCGGCTGGGACTTGAATGCGAATCCATCATTAATCTTAAACTGATATCCACATGCTTATCCACTGCATTGTGGATATTTTTTATGAATTCTTATATGGCCGTTTTTGTCTTGTGGATGTTTATTTGTGGATAACCTAGTCTTTCTTTGTGGAAACTGTGCATAACTATGGTGAAATTCGGCAGCCGTACTGTTGATTTGTGCATAAGTGTGTGGATTATTTTATTTTTACATGCCTGAAAAACCCCACCTAATTCGAATAAGGTGGGGGGTCGTCTTGAAGCGTGTGTTAAGTGTGTTGAAAAGCCCATGGCAATCTTTAGGCCTGTAAAGCAGTCCATTCCTCCATCAACCGCTCTATCTCTTGTTTTAATTCGCTCATTTGTTCCATAATCGCCTGTGATTTTTCATGATCTTCATACACATCCGGTTCAGCCATTGTCCGTTCCAGCGTTGCCAATTCGGATTCTAACTGTTCGATTGTTTCTTCGAGCTCGGTAATCTGTCGCTGCTTTTTTCGTCTTTCACGTTGAAGCTGCTTGTCTTCCTGGAATTTTGTTTTGCGCTGATCTTCGGTATTGTCCGTCTCAGTTGATTCCTGCAGTTTTTTAATCTCCGCTTCTTCCCGTTTCTTCTCGATATAATAGTCATAGTCGCCAAGATAAGTGGTCGCGCCATCCTGTTGCATGTCAACTACTTTATCGGTAATGCGGTTGATGAAATAGCGGTCGTGTGAGACAAAAATAATGGTCCCTGGGAAGTCCATTAGCGCAGCTTCCAGTACCTCTTTGCTGTCAATATCCAAATGGTTGGTCGGTTCGTCCAAAACAAGCAGATTGGCCTTTTGCATCATCAGTTTGGAAAGCGACAGGCGTGCTTTTTCACCACCGCTCAGCGAATGAACGGGTTTTCGTACATCGTCACCCGACAACAAGAAATTGCCCAACACTGTCCGGATATCCTTTTCGTCGATGTCGGGATGTTCATCCCACAGCTCGTCCAATACGGTTTTGGTTGATGATAATGTTTGCTGCTCCTGATCATAGTAGCCGATTTCCACATTGGTTCCGATATGAAGGGATCCTGATGCCGGCTTGAGACGCCCGAGAATCACCTTTAATAACGTCGTTTTCCCGACACCATTGGGGCCGACAAGCGCAATCCGTTCACCACGATTCGCATGGATTGTAAGATTGGAAAATAGTGGTTCGCCCAGTTCATATTGAAAGGCAAGTTGGTCGGCTTTTAACACATCGTTCCCGCTGGCCCGATTGATCTGGAACGAAAACGAGGCCGATTTTTCATCCCCTTTTGGCTTGTCCAGCTTTTCCATTCTTGCCAGTTGCTTCCGCCGGCTTTGGGCACGTTTGGTTGTTGAGGCGCGGGCAATGTTTCGTTGAACGAAGTCTTCCATCCGTTTAATTTCGGTCTGCTGCTTCTCGAATTCCTTCAATTCTTTTTCATAATCCAGCGCCCGTTGTTTTAAATAATAGCTGTAATTGCCGTTATATCGTTTGGAATGATGCCGGGATATTTCATAAACAGTTGATACGGTTTTATCGAGAAAATACCGGTCGTGTGACACGATTGCCACGGCGCCTGGGTAGCTGCCCAAGTAGTTTTCCAGCCATCCCATCGTTTCGATATCAAGGTGGTTGGTCGGCTCGTCCAAAATGAGCAGATCCGGTTTTTTTAGCAATAATTTTCCCAGGGCCAGGCGCGTTTTCTGCCCGCCGCTTAGTTCAGTGATGGGTGTGTTGTAATCGTAATCCTGAAAATTAAGCCCGGTCAAAACAGCTTTTATATCGGCTTCATAGCGGTAACCGCCGGCTGCATCGAATGCCTGCTGTTTTTTGTCATAATCTAATAGAAGTTGTTCATAATCGTCAGCGGAAAGTGAAGCCGCTTGTGTCATCTTTTCCTCAAGCTGTCGGAGTTCCTGTTGCTGAATCAGCAGGTGGTCAAATACCGTGATCATGTCATCCCAAATCGATTTGTCCGATTCAAGACTGGTATGCTGCGACAAATAGCCGATAGTCAGATCTTTCGGCTTGAACAATTCCCCTTCATCATAGGAAAGATCACCAGCCATTATTTTTAATAAGGTTGATTTTCCAGATCCATTCCTGCCGACAATGGCAATCCGGTCATTCTCTTGTATTTCAAGTTTTATATGGGCTAGTATTTCTTCGGCTCCGAATGACTTGGTTATATTATTTAGTTGCATTAGTATCATCTTTGTTCACCTCATCCCATCCAAGTGTACCGTATGACAGTCTGAAAGGGCAATCATATTGTGAAATCAATCACGACTAATCGACCGTTTTCTGTTAGAATAGGTGGTAGTTCATACACGCTTGAATGGAGTTGAGCACATGTCTGATTTCACACATTTTAATGAACAGGGAAGAGCGCGCATGGTGGATATCAGTGATAAAGCAGAAACAGAACGCACGGCTGTCGCGGTATCCAGCGTCCATGTCACGAAAGAAATCTATGACAATATTACGGCCAACACGATGAAAAAAGGGGACGTGCTGGCGGTTGCCCAGGTGGCGGGAATTACAGCTGCCAAAAAAACATCGGACTGGATCCCGATGTGCCACCCACTGCCATTAAAGGGAACGGATATTACCTTTGACTGGAAAATAAATGCGGATCACTATGAACTGCAAATCAACGCTTCCATCAAAACAAAAGGATCAACAGGTGTGGAGATGGAGGCATTGACAGCAGCATCGGCAACAGCCCTGACGGTTTATGATATGTGTAAAGCGCTCGATAAAGGGATGGTTATCGGGGAAACCTATTTAATGACTAAAACGGGCGGTAAATCCGGTGAATATCATCGCGGAGCCGAGGAGGACTGACTTTGGATCAAAATAAAATACCGCAGGCTACTGCTAAGCGGCTGCCGTTATATTACCGGTTTTTAAATAATTTGAATCAACAGGGAAAAAAACGTGTCTCTTCAAAGGAATTGAGTGACGCGATTAAGGTTGATTCGGCAACTATCAGACGAGATTTTTCCTATTTTGGGGCATTGGGTAAAAAAGGGTATGGCTACAATGTCGAATACCTACTCGGATTTTTCCGTAAAACGCTGGATCAGGATGAACTGACCGAAGTCGCACTAATTGGCGTCGGCAACCTGGGGACCGCCTTTTTACATTATAATTTCCTGAAAAACAACAATACCAAAATTGTGATGGCGTTTGATGCCGATCAGGCTAAAGCGGGCTCAGACATTGGCGGCGTACCGGTTTATCATATTGATGAGCTGGAAGAGAGAATGGGGAATGTGTCTGTGGCCATTTTGACTGTTCCGGCTGACGAGGCCCAACCAATTACCAATCGGCTTGCAGATTTCGGCCTATCCGGCATTCTTAATTTTACACCGGCACGAATAACGGTACCAGCTTGGATCCGGGTGCATCACATTGATCTAGCGGTGGAACTGCAGTCATTGGTGTATTTTCTGAAACACTATCCGTTGGAACAGGACGGTTCTGATTAAAAAAAGAAGCAGTGCACAGCTGGCACTACTTCTTTTTCTTTTGCTTTTTGATTTTGAAATGGATATTAAACATACGTATACTGACACCGAAATCAAGTGTGGCAAAAAAGGCAAGCAGGATGGTGAGAAAATTCCAGATCGTTTCTTCTGCACTCTGTATGGCAACATAGGTAAACAATATACCAAGCAGAAAATAAACGATCCCCATCGTTTTCGGTGATATTTTCATAAAACGTTAGCCTCCAATAAATATCATTTGCATTTGTTGGAATTGCTCCATCATGTTATCGAAATCTTCTTGATCAAGTGATAATTGTACAATGACGGATATGGAGTTCATGGCCATGTGCACAACAATTGGTACGATAATCCGCTTTGTCTGTACATAAAGAAACGCAAACACGAATCCCATCGAAGCGTAAACAAGAATATGTTCCGGCTCCCCGTGAATGAACCCGAAAACTAATGCGGACAGTGCTGCAGCCAGAAAAAAGTTCATCCGTTTATACAATTCCCCGAAAATGATTTTGCGGAAAATGATCTCTTCCAGTATCGGTGCCACGATCGCGGTTATCACCATAAAGAACGGCGCTGATCTGGTAATATCCATAATCAATTCCGTATTTTCCGAAGTGGGGTTGATGCCCAGGACAACTGTTTCGATAACTGACGCAATCGAATTGGCGAAGTAAGCCATAAACAAACCGGCTATCGACCAGAGGATAATTTCCCATGTGGGCGGGCCCTGCCGGTACTGTGACATGTTCATATCAGGACGCATGAGCCATAAAACAACGATAAGCGCGGCAATGAAACTGAAAATGGACCAATAGACGCCTGTATCGTTAACGCCGAGCGGGGTGAGCAAATATAAAATTGGAGCAAAAACAAATCCGGAAAATTGCATAATGATATACGTTAAAATCACATACCAGTAGCGTTTAGGCAAAGTATACCGACTCCTTTAGGTTCCAGGTTGATATAGTGTATGCTTGTCAGGAATAGTTTAAGCAAAAAAATAGGACCTCAAAAATCCACTCTTCCAGTTTAGCATACATTGAACAGGCATTATAATAGAACGGGCTGTATCTTTTGTGATCATAAAATTAAAAAATACCGGTGACAAATACTTGCATTTTTTAACTGAATTATTTATTATATTAATTGGAATTAGCACTCGTTATACAAGAGTGCTAATAAGAGATTCCCAAATACATGAAAACAGGAATTAAGGAGGTTGTCGGCATGATTAAGCCACTAGGAGATCGTGTTGTAATCGAACTTGTGGAGCAGGAAGAAACAACATCAAGCGGTATTGTGCTTCCGGACTCAGCTAAAGAGAAACCACAGGAAGGCAATGTTGTTGCAGTCGGTTCCGGACGCATGACAGACAGCGGCGAAAAAGCTGCCTTGGAAGTAAATGAAGGAGATCGGATTATTTTCTCCAAATTTGCCGGAACAGAAGTGAACTACTCCGGAAAAGAATACTTAATTCTGCGTGAAAGCGACATCCTTGCTGTCATTAACTAATGGACAGCCGAGTCAATGTCAGGACATATACAAGAAATTTTAAGGAGGCGTTTTTAAATGGCTAAAGAACTTAAATTCAGTGAAGAAGGCCGTCGTGCCATGCTGCGCGGTGTCGACACACTGGCAGATGCCGTTAAAGTAACATTGGGGCCAAAAGGCCGTAATGTTGTTCTGGATAAAAAATTCGGTTCCCCACTCATTACCAATGATGGTGTGACCATTGCTAAGGAAATCGAACTGGAAGATAATTTTGAAAACATGGGTGCACAACTCGTGTCAGAGGTAGCATCCAAAACAAACGATGTTGCCGGTGACGGGACAACCACTGCAACCGTTCTTGCTCAAGCAATGATCCGTGAAGGGCTGAAAAACGTGGCATCCGGTGCTAATCCTGTTGGCGTACGCCGCGGTATCGAACAAGCAGTGCAGGTAGCTGTCAACGAATTAAAAGGCATTTCCAACCCAATTGAAGGCAAAGATTCCATTTCTCAGGTTGCCGCCATCTCCTCCGACGATGATGAAGTCGGTCACCTGATTGCTGAAGCGATGGAACGTGTCGGCAATGACGGTGTTATCACCATCGAAGAGTCAAAAGGCTTCAACACGGAACTCGAAGTTGTTGAAGGGATGCAATTTGACCGCGGCTATGCATCACCATACATGGTCACGGACCAGGATAAAATGGAAGCCGTATTGGAGGATCCATACGTTCTGATTACCGACAAGAAAATCGGCAATATTCAGGAAGTCTTGCCGGTGCTTGAACAAGTTGTTCAGCAAAGCAAGCCAATCCTGATCATTGCTGAAGATGTTGAAGGCGAAGCACTTGCAACACTTGTCGTCAACAAACTGCGCGGCACGTTCAACGCAGTGGCTGTCAAAGCACCAGGCTTCGGTGATCGCCGTAAAGCGATGCTTGAAGATATTGCCACACTGACCGGCGCTGAAGTGATCACTGAAGATCTTGGACTTGATCTGAAGAACGCAACAATGGAACAGCTTGGCCGTGCCAATAAGATCGTTGTGACAAAAGACAACACAACCATCGTTGAAGGTGCTGGCGATCCGGAAGCCATCTCCCAGCGTGTTGCCCAGATTCGTGCACAAGCTGAAGAAACAACGTCCGAATTCGACAAAGAAAAACTGCAAGAGCGTTTGGCCAAAATGGCTGGCGGCGTAGCAGTTGTTAAAGTTGGCGCAGCAACCGAAACGGAATTGAAAGAACGCAAGCTTCGCATTGAGGACGCCTTGAACTCAACACGTGCTGCCGTTGAAGAAGGTATTGTTTCCGGTGGTGGAACAGCGTTTATTAACGTGCTGGCTAAAATCGGTGAACTCAATCTGACCGGTGACGAAGCAACAGGCGCCAACATTGTGTTGCGTGCACTTGAAGAGCCGATTCGCCAAATCGCTCACAACTCCGGCCTTGAAGGCTCGATCGTTGTTGAACGTTTGAAAGGTGAAGAAGTCGGCATCGGCTTCAACGCAGCTAATGGTGAATGGGTGAACATGGTTGACGCCGGTATCGTTGACCCAACGAAAGTCACGCGTTCCGCACTGCAAAACGCAGCTTCTGTTGCAGCCATGTTCCTAACGACCGAAGCAGTAGTCGCTGACCACCCTGAAGAAAGCGATGGTGGCGGTGCCGGTGGCGGCATGCCAGACATGGGTGGCATGGGCGGAATGGGCGGCATGATGTAGTAAAGGCCTAAAAACCTTGATTTAACAAGGCTTAAAGGTCATCATGTTTGTTCTTGTTCATGCTTTTGTTCATGCTTTGGATCAATAAGATTATTAGAGAGGTTTTTCATTAAGTTGCTGAACTTAGTGGAAGCCTCTTTTTTAATGTTCTTTGTCATGTGAGCGTAAATATCCATTGTTGTATTAATGTCACTATGCCCTAACCGTTCTTGAATTTCTTTTATATGAACGTTAGCTTCAATTAATAGTGATGTGTGAGTATGTCTAAATGAATGAGGTGTTACATGTTTTTTAATGCCTGTCCTTTTTAAAAGTCGCTGCATACGAATTGCAATATTTTTAATGGTTTTTGGATAACCTTCATTAGTTGCGAAAATAAAATCATTATCTTTATAAAATGGTTCGTTTTCCTTCTTAATTATATCTTGTTCTTGTTTGTGCAATTGGAGCAAGTCAATTAAAATCGTATCTATTGTTATGGTACGTATCGACCCTTCCGTTTTAGGTGTCAGTAAAGTGTATTCTAGCTTGTTATTTGTTGGGTTGTAGTATGTCCTAATAACTCTTAATGTGTGGTTATTAAAATCAATATCCGACCATTTTAATGCGATCATTTCACCTATTCTTAAGCCAGTATAAGCTAACATAGTGAAAGAAAGTAGATCGCCTTCTAAACCTTCATTTTTTACCACAGTTAGAAATTCTTCTAGTTCTTCTTTTTCGAGAAACTTTTCTTGTATGGAATCACCTTTTTCAAGATCAGCCACAGTTTTCTTTTTTTTAGGTAGTTTAATATCTTTTGTGAGAACTTCTTTAATGAGTTTATTATCTTTTGCATACTCAAAAACCATATTAGACGAAGTGTGAATACTGGAAACATAGTTTGTACTAAATTTGTTAGCCAGTTTGTCTATGGCATCCTGGTAAGCTTTCTTTGATATTTTTTGTATGGCTATATCCCCGAACTCATCCCTGATATGTTTCAATGCAATTTTTCTAGCCCTTAAGCTACTTTCTTTTGCCTTCATGGAAGAAATATAATGTTTTTCCCAATCATCACACAAGGCATTGAATGTTATCTTGGAAGGTTCAATAAATTCATTATTATGAAATTGTCTTTCGACCAAACCAGCAGCCAGTTGAGCATCTTTCTTTGTTCGGAATCCTGATTTGCTTATCGGTGCGTTGTCTTTTCCAGTAATAGGGTTTTTCCCTGCATAGACTTTATATGCCCACTTTTCGCCACGCTTATAGATGTATGCCATTTAATCACCTCCTTTATTACGTTTTTCATACCTATTCGAAATATAAGCCTCAATGATCCCGTGAATAATTTTTTTATCTTCATCACGCAATCTAGGATAAAAAACTTTATCTAACTCCGACTCTTCTCCTGAATTTATATTGTAATCAGAGCCATAAAAAACCTCATAATCCTTTTGAGTTAGTAACCATTTTAGATCAAAATAGGGTTCCGCAATGGGTTCAGCTTTTAATGCACCCTTTTTTATTCTAAATTTATTTTTGTTAACAGTATCAATCGATTCATTCATTGAATTTTCCATTTCTCGTATTAAATTAGAATGGAATCTTTGGAACCTTTGGAAATCATTCCATAGTTCATTTTTATTTAATTCTTTTATAGCGGCATATTCAGTTATTAGCTTTCCTTGATAGTTGTTTTTAACATTAGATCTATCATCTAAAAAATATGCTATTGAAAATAAAACCTTTTTCGAAGGTATTTTATTACCATTTTCTACTTGACTAAGATAACTAGCAGTAACACCTGCAACCTTCTCTAATTCATTCAGGGTCATACCTTTAATTTTCCTTTGTTCTTTAATCAAATTACTTATAACAGGGTATTTCATAGATTCTCTGCCTCCTACTATTATTCAACTATATAATACCACAATTTCAGAACATGTACCAACAAATAAAACATTGACAAATACAATAGAACATGTTTTAATTATAGTACAAGTTCTATTAAATGTATTTAAGTAAGAACATGTACTAAGGGAGGAGAAAAAATGTTCAACGTTCAAATTGACGATAAGACAGTAAATACCATGCTGGAAAAAGCCATTAATGAAAAAGTGAAGGAATTAGCTTCTTTAAAATATTTCATGACCTATCAAGAATTAGCCGAGTATCTAAATATCAGTAAGCCAGTAATCGAGGACAGACTTATCAAAAACGGTTTACGTTATTACAAGGTGGGGAGTAAGTATCTATTTAAAAAGGAAGAAGTTGACCAATTCCTGGATGATATGACAGCCAGCATGACAGCCACAAACAATGATCTAAAATTCTTTACAAAATTACAAGGTAGTATATAAATAAAGAACCATGCAATCAACGAACTAAAAGAACGTACACAAACTACAATAGATCTAAATCAAGGAATGTTACCCAGGAGATTCAGTCGGGCGCATTTGATGATAATCCTATTACAAATATTGAGTTCGAGGGGTGCCGGCCTTTATTCACCGGCATGCATTTAACCTGAGTAAAGAAGAAATGAACCGTGTCACCGTAACGGGAAGAAAAGCGATTAGTCTGCGTGCGCTTTTGGACCATCACGTTGGGTACATTGATGATTTCCGGTCCTTGCGTGCGCGGCCGGTAATAATAAACGGATCGTTCGATTATTCCGTTTTATTTATTGTGAAAATGTGGTATGATATATACCGATCCCTGATAGGGGATTGGCGGTATCTAATCTTTAAAGAAAAAATAGCCCTTACCCATTTGCTGAATAGGGGGGCTATTTTTCGTTGCAAAGGGTTCGTGAGATTAAAAAACATTATCGCTTTGTTTTATGATCGTTGTTATTCCAAAAATCAGTAATAATAACTGAAAGTTTGCTTGCACTATCTTTATTCAATTCGTGTCCTGCATCTTGTATAATTACTGAACGAGCACCTTTGATATATTTACTTAAATGTTTTGAGGCACGTTTATTTGCGAAATCCTTTTCTCCACATACAATTAAAGAATCGCATTGTATGTCCGTTAATTTTCCGGAGAAATCCAATTGCTTCACAGATTTTGCTAATCCAATGAATTTTTTCTTATCAGTACCCATTTTAAGGAATACAGATTTAGGTATAACATAAAACATGAAGTTCTGTATGGTTAGTAGCACCTTTGGCATTTTATATTGCGCACCAATTAAAACTAAAGAATTAACTTTGTCTGGTCTGTCAATGGCGTAGTTAAGTGATAAAATGGCACCCAAAGAAATACCGCATAGATTAATGGGTCCTTTAAAACTTTCACAATATTCATGGAACAATTGATATAAGTTGTTATAAGTAGGATCGCTTGTACCAAGAAGGGAAAATAAATCAGGGCATGATGCGTTTGAATTTAAATCCAAATTATCAATGGTTTTATTCCAACTTGAGAAATCTTGACCAAGTCCATGAATAAATACATAATCCATTTTGAACACTCTCCGTCATTAATTAAATTAATGTCTTTATTTTACCATAACAAGCCAAGTTTAATTGAGGTAATCGGTCCGTTACGAGGGCGCTTTTTTTAATAAAGGGTAGCGCTCATCTTGCATATACGGGCCACGCTCGACAAGTTCTGCTATAAGTGCTTCGAAGCTTGAAAAGCAGGGGATTAATTAGCGTCCAATCCTAATTTTACAATTGAGGATGGGAATGACGAAACCATGATACCTGAAACCATCCTGTCAACAAACCCTGCATGCGTCAAGGCTGACAGGCTTTGGGGTATGAAGCACAGATGATTCGGCAGAACGAAAGCTACAGCCACTCCTTCGGAGCAAGCAATCACACAGTAAGTCACAGAAAAAGAAGGGATTGCTGCTAAAAAATCGTTCATTCATTTTATATGAAAGCGTTTTCTTTTGTTCCTGCTTTGTTCCTTATAGCGGCAAAAAGTTCCTTTTTAAGGCTGAAATGTTCCTATTTCTAAGAGCTATTGCATGTATGCAAGTATTTTTTTGTAAAAAGTGATAGATCGGTAACGCGAACCTATGTGCTGCGTTGCATGTATGCAAGTAATTTGTTCCTGCTTACCCCCCGAATGTTCCTCGATGATCCTGGTTTATTTTTCAAAAAGGAACGTATAAATCCCTTTACATCAAGGGGTCACGCGATCGGGTTCCTTGGTTCCTCCTTTTTTTAATGAAAAACTATAAATAAAAATATATATACATACGTGTCACGCGTATAAAGTTTTCTCGAAAAAACCAGGAACAGAGGAACTTTTTGCATTTGAAGTGTATTTTCGGATGCTATTTACGGCTGCGGTTTAAATAACTTCCGAAACAATTCATCGATTTTCTTCTGTGACTCTACTCTTTACCGTTAAAGACTTCAGAGAGACTTTCTGTGCGTCTTTTAGAGATTGTGAGGGTTTTGGTATTCAGTGGATACGATAACGCCCTCACAGTCCGTTATTTGCATTCTTGCTAGATGCTAAAAACTTGAAGCCATTTATAAAAAATCGAGTTGGGGAGGGTGACTAACCCCTGGCCTCTCATATCAACGTACGTACGGTTCCGTATACGGCGGTTTTATCTAAGTCCAACGCACGTGCGCATCCCGGCAAGCATCTATTTAATTGAAGACGATGCGTTTATGACCGGTCATTGCGGGCGCGCCGGTGATTTTACAAAAACGAATTTACCCCGTGTAATTTTTGCGGAAATGTGGTATTCTATGAGCTCCAACTGTGGCCGTCGATACCCATTCTCTTGGAGATTGGCGTTATCTTATTCCTAAGAAAAAATAGCCCTTATCCCGCTGTGAACAGGGGGGCTATTTTTTTGTGTTCAAAGCTTCTTTTATCAATTACCTGGATGCCTCTTGCCGATAAAGATTTCTCGCAAAAACTAGGAAGAGAGGAACTTTTTTTGAATTTGAGAGACTTTCGGCCATAATTTGCGATTGTGGTGTTGAATACTTCCGCAAGCAATTTATTAGTTTATCTCTGTGACCTTCCTCGTTACCGTTTAAACCTTCAGAGAGACTCTCTGTGTGTCTTTTAGATATTCGTGCGGGATTTATCCAGCGAATACGAAAATGTCTTTACGGTTCGTTATTTGCTTTCTGAAGACCAGTCTTTGTCAGACACTTGGAACCCTGGATCATTTATAAAAAAACTCCGAGCCCTTATGTAGGGTCCGGATGTTGGAATAGTGTTACGGTGTCGTTGTAGGCGATTGATGTTTGATTAAGCTTCGTCGCCTCGTTCAGCGTGCGGCGACTTCATAAGTAAGCAATCACACAATAATGAATCTCAGAAAAATTGGGGACTACCTAATATATAATGGTTCATTCATCTTTTAATGAATACGCTTAGTTTTGTTCCTTTTGAGGACGGCAGACTGGAAATAAAAGTAGCATTCACCACAGAAGCAAGAATCTGGAATATTATAAAGACATCATGGACAGGAATACAAATTATCGGATTTTCACCGACGAAGGACGAAAATAGAAAGAAAAGAACCGGGCCGTACTTTGCCCGGTTTTTCTCAGTTGTTTTGATTTCTATGGTGAAATTAAGAAATCATGCGGCAGGTAAGCTTGCATGGTAAATCCTCCTTAAAGGGAGGTGTACTCCTAGGTGAATAGAAAGACGCGCAGAAAAAAGAGCCGATAGTCAGTCAGTTCTTTTTGCACTTCCAAGTGAAACACGCATGTTTTCTTTACACTTTAAATCTAATCCAAAGTAAAGCCTCTGTCAATAAGGAATATGCTCGTATGCAAAAAATTGTGGTTTAAAAATAAAGTTTGATAATTTATAATAAGGTTTGATTATTTTGAATAGAACCCGATAATTGATAAAAAAGTTTGATACAATTGCTGTGTTGAATTATTCCGGAATCGGGCCAGATTGTTTAATAAGGATACAAAGGGGAGTATGTATGTCAACGTATTTCAAAGGGAAATTTTTGAGACTAAGAATTATTTTTACTGTAATACTCCTAAGCATAATAACACTATCTCTGTACGGATTAATTTCTAACACATTAAATTCATTTTTTATGGGAGTAGCTCTTATTGTGTTTTTTATTGCGGAGAGTAATTTGAGAAAAAATGAACCACATTACTAATCAATCGGAAGCTTATCAGGAATAATGATTGGTGTCGTGGCTTGCGTAAATTGGCCATTTAACGGAATAACACTTATGAAAATAACAGAAATTTGAGATGATTGTTTTAAGCTTAAGGGCAGAAGTTATTGAGGGGGGATATGATTGCCTAAAGTTAAAATACACCCATTGATACTTGTGGGATTATTTATTAATTCAATCGCGATGATTTTTTATGCATATGAAAGCTATTCAAACCAAGAAATAGGTCACGGTGTTATATTTACGTTATTATTTACCTTTCTCTTTGGATTAGTAATTTGGGGGAGTATTAGAAACAAACAGATTGACCATAAAAAGTAAGTAGTCTGTCTTTTCTTGTTCAATCATCGGGCGCTTTCGCGGAACAAGAATTGCGTCCACTATTACTTTCAAGAATCAGATTGTAGAACAAATAATTTAATGCTAAGTTATAATCAAATATAGGAAAGGGTGTATGAAATATGTCTATGAGTATTATCACCGTAGCATCCGTATTTATATGGATTGCAGCGATTTCTGAGCTAATTAAACCTTCAAAAGAGCAAAATAACCGAAAAATCATCACTCTAACATCTTTCGGTACTTTATCAACATCAGTTATTACTATTTCCCTTATTCAAAACTTTCCCCTATAAAAATATTGGAACTATGTCAGGAATTTATAATCCACAATCGGTCGTACTTCCGGAATAAGGTTTGCGGCCAATAATGCTTCATCAGGAGATTTTACTGAGAAAGGAGTGGTCAAAATTAACGATGATAAAAATAACGAAGATAGCACTTCATTAAAGATTGTATCTTATTGGTTTTCCATTCCAAGAATTTTACGTTTAGGACTTTTCTGGTTAATAATGATTATACTTGCAATATTTGGCTGGGTGAAGATAATTAATAATTATTTTTAGAGCAGCTACGCCTTATTACAGAAAAAGGGGGGGTAATGATTGAACTGGGCAGTATTAAAAGATGCAAAATGGTTGTCATTAACAGTAACGTCTTTACTATTAGGAGTTATTGGTATAGTGTTAGCAATTTACAATAATAGCTACTGGGCGTATTTTGTTATTATTTCAGCAATATTTACGTTTTTAGGCGCGAATAGAGGAGATCAATTAACGGGTTTATAAAGCAAACGGGCGCCAATTAGGAATAAGAATAGTGCTCAAGCTTAATCGGTATGATCCTTAACCACGTTATTATTATCTGAAAGGTAGATTCGATTGTTTTTTTATATCGCTATATCTATTGGTTTAGTTGTTCTTTTGTTAGTAATGGGGTTCCTTTGGTTAAGTCAATGGACAAAGAAACCTGATGCAGATTATGTTTTGAAGTTTATTGCTAAAAACCCAAAAAGATCCTCATTATCCATTATAAAAAATGGAAAAAGCCTTGCGGATGTTCATTCTGATCAATTGCTCTCATTGGCAAGTACAGTGAAGATTATTATAGCCATTGAATATTCTCAACAAGCTGCACATAGTGAAATTAATCCAGCCGAAAAAATTAAAACAGATGATCTGGCACGCTTTTATATACCTGGGACAGATGGCGGCGCTCACGAAGCATGGTTGAAAACAATGAAAGAACAAGGACTTCTGCAAAACCAAACTGTTTCATTGATGGAGATTGCAAAAGGAATGATGTCCCACAGCTCAAATGCTAACACAGAATTCTTGATGATGCGGCTTGGACTCGACAGAATAAATGCTAATCTTGAAAAGCTTCAGTTGTCTAAACACGAGCAAATTTATCCTTTTGTATCAGCTCTTTTTATTCCATATGAAATTGCACATCAAAAGAGGCTTGATATTCATGATAAAAAGGATGCAAAAGAGATAGCGGCATACATTGAGGAAATGTCACAAGCAGCCTACATTGAAGAATCCATTAAAATTCATGATAAACTCATTCAAGATATTAATGATGATTATAAGAGTCAGGTTAACATAAAAGCATGGCACAATATCGAATTTGATAGGCTGTCGTCCAAACGATTTGTCCGTTCTACGACTTTCGAATATGTTTCAATTGTACGGAAAATGAACGAAGGATTGTATTTTCCATTTCGTATTTGGGAGCACTTACAGCCAATTATGGAGTGGCCAATGGACGGAAAGAAAAACCAAAAAAGATTTAAAAGTTTAGGTGGCAAGGGAGGTTCAACGGCTTACATACTTACATATGCTTTCTATGCAGAAGATAAGCAAGGAAATAAAACGGAGTTGGCGGTCTTTTTCAACGACATCTACGGCTACGAAACAGTTAAGCTTTCAAACAGTTCTTCTGCTTTTCAGTCAGCCGTGCTTACAGGCAGCCCTGACTGGGAAGATAAATTAAAAGCTTTTCTTGATGGTTGAGCTTGTCCAAGGTTATTCAATAAAAGGGCGCTTTTCTCAAATAGGGTAAGTGCCATTTTTTATGGAAAAAAGGATTGAGGAAATACTTGTAGTTTGAAATAATTTGTCAGGAGGCTTAAGGTCAGAAGTTGGGTGATTAATAATCTTATCATAGTCATTTTAATTATTCTTACACCATTTAATCTATTTGCTTGGTTCGAGAATGCAATGTGTGCGCTGTTTAATCTCCTGGCATTAACTTTTCGATTATAACTTCATTCGTAGTTTGGTGGTGGACTTCATTCTGGAATTTCTTAAACCGAATGAATTTTTCAATATGAACTATTTCTGTACCCGTACTCAAAGAAGTTTTTAGTCTTTATAATGTCGAAGGGCGTTCGCATATTTTAAAAGAAGGGAGCTTATTAATGGAACAATCACGCGCCGGATTTTGGATTCGTATGGGGGCTAATATTTTGGATGGTCTTTTACTTGGTGTTCCCATTGGTATTCTTTCTGTGATACTTGGACTATCTGTCGAAGATAGGGATATCGTTAACGCTGTCATTTCCGTACCTTATTATTTATTGTTACCTGTAGTATGGTATGGCTACACTGTTGGCAAAAGAACTTGCAATATTCGCATTGCACGCATAGACGGAGAGAAGGTTGGCTTTGGAACAATGGTGCTCCGTTATATTGTGGGATTCGCAATCGTCTATGTTTTAACGCTTGGTATCGCGATGATTGTCAGTGCATTTATGGTTGGTCTTCGCGAAGACAAACGTGCCATACACGACTTTATTGCAGGAACTTATGTCACCTATGCAAAACCGGAGGGTTAACAGACGGGACAGATTGAACTTTTCTTATAAAGAGGATAGAAAATATTACCCTGAGAGGATCTAGAAAACACTAATATTAGACTCCTCGATTGCCAATGGTAGAAAGTGACTATTCCGGAATAGGGCGCAAGAACTGAATAACACTTGTGCCACTTTTTAAAAAGGGGGCTATGTTGTGTACAAAAGGTTTATAATACTTGCCTATTTGTTGTTCTTTGTACCTCTTATATTCATTGTAAATTTTCTGTTTGATATTATTACGCTTGAAAAGATACAAGGATTGCCTGTATTTCTTCCTATAGTTTTTTGTTCTTTTGGTTTATTCTTTGCATCAAAAGCGTATCAAATCCAAAAGAGTGCTTTGACAATTAGTGCTGTAATTGCAAATTTAGTCTTATTCCTATTTCCGTTTATTTATATGATTGGTGGAACAGCAATATTTGGTGTGTAGTATTCAATTATAGGGCGCCATTCCGGAATAAAACTTGGTGCTCGTTCGTACATAAGGGCATAATTGTAAGGTAGTTACATTAGAACACGGACTTTAAAATCATTTGCAAAGGAGGAAACTTTATGGAGATTATCCGTAGAATAAATGATATTAATTTTGGAGTTACAACCGAGTTTAACAGTAAATACCTTACACCAATGGTCCAAAATTTGTTATATAAAGTAGAAAATGAGTGGGATGACTATAATGAAGTATATCATTGCTGTAATTTAATTGAGAAGGTAAGAAATAAAAAGGATATGAATATGGACTTCCATATTATGATGAAGGAAGAAAAATATTTAGGTATTGCTCTTCTTAATAAAGGAAATATCGACTACAATACCTTTTTTAAAGAGCCTATACCTATAAGTGAAAATAATAACGATGTCTTGATATTTAACTATTTTCATATATCCCAAGAAGGTAGAGGAAATGGGCAAATGTGGTTTAAGGATATTATTATGCCGTATTATAGATCAAAAAACTTTAAAACAATCTATGTAAAATCAAGTCATCAAAAAGTATTTTCTTTATACAGCCGTCTTGGTACAGAAATTGGAGAATATACGAGTAATAGTGACAATCAATTATTTGTGAGGAAAGGTAAAATATTTAAAATTACCCTTTAAGTTCCTTAAACAAACGGGCGCGCTAATCGAATAGCGGTCCTTTCAATAGGGCCAATGGATTACTGTAAAACGGAAGTGAGGTTCAAAGATGAAGATTGTTAATCAAGAAACCCGAGATTTTTCGATTAAATCCTTGGAATCAACTTTTAATAAACTTTCAAACGCTTATAAAAGCATGACAGAGAAAGGTTCAAATACAAACCAAGTCAAAAAGAGAAAAAATGCTGTACAAATTGGTTTAGAAAGCCTTAAAGATTCTTGGAATGGGGAAGGTTTTCCCCACGACGAAGAAACCACATTGACCGCAAAGGAAGTTCTACAAAGTCTCATTCCATCTATCGAAAAGCAGATAGTAAAAGCAAATGAAGGTAGTTCTCAAAAAACATTAAATGAGCGTCGTTTAATTGCATTTAAACTGGCAATTGAATCCTTGGAGAACCGTCTTAAATAATTCCGTTTGTCGATTATCACAGTTCTGAGGACGCTAATCAGGACATAGTTAAAGAATTTTTAGTAATTCAATTCGCTGTTGATTCATCGAAGAAATAACTTACATAGATCTGGCAAATCGTCTTGCTTATTATAGAAACGGGAGCCATTCCGGAATAGGACTCGGCACCTATTCTACGCATAAGAGCCATATTGTGGAGAAAAATGGAAAGCGATTGTTGTATAATTGATTATTTAGGGGGAGGTATTTTGAAGAGGGTTCTAGTATTAATACTGTGCTGTTCGCTTCTTTTTACCACTTTATCTGCTTGCCAAAAGGAATATAACGGAGAATATATAGAATGGGGAGAAAATACGACGAATAGCAATGCTACCGAATTGCTAGAGGATCATAATATACCTTATGAGATAAGAGATGGAATGATATATATTCCAGAAGACGCTTTTGACAAAGCTATTTATTGTTGTTCTTAATAATCAATGTGAATCATTATCGAGCACTCATTGATTCACCCCTTTTAAAGTGCAAATCTGTATTCTGGAAAAGCGCCCGATAATGGAATAGTCTTTTCTGCTATTCTCTGGTAGATTTTCGGTGGAGGATTTCTTATTCGGTATGTTCGGGATTCGGACTTTTATATTGCTGAGTTTATCGGAGGCATTATAGGTATTATCATTTTAATTATTGGGATTTTCACCAAAGGTAATATGAAACCAGATAACAACAATTCTTAAATTAAAGGGCGCTTTCACGAAATAAAAAAAACGTTCAAATCTGCATTATCAGTCCATTTTGCCTAATAAATTTAAAACGTTCAGGGAGGCAGGAGTATGATAAAAGTAGATGTTGCTTACGCATTAATTTGTAAAGAAAATGAAGTTCTTATGGTTAATAATTATGACGGTACCTGGTCTTTACCCGGTGGAGCAGTTGAGCAAGGTGAAACATTAGAGCAGGCAGCTACCCGTGAAGTTGCAGAGGAAACAGGTTTGACGGTCAAAGTTGGGGAAGTTGTTTCAGTTAATGAGGCCTTTTTTAAAGAAAAGGATCATCACGCACTATTTATAACATTTCTAGCAGAAATCATTGATGGAAAGCCTTCAATACAAGATAAAACTGAAATATCAGAAATAAAATGGGCGGATTTCCAAACAGCGAATAAGTTAATGCCTTATCATCCAGGTGGAATAGAAAGTTTGTTGAAATCCTCTTCGCCTTACATATTTCAGGGTTAGGTATAATCATTCTTCACCAACCGGATGCTTTTCCCCAATAAGGATTAGCTCAATATCACGTATAAGGGGCCACATTGCGGAATTAAGGTATAGATTATTTCTTTGCAGTTTTTATGCTAAAATCGAGATAACTAACTTGTGTATTTAGATAAAGCAATTCTTTTTGGGGGCGACAAAATGGACGATTCAATTCAAGATACATTTGAAAGCGTTAGAACAGAAAATCTGTTTCTTCGAATACCGAAGGAAGAAGATTTGCATTCTGTCTTTTCGATTGAGGGAAACCCTGCCACAAATAAATATCGACCTGCTGGTCCGACGAAAGACATTAACGAAGCAAAAGAAACTTTGAAAGAATGGAGAAACAACTGGGAAATTTACGGATACGGATACTGGACGGTTATTTTACCATCCTCATCGGAAATCATTGGTTTCGGCGGCATCAGACGAGAAAGCTGGAAAAACCGGAATATATTAAATCTTTATTACAGGTTTTCACCTAGGGCTTGGGGGCGTGGGTATGCGACAGAAGTGGCTGGAACTGCTGTTAAAATGGCAGACGTTTACCTCCCCAATTTACCGGTTGTGGCGCGTATTCGCTCTATTAATAAACCATCTATACGAGTGGCTGAAAGAGTTGGCCTTCAGCATTGTTCTGAACTTGATTCTACTGAACATATGGTTTTTACCTTGAAGAAAGGTTTTTAACCTGTGCTCGTATTTGCACTTTGTAAGTCAAAATAACTACATTGCCTGTTCTTTAATATTTAAACTTCTTAGCTGAGGAGAAACTGTTATGGCAAAGAAGAGAAGGAAAAGTAAAAACAAAAATCAAAAAAAAATATGAACAACTTTCATAAGCAGATTAATAATGTATTTGTAGCGATAGGATTGTACAGCACTTATACGTTCTTTACACTTGGAAAAAAACTTTTCATTCATTCATCACTTAACAATGAACACGTTTTTGAAATAACAGAATTGGAACATAACCAACAACAATTACGTGAAGACCTATCTATACCTGTGATTTTGGAAGCAATTCATCTGAAAACTCAAAATCAATTGAGGGATTATCAACAATATTTTTTACCAAGCATAAAAGTGTTACATGAAGAATTCTGGGATGAAATATGTCATGATCAAGAAGAATCGATTTCTGAAAAGGAGCAGAAGATGTTTGATATTGCTGTAAGGTCAGAAAACGATTTGTTAGATGAAGACGCAGAATTGATAGTAGAACAGCCTGTAACCTTTAACTATTTCGGGGAGCCTGTCGCTTATAGTGAAGATGATCGTCAATGGATTGATTATCATATGGCGCAAGGAGATTTTGAAGCAGCATTAAATATTCATAGGGTTTACATAAAAAAATAGGATGTAAGTAAGTTCGACAAATTTTTGAGTGATTGCAAATATCATTATTAAATTGTAGGGCGCCTATCCGGAACAAACAGAGTAGAGGAGGGGTTGTGTGGATCAACAAGTTCTGTCTCAAAGTTTTAAAAAATTTGCTGAAGAAGAATGCAAAGGTACGAGTGAATTGTATGAATTTCTATCCTTACAAGTAGCTTCTGATGAGCAACTACTTGAGTTATCCGCTTATGTAAGAGAAGGACAACCCAGACCAAACATGTTATTTGGGGCTGTTCATCATTTACTATTACAAGGTTTAAATCATGATTTGAAATATTATTATCCAAGTATAACTAATCCGCCAAAAAATAAGAAAGACGCTTTTCCTTTATTCAAAGATTTTTGCTTAAAGAATAAGGAAAAAATTATAGAAATTCTAAGAAGTAAATTAGTGCAGACAAATGAAGTGAGACGGTGCGCTTACCTTTACCCAACATTTTGTTATGCTTATAAACAAGTGAACAAACCCCTGGCCATGATCGAAATCGGCACAAGTGCAGGTTTACAATTAATGTGGGATCAATATAGCTATTCATATGGGACTGACAAGATATTCGGAGATGTTAATTCAAAAGTACATATCACTTCAGAAGTTAAAGGTGAACTACCGGAAATCCCAAGTTCACCCCCTCCTGTCACTAACAAAATAGGCTTAGACATAAATATCCCTAACCTTAATGATGATGAAGAATTTAGCTGGCTGAAATCACTCATTTGGCCAGAACATAAAGGAAGATTAAGGCTTTTTGATGATGCGGTTGAACTTTTTAAAAAACAACCACCAAATCTTATAGAAGGTGATGGAGTTTCATTGATTGAGGGAATCGCAAAGAAAATACCTTCTGATCAAGCAATATGTATTTTCCATACGCATGTAGCGAACCAAATACCAAAAGATGTGAAATTAGATTTATTAAATAAAATCGAGGGCTTAGGTAAAGAAAGAGACGTTATTCATGTTTACAATAATATCTGGGATAAAGCATTACACCTTGATTATTGGATTGATGGTAAAGAAACCAAGTTAATTATTGGCGATACGGATGGTCATGGACGGTGGTTTCAATGGAATCTCGTCGATTCCCTCATGTCTTACTAAATTTTCTGTAAAACTTTGATTTGACTATGCCGTTAACGAGCACTTTTGCGGAAGAACACAAGCGGAAAATGATCAAATATTTTTGTAAAAATGTATACTAATTCATAGGAGATGAATCCTTTCTGATCAATCTTTTTTCAAAACGGATTCTTTTTTATTTGCCCTAGAAACTAGAATGGGTTTTTGCGGAATATTTTTGATTAAACTTTCTTCCAAAGCTACAATAGTCGGGGTACACAGATGCACGATGTGAATTAATAATTTAGTTGTATTTTTTCATGCGTGATAGTGCCATAGAGATCATGTTCATGGATTCCTGTGACGTCACGTCGCAAGATACTTCGGGGTTTTTCCGCACACCGCACCGCCCTCCTCGACAGACGTCTAACAGAGGTCCGGTCCTACAGACCGGTGTGCGTACAGATTGTTTGTCGCGTGCGTACATAATATCGGAATATATTCCGATATTTTTCCGAGCGCGAGCTCGAACTTACGCACGCGGTTTTAAACGATTTGTATTTGCGGAGCGGGAGTACCGAAATAGTTTTCGGTACGGGAGCGAAAGCGCTGCTTTTTATAATTAGAAAGCGACGAACAGGAGCTTTCGAATGAGCAGTCCGGAGCGCAGCGTAGGACCAAGATTACAGACGCGTAAGCGTCTCGTAATCGCAGTAAGAAACCCGGTCAGCTATGCTGACTGACATGGAGCGAAGCGAAATGTCATACGGGTTTCTTATGCTCTTTCCCCTACCGCATACCGAGATTAAGTCGCCCCTTCCCGGTAAGTCATTAATCCCCGGCGCGACAGGCTTAACGACACACCGGCGCGAAATCCATGCCGACTAACCGGCTTAACTCACGTCCCGATAAACCGCGCCATAGAGCGATCAGCCGAGTTAAGTCGCCCCGATAATCGAGCGACAGGCGTATGACGAGTTAGTCGGGGTATACCGGCACGTAATTCCGTCCCGAGATGGTTTAATCAGGGGCGCGTTTCGTGCTGGAATTACGGTGCGGGATTTGCGTCAGGAAAATTAATTTACATAGATAAGAGGGAGAAGGAGCTGCCAAAAAATCAGGTAGGGGACGTTGTCAAAAAAGTGGTAGAGAAGCGCAGCGGATCGTCAGGAAAAGAATGTCGAGAGATTCAACCTGGAGTCAAATTGAAATCAAACAGCGTGCCTGATTCAAATAAAGCGAGGCGGTTGTATGTCACGAAATCTCTCTTTGTACGCACAAAGTGCGAGCTAAAAAGTCAGGAAAAACCACCGTTCTGATTCAATAAAAGGAAGGTTCCGCGCTGCTTGGACGGAAGGTTTTTCAGTGATTTCGCGTGGGGAGGAGTGAGCGGTTATACGAGGCGACAGCCGAGAAAGTCAAAAAAGACCACTAAACGACGCAGGACCCGCGCGTAAAGCACTGGCTGCTCTTGATTAGAGAGGTTTTTTCGTGAATTCTGGACGGGAAGCCCGGAGCGGTTATATGAGCGGGAGCGAAAAAGTCAACAAATACCACCGACGGGTGCGGGACCCGGCCAGAAGTCACGGGTTGAACTTGATTAGATTGGTCTTTTCGCGCATTGCGGAACGGGGAGGAACGAGCGGTTATACGAGGCGAAAGCCGAGAAAGTCAGGAAATACCACTAAGTGACGCAGGACCCGGACCGAAAGGCGTGCGTTGGTCTTTAATCGATATCAGGAGAAGGGTTTTGCGGTCTGGTGTTTCAGGTAAATCAGGATCTGTTGGCAAAAAAAAGAGATGTTTAAAGCGTGAATCACGCAGCGCACACCCGGTGCGATATACCGTGCGACATTTTGAACACACGCTGGTCACGCTCCGGTCACACTCTGGTCATACGATGGACACAGTCCGGTCACACGACCTGCATTGCATACTCTGGTCACACTCTGGTCACACCAACTGCATATAAAAGACACACTGGAGTCATACTGCGGGCACACGCCCAGAATTATACAGGGGGTCACATAAATTGCATACTGGGTGTGACTTGAAGGACATACGCCAGTCACACGGTCCGCGAATATAGTCCGTGTGACAATCAGTCCACAAAAAAGACACACTCCGGTCACACGCTGGTCACACTATAAGCATACTGCTTATGACTTGCAGTGCACATGCCCGCATTGTATACAGTGGGACACATAAAAGCCATACCCCGTGTGACAAAACGTGCATACGCCGTATGACTTGCGGCGCATACTCTGGTCATACAGGGTGTGTATAGCGTGTGACCGCCTTGTGATCGTCACGTGACCGACCGGACACATGATATGAAGTGTCGTGTACCTGTGCGGAAATACCGTCACGGGATCGGTCCGGTGTTGGGTAATAAAAAAGTTGAAAAAATCTATATACTTTCGAAGAGATATGGTATTATTTAAGCAAACGGTTATTCAAGAATCGGGCCAGTTTGTGGAATAAAGATTAAATTTTGCAATGCTCCAAAACCATCTTATATAAGATGGTTTATTTTTATAGTAAATGTAAAATATATATTCATTTATGTAAATTATACATTGAATAATGTAATTCATATGTTACAATTAAACCTAGGAGGTGTTCAGAAACATTGAAGAATAATCTTAAAGTCGCCCGTGTTCAAGTTAATTTAACCCAACAACAATTAGCTGAAAAAATAGGCATTACTCGGCAAACAATTAGTTTAATTGAAAAAGGGAAATATAATCCAACTTTAAAATTATGTCTTAACATTTGTTATGCCGTAAACAAAACATTAGATGATATTTTTTGGATAGAAAGGGGAAGATCATAAAATGATGATGCCGAAAAGAATCAATGACGAACGACTAATGATCAAAAATATGAAAAACATACGTATAATCTATGCCCTTCAAACACTCGCGATAGTGGCCTTATTAGGAGGCAGCTTTGTTACTGATGGAATGAATGGTATAAGAGAAAATCCTTTGTGGATCGTATTTGTAGCATCAACGGTTATACTGGCATTTTTATCAATGACAACCGATGAACGCCTAACATTGAAAAATCTGCAAAAAATACGTGTTGCTTATGCTGTTCAAACACTTGGTATCGTAGGCATATTGGGGTACGATCTTGTTACTGAAGGTATGGGCGGAATGAAAGAAAATCCTCTGTGGATTATCTTTATATTGTCAACGACTATATTGGCATTTTTATCAATGGATGTTGGTGTGGATCACGAGAATAATAAAAGTTCTGCTAAAAAAGGGCTAATGATTTCATTTATCGCATTAGCATTGATTAGTATTACTATTGGTATTTTCACCTCGCTTAATGAAGGATTTACCGCAACTGATGGTATCTTAACAGGAGTAATATTTTTAATATGTGGTGTAATTCCATTTCTTTTTCTATTTTACTTGAGGAAGAGAAGGGGGGATGATTTATAGTGATGCCCAAAAAACAAAGAATCTTTTGGGGAATTATTTATTTAATTTTAATTCCAATCCCCTTACTATACTTTTATTGGGATAATATATTAGGTTTAATTGGTGGCTTTTTCTTTTTGTATTTAGCTTATTATATCTTTTTTAAAGACCATTCGTCCAACGTCTAAAATATCAAATACAATGCCTTTAGGAGTAAGTTTATAATCAATAGCGGAGATAATTATTGGTGTTTCTATAATAGGATTGTATATAATATTTGGATTTAAAGATGAAGATAAATAGGATATTTACCAAATCAAACGAGGTTTAACGTGTAAAGAAAAAATGGGGGATTATATAATGAAAAGAACAGCAGAAATTATATTAAGTGTAGTTGGAATTCTATTTTATGTGCTACTCGCAGCTTTAGGTGGTACTATGTTATTTCTTCAAAATAACGAAGAGTTTCTACAAGAAATCAAAGATCAGGAATCTCAAATAGGTATAAATGATATAGATACCCTGATAGAAGGAATGAATACAGGCGGATGGCTTTTTATTGTTACATCCATTCTTGCTATTATATTAGGTATCGTAGCAATCTTTTTAATTAAAGGGAATAAGCGTCCTAAAAGTGCGGGTATCATCTACATTGTAGTGTCTGTCTTAGCTGCCATTATCACTATAGGATTTGGCATTATCCCTGGAATCTTTTATCTTATTGCAGGTATTATGGGTCTTGTTCGAAAACCGACACAGCAAATTTGAATACTGTGATAGATTAAGGGAAAAATTATTAAACAATCGGGCGCGATTGCGGAATAACAGCAAATGCCTTTATTCTCGCTTAAAATGCGGATGTGTACAATTATAATTTTCGTGGTATAATGACGGTAGCGCTAACAATATCCATTGGCAAGCACCTCCCTCCTTGGGAGGTTTTCCATTGAGTGAATCAATCAAAGTAATGGCCAGAAGCCAGGCCAGAGGAAAATTAAAAAACGTCTGTACACTTCTCAGACAATTGATATAATGGAAATATGCAATAATCGTGTTTTCCTCAAGGGAGGTCGGCGCATTCCTGTCGGTTGTAGTGTCTTGCGATACGCTATAACGGAAGGGGGTGTTGCCTATGTCTGTTTTTGAGACAATGGTCATCATGATCGCTTTTGCAACACTCGTTGTGACGATATTAGACCATAAAAAATAGACCTCCCTGAGTTTAGCAGCCGGGTGAGGTCTATTCCTTACTGGCGCTGACCCCTCTTGAAGGGGAGCGATTCATTGCTGACCGGAGATATTACCGTATCTTCGGTCTTTATTAGTTTATGTCTTTTTTCTGTTTCTATGTTTATTATAACACGAAAAAACGATTTGCAAACAAAAAATAAACTGACAGGAGTGGTTATTTTTTTTACGGTCAGTTTTACAAAAAAGAACCGGTAACCCTATTATCATAAGGTTACCGGTTTAGCATGCGTCCGCATAATAGAACATCATGTCTGCATAGTCAATCGTCCGTGTGCTTGGAATATAGATCATATCGCCAGACTGAATCACGGATGCGCCTGATCTTGGCGTGGCGTTTTCACACTGGATATATTGCTCTAGCTCGTGTATAGCAAGGTCTTTGTCTTCGCTGGCTATATAATCGAGTTCCAGTTCGGGAATCACGAAATAGGGTTTGTTTAGTTCGAACGTTAATGTTTCTGGTTCCATTTAGTATCACTCCTGATTGATTTAATATTTTTCAAGCATTAATAAGCGAAACATATAAAAACACAAGCGCACCGGTGAACATGCATAGATAACCCCAATCCGTTTTGTTTTTCGGCATGTCTTGTTGAATCGATTTTTTGATAGATATAATTAGTTTGGCGAATCCTGCATTCATGTGTGACCTCTCCTTTTATAAATGATGTCACGCGTTTTGTTGGTTGCGGAACAGCCGTGTAGCAACGAGGTTTTCCTGGTTTTGATTTATCACCGGTAACGCGTGACTATAAAAAAAAGAACCGACAATCTCGTTAAAAGACTGTCGGTTTAATGAAGCACCGCGGCGGTTCCATGCTACATAAGAGACGGCACATTGTGTGTTGCTTTATACGCTGAGACATTTCGTGCAGGGATTGCAGAAAAATCACAAAAAATCTTGTTATTTTGGATGATAGATAATACGATGTATGTTGGGTCGGAAATTTTTTCTTTTTCCGCCCGAATACATATATTTTTATTTAGAAAAAAAAAGAATTAATGGGAAAGGATGGGTAGGTTGAATGGGAAAATTTAAAGTGCTGCTTTATTTTACAAGTCTGCTTTTAATTGCTTTGATTTTCACAGGTTGTCAAGATTCTGAGAGCGAAGAAGCAGATACCGAGCAAGACGACTCTGTCATAAATTCTGAAACGGATGAGAATTCATCAGATACGGAAGAAGATGAATCAGAGTCCACAGCGGACACAACTGATTCAAAAGAGAGCGATTCCAGTAATCATTCATCAAACGAATTAGAAAACGATGAACCCAATACCGCCTCCTCACAAACGGAAGATGGATCTAGCGATGAAGATGTTGATTTATCTCAATACTCTTCTGAGAAAATAGAATACGCAAGAATCTGGCACCAACTAGGACCAAACCCGGAGATCGATAAATTATATGTTATAAAAAAGTCTGCTGGTACGCCGCTTAATCCTAAACACGAAGATGTAAGTGCTACCTACCCTGAAGATGTGATTATGTTGAAGGGCACCCGCGTCGTAGATGGAGCGGTCACATACAGCGGGAATGGGGATGGTACCATTGATAGATATAAAGTACCTGTACGTTGGAATGAAAGGTTGGGCGGGGAAGTGGATAAAGAGGAAATAAAAAATACCACGGAGCGTATTGTCAACGACACAGAGAAAGTGGAAATTGAAGCCTTAAGCAATGAAAAAATTATTGAGTACATCGAAAAAATTGAAATGGATTAATAAAAAAAGTGGCGGTCTTATTCAAGACAAATCGCCACTTTTTTGTTTAGTTTAATTTAATTTATTAAATGGCGTTCACGCATCTATTATAGTACATTTGACGATCTGATAGACCGTTATATCCGCCATTGACTCTCAATGTCACTTCAGAAACGGAAGGGTTTGTATCACATAGTGCATTCATGTTGTTATTGTCCCACCAGAACCCGGCGCTTGTCCACGGGTAATTCGCAGCAACATAATCAACGCCTATGTTGATAATATCGGAGTCGTCGATTGCGTTAGTTCCCAAATTAAGAAGTTTATGTAATAATTAGAAAAAAACAAGGGGGAGAAAGGGAATGAAAAAGCTACCAGCGATAATATTAATAGTATTATTATTCATTGGGGGAGTATCTTATGTTGTTTTATCATCAGATGAAGAAGCAGAAACAACTAGCCAAGAAACCCCAGAGTTTGTAGAGGACTCAGAATCACAAACCAAAATTAATAGCGAAACAATTCCGGAAGATTGGACACAAGAACGCTTTAACGAAACTAAAGACAATTTTGGGAGTATGACAACGATCGAAGATGTTAAAAGAGAAATTGTTCAGATGACTTCTCAAAAAGTTGAATCAAAGAGAGTCAGAGAATTGAAAGGTAATGACGCTCCGACCTTTCCTTTTACACCGGTATATCCTTCTCAATTGGGAGAATTTGAAACCCCATCAGATTATGCAGCTTTAACAGAAGATAATATAGTATATTTGAAAAATCACATTGAGGGTTTAGAATTAGATGCAGAAACGCATGAATACTTTCAAGAATTCTTAACAGAGTGGGAAAACGGAGACTTTAGTAATTTAATTGAAGTTCATAAAACTTTTTTGCTCGAGGTGTCGAACCCACCTGAAGAGCTACGAGACTTCTTAGAAGTAGATAATTACCGTTTGGCCACTGAAGAAGAAGAACAAGCATTTCTCGAACATTATGGTTTAATTAATCAGTAGTGAAACATCATACTTTATTGTTTTATCTTGGTCAACGCGTTTTCAATTTTTTGGACGATTTCGTATGATTAAACCTGTATCATTTCCTTAACTTTGATTCTATAAACGATTGATAATCCATAACCTGTTCTTCATTCATGTTGTCAGGTTCTTTTTTTATTGTGATTGCAGCTAGATCTGTAAAGTATAGGAAATAGCGCTCCTCATCTTCTGCGAGTCTTTCTAATTCATCCCATCGAAACTTTTCAGTTAAATTATGGGATTCTTTGATTAATTCTTCTTCTGATAATCTCAAAGTGAAGGAGCCTATTTTGTGTTTGTGTTGTTTAATAATATCTTTTTTATAGCGAGTTAGAATGGCGTGCTCGTAAGACTTCCATATCAGAGGAATGAGAATTAAACACAAAATAAACCCAAAAATAACAAAATATGTTGAATATCCAGCCATTATTAAAACAAACATAACCAATGAAATTGATACGATTATCTGCATCACCCTACCCTTTTTATGGAATTTAGTGTTGTTTACAGCATTCCTTTGCTGAGCAATTAAATCTTCAGCAAAGATATTGAATGTAGCAATCAAAGGGAACTTCTCCTTTTTTTGTTTACTTAGTCTAATATTTTCAATTTTAACATAAAGACATGGATCATGTGCAGAATATTATTTCTAAAATATATTTTCCAACTGAGAAAAAAGTATTAGACAAGCTCTTGATACCACTAAGAGGTTTGTTAATTAAGTAGTTCGACCAAAGAGTCATCCATCTTTTGTAAAGGTTTACAACAAAACACCGGTGCGGAATTCCGCACCGGTGTTTAATTTTCTTCAGGTTCATTGAACTACAACAGCGCTCACAGTAAGGCGAACCGCTCAGTAGCTTGATTACTTTGTGAGCACTATTGGTATAGATTTATGCTTCAAGGTGGACAACCCTTCACGATCGATACGGATGGCGATCAGAATGAAGTAATCACCCCTGCTAATGCATTCATGAAATTGGTGGGTGAAGTGAAGTATCTCCAGGAGGAAGTGGTTTCAACCAGAGGATGAATTTCTTAAATACGTGAGAAGTTAAAAACGCGAAATTCTTGTTTCACTGTACCCACCTTTTTGATGAACGAAGTAATGTTTCAAGGGATCTAGGTAATTAAAAAAACGTATATCGCTTCATTCATAGATAGAGAGATTTGTCAATGACTTTTTTTAAACTTTTTGTATATTCATGTGAACAAATGTTCTCAGGGGACTATTGATGACATTTAGTATCATGGCTTATCATTGTAGTAACAAAGAAAAAGGAGGTTTGAATATGCCGAATGGTAGAATTTTCACAAGCGTTCGTATTAAGGAAGAAAATGCAACTAAAATTGATGAATTAATAGGACATTTTCAAGGACAAATATCACTTGGGAGTGTACACAAACAGGACGTCGTGGATTTGGCAATCGAAAAACTTCACGAGAAAATCTTTCCGGAGCAGCGCTATCATCATCAAGTGCAAATAGATGGACGACCAGTCCACCAAGCGCAGCCATAACAAAAGCCGAGCTAATTACTGCGATGGTTTATGCAGAGGAGGGATGATGGTGATGTAGCTCAGTGAGGAAGAAATGGATCTAACAATCCTTTTTGACAAACAGAAACAAAGGGAAAAATAGCCCCTTGAAGCGACATTCGCAACAGGAGCTAGACGTAAACGTTCGAGTTTCGATTACTGACCGTGCCAGGGTCAGAACTACTTTGCTTCGAATTGTACGAAACGCAACACCAAACAAAAAATATGAGAGGTGGCATCATATGCCCGATATGAGCTTTATAGTTACTACTAATAATAACACTAATTCTGAAAAAGTCAAGAACGAAGATGGATATAACGCTGTAACCGTAGGTGATAATACCGGTGGTAATGGTGGAAATAATAATGGAAATGTTACAGGAAACAGCGACGATGACGGTCAGTCGAATAACCGTGTGCAGTTGCCGGATGATGTTTACATCCCGAAATACCTTTCGCGATTTTTGAACAATCTGAACCCTCCGGAACAAATTAATAAAAAGTTTTTACTGCGTGTCGGCGAAGATGCGTTGATGTCCAAGATACAGAGTGTGGAAGAATACAACATGACTGTCGCGAAATCGTTAAAAAAACACGTCCCGACGAAAATAGAATTCGATGAAGTAGCAGTGATCATGATGTCTATTTTCACACTCAGAAATATACAGATGACGGAGCGACCTGACGACACACTGCTTGCAATATATGACCACAACAAAGATTCCCCGAAGATGGGGGTTTACAATCCGAGCAGGGCGTTTCTTTATGAGATAATGGAGCGGCTGGCGCCTAACTTTAAGCAACGCGAAATGGATGAGGTAGTGTACAAGATCGAGCGGGCAGTACCGACAGTCGAGCAGACGAAGAAGCGTCACTTGTTCGCGGTAAACAACGGAATCTATAATCAGGAAACGAAGCAGCTGATGCCGTTCAGCGCCGAGTACGTGTATCTAACAAAAATCCCGGTGGATTATAAACCACACCCAATAAACCCTGTGTATACAGCACCGGATGGTTATCAGTGGGACGTGGAAAGTTGGATGACAGACTTATTCAACGGCGACCAGGAAGTCATAGAACTAATATGGCAGGTTATTGCGGACTGCTTGCAGCCGAACCATTCCCGCCACAAGAGTATATGGTTTTATTCGGAAAAAGGAAATAACGGTAAAGGTACACTTGGTCAGTTAATTAAAAACTTACTCGGGAAAGGAAACTACGCTTCGTTATCCGTTGCGGATTTCAACCATGAATTTTCGAAAGATACTCTGTTAGGTGTAGCGGCTAACATAGCGGACGAAAACGACGTGAATACGTATTTAGAATCATCTAAAGACTTCAAAGCGAGTATAACAGGTGATGATATAAACATTAACAGAAAACACAAGTCAATGTTACGTATGAAATTCTTAGGTACGAATATTCAGATGATGAATGGTATGCCAAAAACGAAGGATAAAACAGACTCGTTCTATCGCCGCATTCTTCCGGTTCCGTTTCTGAAATCATTCACAAACAATGGCGAAAGGAAATACATTAAAGATGATTATATCAATCGGAGAGACGTATTGGAATACGTGCTACACAAGGCATTGAGTTTAGACTTTGAGGAGTTCATCCTGCCACGTGCCTCAGCTCAGTTGTTATCGGATTACAAAGAAAATAACGACCCTGTATTGGATTTTTGGAACGAACTAAAAAATGAGTGGGCTTGGTCTTTATTACCGACACAGTTTGTATATGATGTTTACAAGCAATGGCGGATTATGAATAACCCAAATGGTAAGACGCTGAAAAAACGTGAGTTTTTTGATAACCTTGTCCCGATTATAGAGTCACAAGGCGAATGGGTGGATAGTCGTAAAAAATCGGTAAGGTCAGCAGGTAGGATGGATAAAGGGGAACCATTGATAAAAACATATGGTTTGTATAAAAATGATGGTAGGGGCAACCTTGGTCCGTGGAACTATCTTGCGTACGATGAACAAAGATTAAGTAATGGTATAGTGAGCTCAAAACGCAAAGATACGTATAAGGGATTAGAACGTATATAAGTCACATAAAAAGATTGGAGGATGGAACCTCTAGTCTTTTTTTGTGCCAAAATGACGAGTAATTCCTGGCACAAAACGGGCGCATTTTCGTATTTTTACACTTAAACGGGCACAAATCACAAGAAAATATCACGTGGTTGATAATATATTTTATATTTTGTGCCCATCTCGTCGTTTTGTGCCCGTCTTGTGCCTGTTTCAAATTGCATTTTGGCACAAATATTCACACTAAAATCCTACTGGCTCAGTGGTTTATATTTTTGTGCCAGTTGTGCCTGTTTTTTATATAAAGTTATATAAAAAAATAAAAAAGCAAATATATAAATATAAAAAAACTTCTTGAAATAAACTGGCACAACTGACACAAATCTGAAATTAACGAAAGACTTATCACCACCCCACTTTTTACCTGTGAGAACCACATAATTCCTAAGTCACAAGGTATTATACCTTTGGTTTCTTAGAGAGACTATGACCTAAAAGGAATCCCCACATGGAAAAGAGAGACCAACAACCCGGGCTCGCAACAAAAACTCAGGAAAAGGTTGGGAAACTCATGAGCAAAAATAAAGCCAAACAAATAAGCTTCATTGGGTCTTTGCCCAATTTCACTGCTTCGACGGTCACATAAAAGGGCCGCATATAAATACAAAGTACATCATTACGTGGATAAGAAGAATAATCTATTTTGATTTACGTTCGTATTTAGAATTTTTGTTCTTATTATTCGTGAGGTATTTAAGTTTTCAATGTCAATAAATAGTAGACGACACCGATGCGGGTTCACTCGCATCGATTTGGCTTGTCATAATCTATGGAAGTATCACACATAAGTATTATTACCAGATTTCTTCCCCTTCTGGCTTCCCCCAATCAATTTCTTCATGCTGATTTTTCTTTTGTGACCCCCGCCATTAATTCTTCTAATGTTGGATCTTTTGGATTTCGGGCAGTTGCGGGCATATGATTCACTCCTTTACTGTCCTTTTGCTATTGTTCTATGTCCATCCTCAATCTGTGACTTGTCATTGAATCTGTCGAAATGCGCCTCATATTATGGCATAATATGAGAATGTATAAATTTAAGACAAGGTTGTGTATCATCATGACAAATTCGAAAGAGAAGAACACAGAGAAAAAAATGCAAATCTATCAATCAAATGATTTGGTTGAAGCGATTTATGAGGATGAGTTGACAGCAACCGAGCATAAAATCATCCGATATGCTGCCGGTAAAGTTAGTAAATCACCCGAATCTTTTCCCGATGTTTCGTTTACAATCTCAGAGTTCATAAAAGTAGCAGGTATTTCCGGTAATGATTATCATGCCAAAGTGGAGAAAATAATGGACGAACTCACGAAGAAAAACATCATGATTAAAACGGAATTACAATCCGGTTGGTTTCCTTGGTTTAAAGGGATCGTGTATGAAGACGATATGGTACATATTCAATTCAATGATGTGATCGAGCCGTATCTCATGAACGCCGAAACATTAAAGCTATACCCTTGATTGTGACCGCAAGCTACAGGCTTGCGGGATCTAGGGATTGATGCGCATGGACTCTTGTGATTTTGCGCTGGAATAGGAATATATACTCGACATGAAAAAGGAGGAACGCTGAATGTTGACTGGTTAGATGTAATGCAACGCCTAATGTTCTCACTCTACATTGATTCAAATTCCGCCAAAATCAAAATTAATAATATCTACTCTTGAATTATTACTTTTAACGTTAATTTGCACTAATTTAAAGTGCTGTTTTGCACCTGATTCTTTTAATAAACAAAAATCGTGAGTTATGAACTTTCATTCCCTTCCTTACTTAAATAACGGTACAGCGTAGCCTTGCTGGTTCCGGTCATTTCTTCAATTTCTTTCACACTGTATTCCTCGGTATGATACAGTTTGATGGCCTTAGTAATGTCTTTTTGATTCACTGTTGGACGTCCGCCTTTTCTACCTCTGGCTCTGGCACTTTTCAATCCTTCTTTCGTGCGTTCTACAATCAAATCCCTTTCAAATTGGCTGAATGCCTGAAAAACGGTCATCATCAACCTTCCTTGCGGCGTAGATGTATCAAAGTTTTCTTTGTTGCTGACCAATTTTACATCATGCTCTTCAAAGTAATTGACCAGATTAATTAAATCCTTTGTGCTTCTGCCGAGTCTTGAGAAACTTTCAACGACAACCATGTCACCTGGTCTTATTTTATCTTTCAAGCGTTCTAATTCAGGTCGATCAGCCTTGGTCCCGGTCATTTTTTCCGTTAATATTTCATTACAGTTATAGGATTCCAGTAAATCTACCTGTCGGGATAAATCTTGCTGCTGGGTACTGACCCTCGCATACCCATAAATGTATTGAGGCATAAAATAACCACCTTTCAAGTCAAATTGTATCACAAAAGGTAGTTTTAAATGCATAGTTTTTGAATAAACTTTTGAAACTGATAATCCTATTGTTATTTAAGAAAAAATAAGTTATTCCATGTTGTTTCAAAAACATTCGTTTTTAATACAACTCATATTAGTCAAAGTTAACAATTTTAGAGATAATTCTGATAGAATACAATTAAAAAGCGCATTTTCTAAGGAAAAGGGGTTTGTTATTAAAGTAAGAGTTTGTAAATAAAAGATGAAGAGTATCTTTGTCAAGGAAAATACTTAAACATTCGGGCCGGATTGTCCAAGAGGGTTATTCGCTCATATCCCCTCGGTTCTTTACCATACATGGGTGTTTTCGAAAAGAATCATTGAATTTTAACTTTTAGGGAATATATGTTCGTGTTATGATGAATTTAGAGAGTGATGGAAAAATGGGGAGGTCATTTATTTGGGAGCACAATCACAGTTTAGGAAGCTTTTAAGCGATATTGAACCAAGCCAAACTACAAAAAGTGATGCTAGCGCAGGTCATGAAAACCTAAGAAAGTACCTTAAAGATGATGACACATTCAAAAGTTACCGTGAAACGGACTTCTTATCCGGTTCATATAAACGAAATACGGCTATCAGACCAAGGAAGAAAGATGGGATTGTTTCTCGTCCAGATGTAGACATAATTGTGGTGACAAATCACATAAAAGACGATGAACAACAAGAGGTCATTGATTTACTGTACGATACATTGAAACCTAAATATTCAACTATTCGGAAACAAGCTCGCTCGGTAGGAATTGAAACAAATAAAGTAGATATGGATGTGGTGCCGATTATTGCACCCAATGGCAAGGATGGCACTTTATATATTCCGGATCGTAAGAAAGAGGAATGGGTTGAGACTGACCCTCCCAAGCATACAGAATGGACAACAGAAGTAAACACGGATAGTGGAGGGCGATTTAAACCACTAGTTAAATTGATGAAATGGTGGCGCAGGCAAAATCCTACTATTGCTAAGAAACCAAAAGGATTTGTAATTGAATGTATTGCAGCAGAATGCATGGATAAGGACGAAAAGCAGTATGATGAGTTATTTGTAGGGACCTTAGAAAAAATCGTAGAAAAGTATGCTTTTTATATTGGGTTACGTATGGTGCCTCACATTGAAGATCCTGGGGTTCCGGGTAATTCGGTCATGAACGGCATTACTTTTGATGCATTTGAGGGATTTTATTATAAAGTTAAATCCCATGCGGAAAAAGGAAGGAAAGCGATCAATGAAACTGATAAAGAAAAGGGGCTTAAATTATGGCGAGAGATTTTCGGGCCGAGATTTCCAACCACCGAAAGTGCAAACTCTTCTTCCCTGTTAAAGAATGCTGTAGAACCTTCTTTATCTTTTCCCGACCGCCCGATAAAACCAAATAAACCTGGAGGGTTTGCTTAATGAAATTTTGGTTTTTATCGGACACAAGTCGTCTAATCAAGGAAAAGAATGAAATTGAAAAATTACAGTTAACGGCAGCATGGTTAGAGGAAACAGAGTGGATTTTGGATGATGGGTTAGCATTGATAGCCAAAATAAAATCCCATGGGCACCTTTATGAAGTGAAATTAACTTATCCACCTTTTTTTCCATCGACACCGCCAATGGTAACACCAATGGAGGAGGAGGCGGATTGGTCGTCTCACCAGTATGAAAATGGTTCCTTGTGTCTGGAATGGGGACCAGATAATTGGTATCGATCTGTTACTGGAGCGAATATGTTGGAAAGTACCTACCGTTTAATTTATATGGAAAATCCTTTAGGCGAGACAGGGGAAAAGCATCTTGTCATTTCCAGACACTTTTTAACACAAGGACAAAATTTAAGAAACAAAATATTCAGGTTACATGTTGAACCTGAACTCCTGAACATCATATCAAATTTACAGGAAAATTATGTGGCGAACATAAAGTTTGTCTTTATTTTTGGGGATCGTAAAACAGCTGTTTTGCATGTGCTTGAAATAGAGGACATTGAAGGAAGTGTTTGGGAAAACACTTCTTTACCGGACGATATTAAACCTAATTATGAATTAACAGGATTATTATTGAAGACTGATCTATCGTCAACTGAAGTTGAGAAGTTGAATACGATCAATCAATGGGAACAACATTACGATACGGAATCAATCAATCCTTTGTCAGAAGAAAAACTAATTATTGCAATGGATAATGAAAACAATCCCCATGTCCTAATGAGTAGTACAAGCAAAGAAAAATTGTTCTCCATTCCTTTGGTAACGGAAGAGCATAAAGAGAGACTTCCCAATCAATTGGTCGGTTTGAACGAAAAGAAGATTGGGTTAGTCGGTTTGGGATCTTTAGGCAGTAAGATAGCGCAATCATTGGCGAGGACAGGAGTCCGAAAATTTTATTTAGTGGATGACGATGTCTTTTTACCGGGGAACTTGGTGCGTCATACTTTGGATTGGAAAAGTGTTGCTTCCCATAAAGTAGATGCAGTAGAAAATCAATTAATGAATATATCATCTGCTGTGGATGTAGAAGTTTCAAAAATTAATTTATCCGGTCAAGAAGCAACAACCTCATTAAATACGGTACTGTCCAAGCTAGGTAATTGCGACTTGATCATAGATTCAACAGCCAACCCAAGAGTATTTAATTTCTTGTCAGCGGTTGGGACTACCTATGGAAAGCCAATGGTTTGGGGTGAGGTTTTTGCTGGTGGGATTGGAGGATTAATTGCAAGAAGCCGACCAAAAGCTGATCCGGATGCACTGACGATGAGAAAAGGCTTTAATGGATATACCATGCATCTACCCGAATTTGAATTTAAGATCCGTGAATTGTATGCAACAGAAGACCAGCAGGAAGAAGTAATGGTAGCTTCAGATGCCGATGTTTCGATAATAGCTGGTCACCTTACTCGTTTTGTGTTGGATACTGTCTTACAACCTGGTCAATCCATATATCCCTATTCAATGTACTTGATAGGTTTGTCAAATTCTTGGATATTCGAAGCGCCGTTTGATACACGCCCTGTCCATATTAACCATCTACCAGATGAAACAGAAACAGTAGAAAATGAAGAAGAACGTAATAGAACCATTGATTTTATTGCATCTTTACTGGAGAAAAGTGATGATTAAGCTTATCCTTCCTAAGGCAATTGAACAGGAGTTGAAGAAGGAGTTAATAGTAGCCGGGACACAGGAAATTGGAGGTGTGCTTTTAGGGGAACATGTCAGCGAAGGGGTATTCCGGATTAGTGATTTCACCATCCAACGATCAGGCGGGACTGTAGTATCTTTTATTCGGCATATCCACCAGTCGTTAAAAAATCATCTGACTGATTTTTTTAATAAAACAAAATGTAACTACACCAAATTTAATTATTTAGGGGAATGGCACTCGCATCCCTCCTTCGAGCTAACGCCGAGTATAAGGGATAGGCAAACTATGTGGCAAATCGTGAACGATCCTACTGTGGGAGCAAACTTCGTTATGCTTTTATTGGTAAAGAGGAATGAGGGGGAAGTTGAGGGAAGTGTGTCAATCTTTGTACCGGGAAATCCAATGATACTAGGGGATTTAATAAGAGAGGAGGTAGAGTGAATGGTGAAAAATGAAAATGGAAAGCAATCACCCTCGTTGTTAGAAAAAGAATCTACAGGAGGCGATATTGCTTCCTCTGGTTTCGATTTTCAAGAGTACCTTATTTTGTGCAAACTTCCACATTGGTTATCTTTTGAGGGTTTTTCTTCTGTAATTTGGGAATCGGTAGGTGATATTGAAGCAAAATTTTTTGATCCTCAGAAAGGAGAAGTGATTGAGGCGATTGAAGCTAAGGACCATCGGATAATACCAAAAGAATTTTGGGAAGAAATCGATCGATTTAAGAATATGGACGAAGGCAGCCCGGGCACATACCGATGGTTCACACTGTCCTGTACAGGGTTATCTGAAAAGTTACATCCTCTGATAAATGGATTGAGAAGGTTGCGCGATCCTTATCCGTTCTACAGTCAAACATCAGGTGTGTTTGAAAACTCTTATGAAGATTATAAAGAAAAGGTAATCGGCTTAGGCAAAAGTGAAGAAATGGCAGAATTTCTTTTCCGTAAGGTTTCCATTGAGGATAAATGGGGATCACTTAGTGAACAGGCAAAGGGTATGTTTAATATCGAATTCATTCGACATCTCCCAGGATATGATTTAAGAGGAAGTGAACAAGAAAAAGTATTTGATGTGTTGCACAGCGTTGTCCGGTCACAAAAAAATAAACCGGTGTTCCGTCAATGGTTAAAGCAAGCTATGCATTCAGTTATTAGTGAAGATACTATACCACATGATCAAAAAGTACATATTCATACAGAAATTAATGAATTGCCCGAAGAACCCAGAAAAATAAATTTTTTATGGGAATCCTTTTTTGGTGGTAAGGAAAGAAAATATCCAGAGTCAGCTGTTTGGACAGAAGAGATGTACAATAATATAGTTGCAACAAAAAAGTGGATTGAAAAGAACCGGTCTTCTAAAAGGATTCATTTAAGTGGGCATCGCAGACTATCTTCAGCTATGGCAATAGGAGCTGTATTTTCATCGGTATCAGGATTTACTATTGAAGCAGAGCTAAGAGAAGGTGATATTTGGGCAACAAACAAACATCCAAATAACCAAACTCCAGGATGTGACTTTGCAGTTGATTTCGAAGAAGGTTTGGATAAACAGCTGATTGTTACAATAGGGATTACAAGAGACAGCATTTCCGATGAAGTTACAGCTTATTTAAAAGGTGAAAAACTAAGCTATTCTTCAAAACTCTATATGCATACAGAATCACCAATAACTACTGCAGAGCAGGCTAGTCTGGTAGTAAACAAATTAAAAAAGGAAATTAAAGCTGCAGCTACCAAAGTGGATGCAGAGAAAGTTCATTTATTTTATGCCGGGCCGGCTCTTTTAGCGCTCTTTTTAGGTCACCGATGGAACGGGATGCCGTCCGTCCAGTGTTATGAATGGATAAATACAGGGCAGTATGTGCCGACATGCACTTTTTAATGCAATCAACCTAACTCTAATTGACCCGGTTTAATCTTTGTGTAAAACGTGGGAATACATAATTTGGTCAGTTACTACTAATGTTAAATTTCAAATAATTCTCTTGATATCGAGACATAACTAACGGTGACGATTACCCAATAGGTTATTCTCCCCATTTAAATTTATGTACGAAAAGGTTTATAACGATGTCTAATCCATATGATTGTTTTACTGACTCATTTTCGTTGAAAAGGTACTAGATGGAAATGAATTTTTTTCAGAAGGACTTACTTATATAATTAAAAGTTTGTGTTATCTTGAGTTCGAGTCTTCCGCTAACGGGCACTATTCTCTAATAAGGAATGGCGCCAATATCGCATATTAGAGCGCTTTAACAGAATTAGAAAGCGCCCGTTCTGTATTGGAAGATCAACACAAGAAGTTTCAAACAATTTATTCCACCTTTTTGAGGGATTATGCAAAACACCAACATTACAATTAAAACAGTTTGTTTTTTATAATCCATTCCCCATTATTTTTCTCGATCCAATTTCTATTTATTAAATCATTAATGCTTTTTTGAATCTTATCTGAACTATACCCTAAACGCATCTCTAATTCTCGAATAGAAGCCACCTTTCCCTTTTTATTATCGTGTTGCAGAACCGTGACTAATTTTCTTTCGAAATCAGACAGCTGCAAAATTATTCTTCCTCTCTTGGATAATGAACTTTAAATAACCGATTATATACTTTCTTCAGTAATTTATATAAAAAGACCACCATTATAAGGTGGTCAAAATAAAAGGGTGTCAATTAGAACATACATTCCCTTAGGGGGTTGATTATATTATAACCCGTTTATTTAAGTTAAGTCAATAAAAAAGAACTTTTGTTCCCGTTAAAGACAAGCAAAGTTTACCAAGCTATCTAGCTGTCATTCAATCTTTTTTATTGTTCAATTAGAGTACACTCTAACGATACATAAATGAACATTGATTTGAAGGTGTTTTCGGTGTATTATTAGGGTTGTATGATAATTGAATTACATATAGAGGTGTTTTTTAATGATCATCGGTTATGCGAGGGTAAGTTCTAAAACTCAAAATCTTGCTAGACAAGTTCATGATTTGAATGAATTGCTTCTTCGCTATTTAGTGTTTAGTCTAAAACCTCATATAGGTGTCAACACTAGGTAAAAACCTATTAAATTACCTGGGAGTTGACCGTTATGAATGATTTCCAAGAAAAATATAATGTATTT